>CANRLS010000004.1 GCA_947631545.1 uncultured Atopobiaceae bacterium
AGGGCGAGGGCGCAGACGCGCCCATGGGCGAGGAGGGCGAGGAGGGCGGTAGCGGTGCGGATGGCGGCGCGCTCTTCAGCGCACCGTCCATTGCGGATGCGCCCCACGGCATGGTTCGCGCCATCGGCGCGACGTCGGTTTCCGGTGGGATGACGTCGGCTCCCGTGCCGATCCCTTGGCCATACCCCGTCGAATCGATGCTATAGGGCATCATCTGCCTCCTCTTTCGCAAAGCTCACGGAGCTTCCGATCCCGATCCACGGGCCATCCCGCGCGGGACGCTCGATCGCCATTTCCGCCCCCCGCTTCGAGACCACGCTCCCCGGCCCCACGCCCCGCCTCGACGCGACCGTCCGCCCCTCGCCGTCCACGAGGCACACATCGAGGTCGTAGGCCATGCCGAAGGTATGGATGGACGAGCAGCGGCAGAGCACCGCCGCCGGGGCGCTCCGCGGGTCCCGCTCGCCGAGGAGCCCCCAGAGCCTGTCCCAGAATCCATCCAGCAGCCGGGCCCTGAACGGCTCGCAATCGGCGCTCTCCACGCGCACGAACTCAGGCATCGCCACCGCCTCCGAATCCCATCTGCCCCACATCCACGACCACGGAGCGGCTGTGATGGGCGATCGTGGGCATCTCCGTCTCGACGAAGCCGATGGAGAGGCGCTGGGGCCAGGGCCTGAACCCCATCGTGCACACGATGCGCATCCGCGTGGGCGAGAGCGAGAGCGCATCGAAGCCGTTCCAGATGCCCACGTGCTCCATCCGCACGTCGACCTCCACCGAGCCGCCCATGGCCTCCTCGATGGCCTCCTTGATGGCGATGGCCCCCGACGTCGCGTCCTGCTCCCCCGTCGGCGAGACGCCGTGGGCGATCGCCATATCCATCGCCACGCGGTCGAAGCGCGAGCAGAGGTTCAGGTACCAGGCGACGTTTCCCACCACCACGGCCACCACGAGGACGACCGGCACCATCACCGCCATCTCGAGCGTCATCTGCCCCGACTCGCCCGCGCTCACGTGGCCGCCTCCGGATCCTCGAGTCCGAGCATCTCGGCGATGTTGATCGTGAAGGGGATGGTGAAGAGGTTGAAGCCGAGGATGTCGAGCCTGAACTCGGCGATCGTGATCTCCTCGTCGAGTCCTTCGTAGAGCGCCTTCTGACCCACCGCCTCGAGGATGTCGTCGAAGTCCCCGTCCGATGGGATGACCTGCAGGTAGTGCAGGATCTTCGCCGTCGTCGAATTCCCGTCCTTGTCGAGGATGTCCTGGGTGTGGCAGAGCACGGGCTTCTTCAGCCTCAAGTCCGCCGGCTCCAAGTGGAGGTTGTCGATGATGTCGAGGAGCGAGTTCCGGATGGGCTCCGAGAGCCAGCCCGTGATCGGGTTGTCCAGGAAATCGAAGATGCCGTTGAAGGCGGCGCCGAATCCCTCGCTCGCCCCCTGGTAGGCCATGAGCAGGTCCCCCCAGAGCGAGAAGACCATCTGCAGGATGGGCTCGAAGAGACCGCCGTCCCCGGGTTCGATGCTGTCCCAGAAGTGCGAGAGCAGGTTGTTCTCATAGGTCGAGGTGTCGGGCGCGAGCGTGGCTCCGGCGATGGCGACGCCGAAGGGAAGCTCCGCCTCGCCGGTGAAGGCCCGCACGATCCTGTCGTTCTCCACCTCGCCATGGCCCACGACCGAGATGCAGCCCCAGGCCCCGGGCGGCTGGAGCTTCGGGCGGGGCGCCTCGAACTTGCGCATGGCCGCATCGAAGAGATCGATCCCCTCATCGCCGATATCCTCCATCTCGCCCTTGGATTCGTCGAACTTCCTGCGGTTCTCCGCCCAGTCCCTCGAAGCGTCCACGACGATCTGCCAGTAGTGCTCGAAGCCCGCGTCGTTGTTCAGGGCGCCGGTGGCGGCCTTGGCCACCTGCCCGATGCTGAGGTCGCACTCGGCGCAGCGCTTGACCCGCCCCTCCTCCAGGTCCCTGAGCGTCGCCGTGCCGGCCGCGGGGCCCGTCGCCCCGCGGCAGCCGCTCCAGGCATGGATGACGGTGCGCGTTCCCTCCCGCGTGCAGGGCCAGGCCCTTCGGCTGTAGAGGTCCGTGCGCTTGAGCTCCTCGACGGAGTTGGCGAGCTCGGGGAGGTCCATGTCGATGCTGTCGCCCTGCGCGCTGTACGTGCCGCGCTGCAGCAGATCCTCGGCGTACTCGTAGTAGCTCTCGCGCACATAGGAGTCGGCGATCTCGTAGGTGTAGCTGAGCGAGGTCCGTTCGCTCCGCTCCCGCTCTAGCCGCTTCTGGTAGTAGTTCCGCGCCCTCGTGAGCGCCATGCCGAAGTTCCAGTTCTCGTAGTCGCCGACCCGCTGGTTCATCGAGCCGGTGAGGCCGGCGAGCGATTCGGCCCGCTCGTGCATGCTCCTCGCGCTCGCGGTGCTTCCGCAGTCGGCGCGCCAGCCCCGCTCGAGGGCATCGTCCATGCCGTCGGCGAACTCCTGGTTCTCCTCCGTCTTCTCCGCCATCTCGTCGTTCGTGTCCGAGAGCTCGTCCGCCTCCTCGTCCGCGCCCTCGTCCAGCCCGAAGTCCGTCCCGCTCTCCTCCGGGAAGGGGAAGGCGACGCCCCAGTAGTCGATCCCGTCGGCGCTGTTGGCATGGGCCGTCATGAAGGAGTCCGCGTAGATGAGGGCGGGGATCGCCTTCTCGAAGCCCTCGAGGCCGCGGGCCGCGCTCGTGGAGAACTCCCGTCGCGCGTCGAAGATCTGATCCCCGGCCCTGGTGCATTCCATGCCGACGGGAATCGTCGGCGGGATGCACTCCAGCACGAGCCCCGCTCCCTCGGCGAACATGCCCGCCATGCCGATCGTGACCACGCAGGCGTCGATCACCTGGGCCACGGTGCTGTAGGCGCGCACCACCTGGCAGCCGGCCATCGCCGTCGCATCGGCCACGGCCTGGGTATCGGCGCTCCGGCCGTTCAGCCACTGCACCTGGAGGAGCGCGAACACGAGGGTGAGCGAGACCAGGAGCGCCAGCGCAACGGCCACGGTGGTGAGGCCGCCCTCCTCGTCGATGAAGGCGCCGATGCCATAGCGCGACCAGCCCTCGCCAGCGTGCCGGGGCGCCGCACCTCCGCCGCGGCTCCTTGCGAACGCCCGCGAACGACCGCCGCGATGCGATCGCTCGCATGCGTGCCCGGACTCCATAGATGGCCGGTCCGCGCCCGCACGCCGCGCCTCGGACGCCGAATGTCCGCACCGACCAGCGGATGCCCCGCTCGATGCGACGCCCAGATCGTCAGTGCTCCCACATCTGAATCCAGTCGGCATAGGAGCCCTCGAGCCATGACGGCCGCACCGTCTCGGCCACCTCCACCGAAATGAGAAGACCCTCGCCGTCCGCGACGCCGAAGAGCCGGGCCAGGGACCCGTAGATGGGGAACAGCGGCGCATGCCCGCTGATCTTGACGCTGACCGACGCATCGCCCTCCGCTCCTTCCAATTCGATGTCCCAGTCGTCCTCGCCGCCCGCGTGGAAGGGCGGCGCTTCCGGCACCGCCCGCAAGCGCCGCCGCGCATAGGCCTTGATCTCGCTTTCAGTGATGGCATCCCCGCGCGTGGCGAGCACCCGGCAGATCTCCGCGGCTGTGGATTCCATGACCGAGCGCGTGTAGAGCACGCAGATCGGCTCCAAGAGGAGCGCCAGGATGAGGAGGAGCGTGGGCAGGAGCACGGCGGCCTCCACCGTCGCTTGCCCAGCCTCGCCACCGGAGCTGGGAGGGCGCCGAGCTGGGACTGGGCACGCGTCATCCGCTTCGCTCGGAGCGCCCGGCGCCCCGGCGCCATCGCCGGCTCCACCCATGGCCGCCTCGACCCCGGTCGCCTGCGGCGCTGCACGCCTGCCATCGCAGGCCATCGGCGCTTCGGCCACTGCCCCGTTCTCGGTCATCCCCGAAGCGGCCTCAGAAGAGGAAGACGTCCTTGGTCGTGGAGAGGAACGTCCAGCCGGCACCGTGGGACGTCGCCTGCTCCGCGGCATCCACCAGGAGCCCGTCGCGCCCGGCGAACCAGACGGCACCGAGCGCTGCGAGCATCGCCAGGAAGCCGGCGAGCACGAGGGCGTACTCCACCGTCGATTGGCCGCTCTCGGACGTAGCGCGCTCATGACGCCCCGCCGACGCTCGAGGCCCCGTCGCTTGTCGAAGGCTCCCCTTCGGCGATCCCTTCGCCCTGTCGGCCATCGGCATCGGCCCCTTCCGGCTCCGGGCTCTCCGCCAGCGCCTCGCTGCCGGTCTGTCCGTCGTCGCCATCCGCTTCGGCCATCCCATTCGCAGACGAGATGTAGGGCTCCACGTGCCCCTCGGATTCGGCGAGCAGGCGCTCCCATCCATCGGCATCGAACCTCACCACCTCCACGCGACTGACCGCCGCGCCCTCGGCCTCGCGCACGACGCACATCTCGACCCAGCGCTCCCCCTCCACCACGCAGCCCCAGACGTCGCCAAGGACGCCCAGGTAATCGGCGTAGTGGAGCGTGCAGCCCTGGTCGCGATAGCCCTCGAGGATCTCCGTCGCCGCGCCCGGCAGGTCCAGATCCTCCTCATGCGATTCGTAGCTCGCCGCATCCCCCAGACCCTCAAGCGCGGCGAGCATGCGCTCATCCACGAGCTCGGAGCCCATGAACGTCGAAGGGTCGTCGATGAGCTCGCCGAGCGATCCCGCAGGGGCCTGTCCGGCGAGCGCGTCCGCGCCTTCGACGGCATCGCCGTCGTCCGGCGCGTCCTGGGCATCCGTTGCGCCGTGCGTCTCCTTGCCCGCAGTCGCCCCCTCAGACGGGGCCCAACCGTCCCATCCGGGCGGGAGGGCCCCGCTTCCGAGGAGGATCGCCGAGGCGAGGAGCATCAACATCGAAACGGCTACGCCAGCGACGAACCGCCGTTCGCGCCGTCGAGCTGCTCCATGTTGGTTTGGATGTCTCCCCAGAGATCGCTGATGATCGGGCTGATCGCGATGATCGCTCCGATGGCGATGACCACGAGCACGCCGACGAGGATCGCGTACTCGGCCGTCCCCTGGCCGGCCTCCTCGGCCGCCTCGTCCCGACGCCGCCTCGCCCAGGCCCTGGCCGCGCTCACCTTCCCGCGCGTGGCGATGTCCAGTCGGAGCATCGTGTTCGTCATAGTCGATTCCCCCTTCGTATCGAGCGGGTGCGCCGAGGCGCCTTCCCGCATGTCCCCTCATGACGCGAGCCCCGTGAGTGCCGGGGCGAGGATGGGCCCGAGCACGGCCACGAGCATGGCCGGCAGCACGAGCGCCCCCATGGGCAGGAGCATCTTCACCGGCACCTTCTCGATGGCCTCCTCCACCTGGTGCTTCCGCTCGAGGCGGATGGCGTTCGCCTGATGTTCGAGCGTGCTCGCCAAGGGCGTGCCGAATTCGAGCGATTCCGAGACCGCCGAGGCGAAGCGCGAGAGCGCGGGCACGCCGGTCGTGCCCGCCAGGTCCTCGAGCGCCTCGGCTCGGGACGAGAGCCCGAGGCCCCAGCCGAGCCGCGCGCGCTCCATGAGCGCCGAGAGCTCGCCATCGAAGCGATTGCAGTAGAGGTCGAGCGCGGCATCGAACGAGAGCCCGGCCGAGAGCCCGAGATTCAGGATGTCGAGCATCTCTGGAACGCCCTCGGCGCAGGCTGCGGCGAGGCGGGCGCATCTGCCCTGCTCCCTCATCCTCGCAACGGGCCCCCACCGGCCGATCCGCGCCAAGAGGTCCGAGAGCCCGTCGTCGGCGCCGAGGGCCGATGCGCCGCCGCGCCGGTCGCTCAGCGACCAGGCCGCGCAGAACGCCCCCGCCATGGCCATGAGAAGCCCCAGCGCGCTCATAGCTCGACCTCGGCGGTTATGCGCTTGATCACGAGGAAGGCGCAGACGTCGAGCGCAGCCGCGATGAGCAGGCAGACGATGCCCAGGGGCGACGCGAGCCCCGCGCGGTAGTCGGGCATGATGAGGCTGAGGAGCAGGATGAGGAAGACCGGCAGTAGCATGACCACGCGCGACGACAGCCTCGCCTGGGCGGTCTTCGTCGAGAGGCTCTGCGCGAGTTCGGCCTGCTCCTCCACGAGGGCGGCCGAACGGTTGAGGAGGCCGTCCAGCGGGGCGCCCGTGCGCTGCGACACCACGAGCGCGCAGGAGAGGAGCCCCATGCCCGGGGCGTCGAGCGACGATTCGAGCCCCTCGAGCGCCTCGGAGACCGACATCCCGCAGGCCACCTCGAGGCTCGCACGGCGAAAGGCCTGGCCGGCCTCCCCCTCGGTGCGTTCCCCCACATAGCCGATGGCCTTGGAAAGCGTCATCCCGGAGCCGAGGCTGAGGGCGAGCGAGCGCAGAAGATCGGGTATCGCATCGGTGATGGCGGCCTTCCTCCTATGGTCGAGCTCGCCCGCCATGAGCGGCACGGCGGCGAGCGCCACTGCGACCGTGAGCGGCGCGAGCAGAAGCGAGCCGAAGATCAGCGAGAGGCCGAGCGCTGCCGCAGCCATGGCCATGAGCAAGAGCCCGGTGGCCTCGAAGCGCCCCACGTAGGTGCCGCCCCTGCCCAGGCGCTCCCGAAGGAAGGCCACGCAGGCGCCCCAGGCGTCCCAGGAGATGAGGGCTCGGCCGAGGCCCGTCGCCCCCACCTGCGCCGCGAACGAGATCACCCGCCGTTTGACGAGGAGGTCGTCCGCCACCGATGGCGAGCCGATGCTCCCCGCGAGCAGAAAGCCCGAGGCGAGCGCAGCGAGCACGCTCAAGAGAAGGCCCTGCGCCATCGCGCCACCTCCCCGGAGTCGATGAGGCCCGTCTCAAGTGCCTCTTCGAGAAACGCCGGCTCCTTCACGAGCGTCCAGTGGTCCTCTCCCTCGTCGTAGGTCACGATGGGGTCGAGCGCCACGCCGCCATCGGCCGAGCGCGAGACGGCGGAGGCCGAGGTCACGCGCCGGGCGCCCCGCGGAAGCCGCCGGCCCATGACCACGAAGTCCAGAGCCGTGGCGATCTGCTCCTCCACGATCTGGGCCGGGAGGTCCATCCCGAAGCGCGCCATGAGCACGAGACGCAGGACCGCCTCGTCCTCGGTGCCGGCATGCAGCGTCGTCATCGACCCGTCGTGGCCCGTGTTCATGGCCTGGAGCATGTCGATGCACTCCTCGCCGCGGACCTCGCCGACGATGATCCGGTCGGGCCGCATGCGGAGCGAGTTCGTCACCAGGTCGCGGATCGAGACCTGCCCTCGCCCCTCGAGCGAGGGGTCGCGGGTCTCGAGCCTCACCACGTGGGGATGCTCGTCGAACGAGAGCTCGGCGGAATCCTCGATGGTGATGATCCGCTCGGCGGGGTCGATCTCCCTCGAAAGCGCGTTCAGGAGGGTGGTCTTTCCCGAGCCGGTGCCACCGGCCACGGCGATGTCCTGCCTTGCCCTCACGGCCCAGGAGAGCAGCTGCGCGTACCAAGCGGGCAGGCTCCCCAGCTCAACCAGGTGCCGCAGGCTGTGCACCCGACCCGAGAACTTCCGAATGGTCACCACCGGCCCATCGATGGCGATCGGGGCGATCACCGCGTTCACGCGGTCGCCGTTGGCCAGGCGCGCGTTCACGATGGGGCTCGTCTCGTCGAGGCGGCGGCCCAAGGGGGCGAGGATGCGGTCCACCACGAGCATGATCTGCTCGGCTGAGTCGAAGACCCGCTCCGCCTCCTCGAGCCTGCCGCCCCGTTCGAAGAAGAGGGACCCGCAGCCGTTGACCATGACCTCGGTCACGCTCGGATCGTCGAGGAGCGACTGGATGGGCCCCAGCCCCACCACCTCGTCGAGGACGTCGGTGACGAGCCGCGAGCGCATGGCCTGGTCCATGCCCTCGTAGCCGCCGTCATTCAAGATCGCCTGCAGCGTCACGGCGAGCTCCGAGCGGGAGCGCTCCGCCGCCTCGCCGCCGACGACGCTCGCCACGGCGGCCAAGCCGAGCCTGTCCACCAGGTCGCGCTTCAGGCGCTTTCGCATCGGCGCCAGGCTGAGGCCCTCCAGACCGTCCGCTGCGCCCGCATCCTGGACGTCGGCCGCGAGGACCCGCTCCAAGAGGCTCATGCCGCGCGCCTCCCCTGCTGCTCCGAGCCGTGCCGTCCATGGCGCCGGGCGCCGGCGGCCTTGAGGGCTCGGTCGTCGTCGGGGAGCATCCCCAGCTCCGTGAGGGTCGAGGCGAGGCACTCCGCCACGCTCTCGGAGAAGGCGTTCGCCACCCCCACCAGTTCGCCCGCGCGACCGACGCTCATCACTTCGCCGACCTCGATGCCGCCATCGAAGATCTGGATGGACCTCGAGCCCTGGAAGCCCTCGGCGGTCTTGCGCAGGAACCCCTCGTCGTGGTGACGGCTGT
The DNA here is from genome assembly GCA_947631545.1 of uncultured Atopobiaceae bacterium. Lineage (GTDB taxonomy): Bacteria > Actinomycetota > Coriobacteriia > Coriobacteriales > Atopobiaceae > CANRLS01. The sequence goes on from CANRLS010000004.1 coordinate 8,374, forward strand.
CGCAGCGGTTGATGAGCATGCAGATGCGCGTCCTCGCCACGCCGAGCCTGACCGCGAGCGAGCACACGCGGGCGAGGGTCCCCACGGCCCCCGCACGCTCGTCCGAGCAGACGAAGAGCCGGTCGGCCGCTTGCACCGACTGGGCCACGCCGTCGCCCCACGAGGTGCCGCCGTCGACCACGACGAGGTCGTGGGCGGCGGAGAGCGCGTCGAGCATCTCGGTTATCTTGGGCGCCACCGTCTCGGCGTACTCCGGCTTGGCGCAGGGGCCGAAGAGCGTGACGCGCTCGAGCGCCCGCCTACCGCAGAGCGAGAGCTCCTCGACCCCGTCTCCCGTCCGCAAGCGCGTGAGGTCGGCGGGGCCGTCGAGACCGAAGTAGCCGAAGAGGTTCCCGAAGCCCAGGTCGAGGTCGACGAGGGCCACATCGAGCCCCCAGGAGGCGGCCGTCGCCGCCGTGAGCGCGCAGACCGCGGACTTGCCCACACCGCCCCGCCCCGAGACGAAGACGAGCTTCGGGCCGTTCTTGGGAGGCGCGCCGCCGGGCAGGCTGATGGCGCCGTTGGCGGAGGGGCCCATTGCCACGAACGACGAGCCCATGGGGTCTGGGAGCGCCGATGGCATCGCGGATGCCATCGTCGGCGAGGGCGATGGACCCGCGAAGGGCTGCGCCGCCGGGGAGAAGGCTACGGGCGATGGCGACTGCGGCGCTCGCGCGGAAGGCGCTTCGCCGGGGATGGCCCGCGACGGCGCGCCCGCGCCCATCGCCATGCCCGCGCTCATGGGACCGCCTGCGCCCGCACCCACGCTGCCGAGCGCAGTCCGGCCATCGAGCGGCCGCGCCACGCCGAAGCGCTCGAAGAGCCCGCTCGGATCGAGGACGCTCGCGATACCCGCCCGCATCGCCCGCTCCCTCAGCTCGTCCGACGGCTTGGAGCAGACGAGGATGACCGAGCGGGCTCGACCGTCGCGGACGATGGCCGCCGCGGCGTTCAGGGGATGCGGCATCGCCAGCTCCCCGATCACCACCTGATGGATGCCGCGCGGCCCGGCGTTGAGCGCGCGCCTCAGGTCGAAGGCCGTCGGGAAGGCGTCGACGTGAACCTTCACCTGTTGGCGGAACGCCTCGGCCCAAAGGTCACCATCGCCATGGACGAGCGCGATGGGCGCCGAATCGGCGATGGGTGCGAATGCGGAGCTCATAGGGCCTCGCCGTCCTCACCGGACTGAACCCCGTCCCAACCGTCCAAAGCCTCGGCACCGCCCTCGGCCGCTTCCCCCTCCGGCTCCGCGTAGAGATCATCCTCGCGATAGTCCTCCACGGCCGCATCGCCCTCGGCCGGGGAATCGCCTCCAGCCGCCGCACCGTCTGCGATCACATCGCCCTCGGCGCCAGCCCCTTCATCGACGGCGCCCTCGGATGGCGGGACCTCGTCCATGAGGGCCGTGACGTCGCCGAGCTCCCCCGCCTCGGACGACGGCTGCACGAGCCGAAGCGAGCGATCGGTCGCCGCCTGGATGAGCTCCGAGATGTCGTCGTAGGGCACGGCGACGGTGATGCGGCTCTGGCCCTCCGGGTCCTGTCCTATGACCATGACGTCGGTGGAGATGAGCGCCGTCTGCCCGTCCACCACCCGGTAGGCGATGAGGTTCGTGCCAAGGGCCACGCTGGCCGGCACGCCCGTGCGCTCGTTCAGCGTGACCGTGTAGGCGGCCATCCCCGAGGGGATGTCGAGCGTCTCGGTGGAGTCCCTGAGGGCCACCTCCGTGAGGGGCGTCCCGCGCGAGATGGGAGAGGTGAGCGTGCGGCCGACGATCGCGTCGAGCGAGGTCACGGCCCCTTCGGGGACGAGGCTCGCCACCCAGTCGCGCTCGACGCAGTTGCGCGAGCTCACGACCTCCCCCGCCTCGAGGTTGTCCGCTGCGACGATGATGGTCGCCACCTCCCCGCCGTACTTCTCGAGGGCCTCCGCCCGATCAGCCTCCACCTCCGCTCGGACGGCGCCCCCGTAGGCAAGGCACCCCATGAGGGCGAGCACCGCGAAGGCTGCGGAGAGCACCAAACGGAAGCGCTTCGACACAGGTCCTCCCCGACGCGGATTGATCGCCTCAAAGCATGGGAGGAGGCGGCAGGGGCGCGGGGCGCGATGGGCGAGAAACCGCCACCGGCGTCGCACCGGGGACGAGAGACGTCCCAACAACGCGGATGCGCCAAGGTCAGAGGCGGTATGGCGACCTTCAGGGACGTGGAGCCGCCGTGGCTTTGGGAACCGAATGGGCCCAGCGGCGAGGAGGATGCGCGCGGGCGATGGCGCGCGGGCGCAGTCGCCAAGGATCGCGCGACGGGGCGAGGAGCCCGAGAGGAACCGCATGGCCGGGACGCCCGGAAACGGCAGCGGAGCGGAATTGCCCGGGAGACGAGGTCTAAGCCATCTGGCAGGGGCGCCGAGACGAGGCGCCGGTAAGGACGGCGTGGCGATGCCGAGCCCTCAGGTGGCGGCGCACGGCCGTGTCCCGAGAGGCCGCCTCCCCAGCTAGAGCCTCACGTCGGGATCGAGGCTCCCGGCATGGCCCCGCATCTCGCGGGCAAGCGCCAGATAGGCGTCCGCACGGGCCCTCGACACCTCGCCATCGGCCACGGCGGCCTCGACCGCGCACCCGGGCTCGCCGGAATGGGTGCAATCTCTGAAGCGGCACCGACCGGCGAGCTCGACGATCTCCGGGAAGACCTCGTCGAGGCCCCGCTCGTGCCCCATGAGGGGAAGGCTCCGGAGGCCCGGGCAGTCGATGGCCACGCCCGCGCCGGGGATCTTCACCATGCGACGGGCGACCGTCGTGTGGCGCCCGGCGTCGTCGGCCGAGCGCACGGCGGAGATCTCGAGCACCGAATCGCCGAGGAGCGCGTTCAGGAGCGTCGACTTGCCGATGCCGGATTCGCCGAGGAGGAGCGCGAGCGTCCCGGGCGCCACCACCTCGCGCACGGCATCGACGCCCCAGAGGGCGCCGGCCCCCACGACCGCCTCCTCGACGGGCGCGAGCGGTGCGCCCTCGTCGGCCCCGGCCGCGAGCGCGACCACGGGCACGTCCCGCCCCAGCACCTCCTTCACGGCGCCCACGTCATCGGCGAGCTCTAACGGGTCGTCGGCTCGGTCTGCCTTGGTGAGGATCACGCCCACGCGGCACCCGCAGTCGGCGGCCACCACGGCCGAGCGCACGATGCGATCGAGCGAGAACGTGCGCCGTCCCACGGGCTGGGCCACGAGCACGAGGTCCACGTTGGCGGCGAGCACCTGGAAGCGCCCCCGCGCGCTCCCCCGCCAGCGGGCGAGTTCGCTCTTCCTCGGCAGCGCCTCCTCGATGAGGCCCACGTCGTGGCCCGGCGCGTCGCGCACCACCACCCAGTCGCCCACAACGGGGCGGGCGAGGTCGTCGGTGAAGATCCGCTCGGCGTGCTCGGCACGGAAGAGCCCATGCTCGGTCCGCACGGCCGGGAAGTTGCGGTCGAAGCGGCAGACGAACCCCATCGAGAGCTCCGTGTCGCCACCGCGCCCCGCGCGATAGGCCTCGAAGGCTTCGGTCTGCGCCTCCGTGGGCGCCAGGTCGCCGTACTCCGGCACGTGCGCCAAGCCCTCGAGCGCCGGCAGCGCCTCGCGCTCGAGGGCGTCCTCGCGCTGGGCGCGCGGCGCCCTCGGCCCCTTCGCCCGCCGCCGGGCGATGGATGCCGTGGATGCCTTCCTGCGCTTGGCCATCGGTCGGAGCGCGGCCTAGTAGCTCTGGATGCCCTTGGCGCGGTCATGGGCGCGCCAACAGGCCTTGTAGATCTCCATGATGGGGATGATCAGGAAGGCGATGCCCATGGCGATGAAGTAGGCGTGGGCGGGAAGCTCGGTGAAGTCGAAGAGGTCCACCAGGAAGGGCACCTCAACGACGATGGTCGTGAGCACGAGCGAGAGCGCGAAGGAGCCCCAGAGCCACCAGTTGTGGGAGCCCAGCCTGAAGAGCGACTGGCGCCTCGAGCGCATGTTGAAGGAGTGGAACATCTCCACCATCGAGAGCGTGAGGAAGGCCATCGTCACGCCCTCGTTGCCGTGCACCGAGGAGCTGAGAGCGCTCTCCACGCCGAAGACGCCCGTCTGGAACCACTCGCCGATGAAGTACGAGACGAGCGTGAAGCAGGCGATGACCGCCCCCTGGAACGCCACGTCGACGCCCATGCCGCCGGCGAAGATGCCGTCCTTGGAGGAGCGCGGCGCGCGCCGCATGATGCCGGGCTCGGCCTTCTCCATGCCGAGGGCGAGCGCCGGGAAGCAGTCGGTGATGAGGTTGATCCAGAGCAGATGCACCGGCTCCAGGATCACGAAGCCGATGAGCGTGGCCACGAAGACGGCGATGACCTCGGCGATGTTGGACGAGAGCAGGAACTGGATGGCCTTGCGGATGTTGTCGTAGATCCGCCGGCCCTCTTCCACCGCGCTCACGATGGTGGCGAAGTTGTCGTCGGCGAGCACCATGTCGGCCACGTTCTTGGTCACATCGGTGCCGGTGATGCCCATGCCGATGCCGATGTCGGCGCGCTTGATGGAAGGGGCGTCGTTCACGCCGTCGCCCGTCATGGCCACGATCTGGTCCTTGGCCTTCCAGGCCTCGACGATCCGCACCTTGTGCTCGGGCTGCACGCGGGCGTAGACGCCGTAGTCCTGGATCGTGGCGGCGAGCTCTTCGTCGGAGATGCGGTCGAGTTGGGCGCCGGTGAGCGCCTGGGAGCGATCCTCGATGACGCCCAGCTGCTTGGCGATGGCCACAGCGGTGTCGATGTGGTCGCCGGTGATCATGACCACGCGGATGCCGGCCTCGTGCGCCTCGGCCACGGCCGGCCCCACCTCGACGCGCACCGGGTCGATCATGCCGGAGAGGCCGATGAAGGTGAGGTCCCTCTCGAGGAAGGCGGCGTCGTCGGACTCCGGCCGCTCGGGCCACTCGCGCCTCGCCGAGGCGAGCACGCGCAGGGCCTCGTCGGCCATGCCCTTGTTCTGGGAGAGGATGTAGGCGCGCGCCTCGTCGTCCAGCGGCACGACGTCGCCCTCCTCGTTCAGCACGCTGGTGCAGCGCTTGAGCACCTCGTCGGGCGCGCCCTTGGTGTACTGGATGTAGGAGTCGTGGGGCGTCTCGCAGACGACGCTCATCATCTTGCGGCCGGAGTCGAAGGGCGCCTCGTCCACGCGGACGAAGGTGGTCTCGAGGTCGGTCTTGGGCATGCCCTCCTTGGCGGCGTCGGCCACGAGGGCGGCCTCGGTGGGCTCGCCCTTGGCGACGCCCTCCACGGCGTCCCACTGGGCGTCGGAGCAGAGGGCCATGGCCCGCACGTGCTCCTCGACGTCCTCGCCGAAGTGGCGCACCACCGTCATGCGGTTCTGGGTGAGGGTGCCCGTCTTGTCGGAGCAGATGACCTGGGTGCAGCCGAGGGTCTCCACGGCGGTGAGGCGCCTCACGATGGCGGCCTCGTGGCTCATCTTGGTGACGCCGATGGAGAGCACGATGGTGACCACGGCCACGAGGCCCTCGGGGATGGCCGCCACGGCGAGCGAGACCGCCACCATGAAGGTGTCGAGGATCAACGTGGGCTGCGCGAAGAACTCGGAGCCGTGGCGGATGAAGTCGACGCCGAAGATCACGAGGCAGATGACGATGACGCCGATGGTGAGGATCTTGGAGAGCTCGTCCAGGCGCTGCTGGAGGGGCGTCCTCTCCTCCTCGGCCTCGTTGATCGACTCGGCGATCTTGCCCATCTCGGTGGCCATGCCGGTGTCGGTGATGACCGCCCGGCCGCGTCCGTAGACCACGGTGGAGCCCATGTAGACCATGTTCGTGCGGTCGCCGAGCCCCACGTCGTCGGACTCGGGCGGCACGGAGAGGGCGGCGATCTGCTTGTCAACGGGCACCGACTCGCCGGTGAGCGCCGACTCCTCCACCTTCATGGAGGCGCACTCGACGATGCGCCCGTCAGCCGGCACGGCGTCGCCCGCCTCGAGGAGCACCACGTCGCCCGGCACGAGCTCCTCGCTCTTGAGGTCCACGAGGGTGCCGTCTCGGATGACCTTGGAGGTGGCCGCCGCCATCTGCTGGAGCGCCTTCAAGGCCTCCTCGGCCTTGGATTCCTGCACGACGCCGAGGACGGCGTTCACGACGACCACGAAGAGGATGATCACCACGTCGGCGATGTCGTTCTCGCCCTGGATGGTGCCCGCCACGGCGCTGATGGCCGCCGCGACGATGAGAAGGATGATCATGGGGTCGGCGAGCTGGGCGAAGAAGCGCTTCCAGAGAGGATCCTTCTCGGCTTCCGCAAGCTTGTTCGGTCCCACCTCGGCGAGGCGAGCGCTGGCGTCGGATTGGCCGAGGCCCCGTTCGGGATCGGTCTTCAGCTCGGCGACGACCTCATCGCCGGAGACGAGATAGCTCTTCAAAGGTGCCTCCACTCCCCCTTGGGCAGACGATCCATGATAGGCGCGACGACCGCTTGCGGCGCAATCGTTCCCCATCATGGGGTTTCGCAGACCAGCCGAACGGCTGAAGCCCGCCGCCACCCATCGACAAACCTAGAATGGGGTCTCGTGAAGGCAACCGGCGATGGGCCGGAACGAGGGCTTTGACTTGGGAGGCGCCATGAAGATCCTGTTCTACGACACCCGCGACTACGACCAGGAGTCCTTCGAAGAGCAGCTGAAGGACTATCCCGATATCTCGATCGACTTCATCGAGGCCGACATCAACCCCATGACCGCCACACTGGCCAACGGCTACGACGCGGTCTGCGGGTTCGTGAACTCGACCATCAACGCCTTCGCGCTCGAGATCCTCAAGGGCTTCGACGTGAACCTCGTGCTCATGCGTTGCGCCGGCTTCGACGCCGTGAACGTCGACGTGGCCAAGAACCTCGGCATCAGCGTCATGCGCGTGCCGGGCTACTCGCCCGAGGCCATCGCCGAGCACGCCATGGGCCTCGCGCTCGCCTCCGACCGCCACATCGTCAAGGGCTTCAACCGCGTCCGCGAGAACGACTTCGAGCTCTCCGGCCTTCTCGGCCACACGCTCCACGGCAAGACGGCCGGCATCGTCGGCACCGGCAAGATCGGCGCCGCCATGTGCGAGATCGTCAGGGGCTTCGGCATGGAGGTCCTGGGCTACGACGTCTACCAGAACCCCGACCTCAAGGACTACGTCACCTACGTCGAGCTCGACGAGCTCCTGGAGCGCTCAGACCTCATCTCGCTCCACTGCCCGCTCTTCGACTCCAACTACCACATGATCGACGCCGCCGCCATCGAGAAGATGAAGGAGGGCGTGATCTTCGTGAACACCGCCCGCGGCGGGCTCGTCGACACCCAGGCCCTCATGGAGGGCATCCGCACCCAGAAGATCGGCGCCTGCGGCCTCGACGTCTACGAGGAGGAGGGCGCCAACGTCTTCCGCAACCGCTCGAGCGCGATCATGGAGAGCGTGACCTCGATCCTCTGCGCTTTCCCCAACGTCGTCGTGACGAGCCACCAGGCGTTCTTCACCAAGGAGGCCCTCGCCGCCATCGCCCGCACCACGCTGGACAACGCCACGGCCTACGCCGCCGGCGGAGAGCTGCCCAAGGCCAACGTCGTCTGCTAGCTCCCCGGCACCGCACCAACCTCGGATATCGGAGGCAGCCCCGCTCATGATCCTCGATAAGAAGCGCACCAAGATCGTCTGCACCATGGGCCCGTCCACGGAGGACGAGAACGTCCTCCGCGAGCTCATGAAGGCGGGCATGAACGTCGCCCGGTTCAACTTCTCCCACGGCAGCCACTCCTACCACAAGGCCGGCATCGAGCGCGTCCGCAAGATCTCGGACGAGCTCGACGCCCACGTGGCGATCCTGCTCGACACCAAGGGGCCCGAGATCCGCACCGGGCTCCTCAAGGACGGCGAGCCCGTCCCCTTCGAGACCGGCGACCATGTGGTCGTCACCACCGACGACGTCGTGGGCGACCATGACCGCTTCTCGATCAGCTACGAGGGCCTCCCCCGAGAGGTGGAGCCGGGCCACCAGATCCTCATCGACGACGGCCTCATCGGGCTCACCGTCGACCACGTCGACGGCCCAGACATCTACTGCGTCGTCACCAACGGGGGCGTCCTCGGCGAGCGCAAGGGCGTGAACGTCCCCAACGTCATGGTGGGCCTCCCCGCCGTGACCGAGCAGGACAAGAAGGACATCGCCTTCGGCTGCGAGATGGGCGTGGACGCCATCGCCGCCTCGTTCGTGCGCGACGCCAAGGCGGTGGAGGAGATCAAGGAGCTCTGCGCCGCCAACGGCAGCCCGAGGATCGCCATCTACCCCAAGATCGAGAGCGCCATCGGCGTCACGAACTTCGATGAGATCCTCGACGCCTCGAGCGGCGTCATGGTGGCCCGCGGCGACCTCGGCGTCGAGATCCCGCCCGAGAAGGTGCCGCACATCCAGAAGATGATCATCCGCAAGTGCAACGAGAGCTACAAGCCGGTGATCACCGCCACCCAGATGCTCGACTCCATGATCCGCAACCCGCGCCCCACGCGCGCCGAGGTCACCGACGTGGCCAACGCCGTCCTCGACGGCACCGACTGCGTGATGCTCTCCGGCGAGACCGCGGCCGGCAAGTACCCGGTGGAGTCCGTGAAGATGATGCGCTCCATCTGCCAGGAGACCGAGCACTTCCTCGAGGAGCGCCAGCACTACTTCGACCGGGGCGGCGTGCGCAACGTGAACGGCGCCATCGGCTTCGCCTGCGTGACCACGGCCGAGCGCTGCGGCGCCACCTGCATCCTCACGCCCACGGCCACCGGCCGCACCGCGCGCCTCATCTCGAACTTCCGTCCGCACCTGCCGGTCTATGCCTTCTCGCCCTCCGAGATCACGATCCGCAAGTGCTCCTTCTACTGGGGCGTGCAGGCGTTCAAGTCGACGACCCAGGCGACCCTCTCGGCGACCATCTACGAGGCGCTCCAGGTGGCCAAGAAGAACGGCGTCGTGGAAGCCGGAGACATGGCCGTCGTGACGGCGGGCGACCCGCAGACATCGCCCTCAACCGGCGATTACGTGACCAGCACGAACATGATGATGGTGGCCCAGGTGAGTTAGGGCATCGTAGAAGCGGCTCTTCCGGCGGGGGCGGTTCGCGAGCGCGCGGCCGCCCCCGCCTACGGCTCTCGCCGCGATGGGCCAGGTTCGCGTCCGAACGGCAGGCGCCGAGAGCCAACGGCACCGCTTCGGCGCTCAGTGGCAGCTAATCGTGGTGAGGTTGTGGACATCGTTCCCACGCGGTGTGTGAGGGCCCCAAAAGTGGGAATGTTAGAAGCGACCAAGAAGGGCACAGAACAGGCTCCGTTCCACCCTCCCGGAAGCCTCGCCCTTCCACAGCAAGCCCGGATGCCAGCGCATCTCTCTCGACTCTCTCCTCTCTCCGCTGGCCTCCGGGCTTTTTCGTCTCGATAACGCCCGCTCTCCGGGCCTGGGAGGCTCTTGGCCCGACCTCCGCTCCGCAGCGCCCTTGCGCTCTGCTCCGCGATCGGGACGCGATCGCAACTCCGGTGGCCGCTGGGCGGGCTCCCCGAGCATTGCCCTCGGTCACGCGCCCCGATCGCTCACCCGATGCGGCTTCGGATTCACCGGGGAACCAGACCGGAGACTGGTTCGAGCAACTCAGCGGGACCTGAACTCGCCGGAGGAGGCGGATTGCGTCGAGGCGGCTGCCTCCGGGTTCTTGGCCAGAAGGATCGACGGGGGCGGCCCCACGGGGAGCTCGCGGCGCTTCGGGACTCGATGGGGAGCGGGCGCCGCAGGGTCGCCGCCAGCCGCCCGCACCTCGGCCGCGTAGCGGCGCAGGCCCTCGCGGATGGCGGCATCGGCCGCATCGAAGGTCTCTTCGAGGAAATCTCGCGTGAGGAGCAGGTAGCCGTCGGCGGCGGAGGGGGCGGGGCCCACGGAGGCCTCGACCGCCTCGGGCGCATTCGCCGAGATGCGGGCCGGCTCCGCAGGGTTCAGGAGCCGCTTCGCGGCCGCGATGGCGCGAACCACGTCCTCGGCGCCGATCTCGTAGGGGCCGAACGCCTCGGCCTCGCGAAGGAGCTCCGGCGTGACCTCGGGCACGAGGGCGGGCGCGAGCGCCTTGCCGAAGCGGTCGAAGTCCGACTGCTTGCGAATCCTCGTCTCGTTGCCTGCGGGGATGCCGTGCTCATCGTTGAAGGCTCGCACGAAGGTGTTGTAGCGGTTGTCGGCCATGAGGTGCGCCCAGACGCCGAGCGTGAGATCGTCCACGCCGTCTTCGGCCACGTTGGGCTCGATGAACTCGTCCCAGAACTCGTCGGCCCCGGGGATGGGGATGGCGTGGGGCTCCGTCACGTGGGTGTCGCAGTAGCGGAGCGTATGGTCGACGTCCGGCACGAGGTAGCCCACGTAGATGTCGGGCACGAAGTTCCCGAAGAGGAACGCGTTCGCGTCGCGGATCCCCAGCTCTCCGGGATCCTCCTCGGCGAGGAGGCGCTCGACGTGAGCCGCGTGGATGTTCCAGCTGGGCACGGCGGCGAGCGCGCTCTAGCCGCGCACCTCGGCGCCGAGCGAGCCCTGGACCTTCCTCACGAGCTTGTCCATGACGGCATCCACCTCGTCCGCCGTGAGCGTGCGCTTGGGGTCTCGGAACGTGAGGTGGAAGGCCATGGACTTCTTGCCCTCCCCCACCCGCTCAGGGTCTCGGTAGACGTCGAAGAGCTCGATGCGGTCGAGGAGCCTGCCGCCGGCGCTCCCGAGGCGCTGGACGCAGGTCTCGTAGGTCACGTCCTCGGAGACCACGAGGGCGAGGTCCACCTCGACTCCCGGGAGTTGGGGGATGTCCTTGAAGGGGAGCTCCCTGTGGGCGAGCTCCAGGAGGGCCTCCTGATCGAGCTCGAAGGCCACGACGGGCTGGGCGATGCCGAAGCGCTCGAGGGCCTGCGGGTGCACGTCGCCCACCCAGCCGATCCGGCGCTTGCCGGCGCGCACCTCGGCCGAGCGGCCGGGAAGGAGCCAGCCGTAGCGATCGGGAGAGGCGGGCACGTAGTGCACGCGCTCGATGCGGAGCTCGTGGACGAGCTCGTCCACGATGCCCTTGGCGTCGAAGAAGTCGAGCTCGCGCGCCTTGGCGTACCAGGTCTGATCGTGCCAGGCGCCCGAGAGCACGCCCGCCACCCTCGCGGGCTCCTTTGGCTGGGCCGCCTCGGCCGAGCCCAAGAGCACGCGGCCCTGCTCGTAGAGGGTCACGTTCCTCACGCCATGGTCGAGGTTGTAGGCCACCGAGCGCAAGAGCCCGGGGATCATCGTGCGGCGCATCTCGGCCTGATCGGCGGTGAGGGGATTCAGGATGCGCACCGGGATGCCCAGCCCCACGTCCTCGCGGCCGAGCCGTTCGAGGTCGCCCCTCTCGGCGAAGTTGTAGTTGATGGTCTCGGATAGACCGCAGGCCCGAAGGATCCGCCCGATGGCCTCGGCGCGCCCCTGATCCTCGGTGAGGCCGCCGGTGTGGTCTTTGGCCGCGGGGATGGTGGCCTCGATGCGATCCATCCCCCAGAGGCGGCAGACCTCCTCGGCGAGGTCGGCCTCGCGGGTGAGGTCGGGGCGATTCGTGGGGCAGAGCACCTCGAGGGTGCCGTTCTCGCCCTCCGAGACCGTGCAGCCGAGGCGCGAGAGGCGCGTTGCCATGAAGTCGGTGGGGATGTCGGCGCCGATGAAGGCGCGCACGCGGTCGGGACGAAGGACGACCTTGGCCTCCTCCACCGGACGCGGGTAGACGTCCACGGCGCCGGGGCACACGGTGGCGCCGCAGCACTCCTCGAAGAGCGCCGCCGCCATATCGGCCACGGCCGCGCAGCGCGAGGCGTCCACGCCGCGCTCGAAGCGCACGGAGGACTCGCTCATGAGGTCGAGGTCGCGGCTCGTGTGCGAGATGGAGCCCGGCGCGAAGCAGGCGCTCTCCAAAAGCACGTCCACCGTGCCCTCGTCGATCTCGGAATCGAGGCCGCCCATGACGCCCGCCAGGGCCACCGGCACATCGCCCCCATCGGTGATGACGGCCATGCCGGCCTCGAGCGTGCGCTCGGCGCCGTCGAGGGTCGTGATCGTCTCGCCCTCCCGGGCGGCGCGCACGACGATGGAGCGCTTGCCGTCGCGATCGCGGAGCTTGCCGAGGTCGAAGGCGTGCAGCGGCTGCCCCGTGAGGTACATCACGTAGTTGGTGACATCCACCACGTTGTTGATGGCGCGCGTGCCGGCCGCCTGCACCCGGCGGGCGAGCCAAGCGGGGCTGGGGCCGATCTTCACGCCGCGCACGACGCGGGCCACGTAGCGGCTGCAGAGCTCCGGGGCGTCGATGGCCACGTCCACCAGCTCGGCGGCGTTCGGCCCCTCCTCGCGCTTCACGCTCGGCAGCTCGATGTGGGTGCCCTCGTCGAAGTCGGCCGACACCTCGGTGGCGAAGCCCGTCATGGAAAGGCAATCCGGGCGGTTGGGGGTGATCTCGCAGTCGATGACGGTGTCGGCGATGCCCAGGTACTGGGCGGCCGGAACGCCGATGGGCGCGTCCTCGGGGAGCACCATGATGCCGGCGTGGTCGTCGCCGAGGCCGAGCTCGCGCTCGGAGCAGTTCATGCCCTCGGAGACGACGCCCCTGAGCTTGGAGCGCTTGATCTTCACGTCGCCCGGCAGGACGGCCCCCTCGAGGGCCACCACCACATGCTCTCCCGCCGCCACGTTGGGCGCGCCGCAGACGATCGAGAGCGGCTCGGCCGCCCCCACGTCCACCGTGCACACGTGGAGCTTGTCGGCGTTGGGATGCCGCTCGCAAGCCGTGATGTAGCCCGTGACCACGTGGTCGAGCGCCTGCCCGGCCGTTTCCACGGCCTCCACCTCGGTCCCCGTGCGCACGAGCTCGGCCACGAGCTCGTCGGGGTTCTCGGGCACATGCACCATGGTCTTCAGCCATTCGAGCGAGACGCGCATGGTCTGGTTCCTTTCGGTCGTGCGAAGGTCGGCCCCGCAGGCGCGGGCAGGTGCGAGCGGATCAGAACTGGGCGAGGAAGCGCATGTCGCCGGCCATGAGCATGCGGAGGTCGGGCAGGTCGTAGCGGAGCGCCGCCACGCGCTCGGCGCCGATGCCGAAGGCGAAGCCGCTGTAGCGCTCCGGGTCGATGCCGCTCATCTCGAGGACGTTCGGATCCACCATGCCGCAGCCGAGGATCTCGAGCCAGCCGGTCCCCTTGCAGAAGCGGCAGCCCTCTCCCCCGCAGACCCCGCACGACACGTCCACCTCGGCTGACGGCTCGGTGAAGGGGAAGAAGTGCGGACGGTAGCGGGTGGCGCGATCTTTGCCGAAGATCGCGCGGGTGAAGTGGTCGAGCGTGCCCTTGAGGTCGCCGAAGGTGAGTCCCTCGTCGATGGCGAGGCCCTCGATCTGGGTGAATTGGGGCAGGTGGTTGGCATCGGCCGTGTCGGGCCTGAAGACGCGCCCCGGGCTGATCATGTAGATGGGGGGCTTCCCGGCCTCCATGGCGTGCACCTGCACCGGCGAGGTCTGGGTGCGGAGCAAGAGGTCCGAGACGGCGCGATCCTCGCGCTCGGGATCGGGATGCGTGGGATCGGCCACGTAGAAGGTGTCGCGCGGCGAGCGGCTCGGGTGGTCGGCCGGGGCGTTCAGCGCATCGAAGTTGTAGTAGGTGGTCTCCACGTAGGGGCCGTCGATGACGTCGTAGCCCATGCCGCAGAAGACCTGCTCCATCTCCTCGACGATCTGGGAGATGAGGTGCTGGGTGCCCACGTGGGGGGCGCGGCCGGGCATGGTCACATCCACCGCGTCGGCGCTGATGCGCCGCTGGAGCTCCGCGTCGGCGAGTTGGGTCTTGCGCCCATCGATGGCGGCCTCCACGGCCGAGCGGACCTCGTTCGCACGCTTGCCCACGAGCGGGCGCTCCTCGGGCGAGAGCGAGCCCATGGAGCGCAGGATCCTCGTGAGCGACCCCTTCTTGCCGAGCACGGCCACGCGAACGGCGTCCAAGGCGGCGAGGGAATCGGCCGTCGCCACCTTCGACTGGGCTTCCTCGGAAATGGCCTTGAGGTCCTCCATGACGCCCATGGCTTCCCCTTCCAAGAGCAACGTCCGCCCTCGAAGCCTCAAGGACGGACGGATCCGCTGCACCACGTAGGTCTTCCGAAGTCTAGCCCAAAGCTCCATAACCTGCAGCTTCGAGCGGTGCGGGCTAGACTGGGGCCGAGCGGGGTCAGGCTGGGAGGCTTTCGGACTCCAGAGGAGGTACGCCGTGGGCAAGCGCGACGCGCGCATCTTGGAGATCCTCACCGATCGCAAGCGGGTCGAGGTGGCCGAGCTCGCCCGCGAGCTGGGCGTGTCGTCGGTGACGATGCGCAAGGACCTCGACGAGCTCGAGTCCAGGGACGTCATCCAGAGGCGCCATGGCTACGCCGTGCTGGGCAACCCCAACGACATCAACGGGCGCCTCGCCTTCCACTACGAGTCCAAGCGCGCCATCGCGGAGCGCGCCATGGAGCTCGTGCGCGACGGCGAGACCGTGATGGTCGAATCGGGCTCGTGCTGCGCGCTTCTGGCGCTCGCCCTCGTCGAGGCGGAGCGGGCGAGCGCCATCGTCACCAACTCCGCCTTCATCGCGAGCTACGTGCGCAAGAACCGGAGCGCCAACACCATCCTTCTGGGCGGCGCCTTCCAGAACGACGCCCAGGTGACGGTGGGGCCCCTCGTGGCCCAGTCGGCCCAGAGCTTCAACGTGGACCATCTCTTCATCGGCATCGACGGCTACTCGCTCGAGACCGGCTTCGCCAACGCCGACCACCTCAGGGCCCAGGCCGTGCGCGACATGGCCGAGCGGGCCAAGGCCGTGGTGGCCCTCACCGAATCGGAGAAGTTCGGCCGCACGGGCGTGGTGCCGCTCGGGCTCGAGGGCAAGATCAAGGCCGTGATCACCGACGACGGCATCCCCGACGGCGCACGGCTCGCGCTCGCCACGGGCGGCGTCGAGGTCATCGAGGTGCCGCGCAGGGGCTAGGGCTCCCTAGAGCGTCTGCTCGGTTCGCTCGATGATGTCGTCCTGGGTCTTCTTGGAGAGCACGTTGAAGAACGCGCTGTAGCCGGCCACGCGCACGATGAGGTCCCTATGGCGCTCGGGATGGGCCTGGGCGTCGAGGAGCGTCTCGCGATCCACCACGTTGAACTGCACATGGTAGCCGTGGAGGCGATCGAAGAAGGTCCTCACGAGCATCTCGAGCTTCTTCTTGTTCTGGGCGCGGTCGAGCATGGCGGGCGTGACCTTCTGGTTGAGGAGCACGCCGCCGGTGATCTTCTCGGTGGGGAGCTTGGCCACGCTCTTGAACACGGCCGTGGGCCCGTGGGTGTCGGCGCCGTGGGAGGGACTGCAGCCCTCGGCCAGCGGCTCTCCGGCGTGGCGGCCATCGGGGGTGGCGAGGGTGCCCGCGCCCTGGGGGACGTTCGCCGAGATGGATGAGGTGCCGGCGTAGTAGACGCCGCCGATGGGGCCGCGCCCGTAGCGGGTGTTGTGGTACTTCCCCAGCTCGTCGATGTAGACGTCGTAGGCGTCCCTCACGAGGAGGTCCACGTAGTCGTCGTCGTTGCCGTACTTGGGGGCGGCGGCGAGGAGCCTTCGGATCTCCTCACCGCGTTCGCCGGCGAAGTCGCTCTCCAGGGCGTCCCAAAGCTCGGCCGGCGTCACGAGTCCCTGCTCGAAGACCACCTGCCTCATGGCGGCGAGCGAGTCGGCGAGGTTCGCGATCCCCACCTGCAGGTCCGAGATGAAGTCGTAGACCGCGCCGCCCTCCTTGAGGTTCAGGCCGCGCTCGATGCAGTCGTCGGTGAGCGCCGAGAGGAGCACGTCCATCGTGTCCTCTTCGAGCACCATGTCGCAGGTGGCGTCGATGATCACGCACTGGCGGCACATCTCGCGGATGACCTTGTCCCACGAGCGCTTCACGTCGTCGAAGGAGTCGAAGTCCCGGAGGTGCCCGGCGCCGTCCACGAGCTTCGTCCCGCTCGCGGGATCCACGCCGTCGTTCAGCGCGATGAGGAGGGCCTTGGGGAAGTTGAGGAAGCTCATGCCCGTCACCCGGTAGCCCCAGCGCCCGGGCACCGCAGTCTCAACGCAGCCGATGGCCGAGTAGTTGTAGGCGTCGGCGCGGGCCACGCCCTTCTCGATGAAGCTCGGGATGATGACCTCGTCGTCGTTGAAGGCGGGCATGCCGAAGCCGCAGCGCACGACGTCGATGCACTCCTCCATGAAGTCCACGGGAAGCCCCGCGTGGTAGCGCACGGTGAGGTTGGGCTGGGTGAGGTGGCACTGGGCCACGGTCTTCAAGATCATCCAGCTCATGGGGTTCGTGGCGTCCTTTGGCTCGCCGTCCACGAGCCTCTGGCCGCCCACGGTCACGTTCTGGTAGAGGGGCGAGCCGGCGCTGAACTGCGTGTGGCTCCAGGAGCGGATCTTGTTGATGGTGTAGGTCTTGAGCCAGAGGTTGGCCATGAGCTCCTCGGCCTCGGCCTCGGTGATGCGACCGCGCTCGAGGTCGCGCCGGTAGTAGGGCCAGAGGTACTGGTCCATGCGCCCATAGGAGAGCGAGTGGCCGTTCGATTCGATCTGGAGCACCAGGTGCACGAGCCAGGTGGCCTGGACGGCCTCGTAGAGGGTGCGGGCCGGCTCGTAGGGCACGCGCTCCAGGGTCTCGGCCATGCGGATGAGCTCGGCGGCGCGCTCAGGGGAGACGGTCCTGTCCGCCGCCTTCTCGCGGGCGAGGTCGGCGTAGCGCCGGGCGAAGGCCCTAACGGCGTCGATGACGATGAGGATGCCCCGGTAGAAGTAGCTCTTCTGGATGTTGCGGTAGTCCGTGAGGTCGAGGGAGTTCAGCTTCTCCCGGGCCCTGCGGCGGTAGTCGCGGAGCCCCACCTGGAGCATGCGGCCGTAGTCGATGGCGCAGTGGGCGTCGCCCGAGGTGATGTTGCCCTCGCTCTTGATGATGCCGAGGTCGTAGAAGAGCTTGGAGTGGGGCGGGAAGGCGGCGAGCCCGCGATCGAGGAGCGTGTTGTGCTTCCAGAAGGGCGCGATGGAGCGCAGGTCCTCCTTGGTCTGCTCCGAGATGAGGAAGCGGTCGCCGTCGCGCTGCTCGAACTCGTCCAGCTCGGCGATCACCCAGTCCATGGCGTACTCGGGAAAGATCGGCGCCGCGCGGTTCTCGGAGGCCTGGTTGCCGGCGATGAGGGTCTCGTCCTCGATGAAGATCGTCATCTCCTCCAGCACGCGCTTGAGCATGATGGCGCGCTTGAGGGCGAGCGGCTGGTCCTGGTTCTCGCGGTAGACCTCGGTGGTGATGAGCGCGCGCTCGGCGTCCACCTTGGGCTCGGCGTCCACGAGCGCGGTGCGGAAGGCCCGCATGCGAGGGGTGAGGGATCCGAAGCGCTCTTCGGTGTAGGACATGGCCAGATCCTTTCTCGAGCACGGTGGGAGCCAGATCCGTCCCATCTCGTCCTTACTATACCGTTCAAAGCACATAATAGTTTCGTACGTAAGTCTACATGGTTTTGTTTCTTTCCCCTATGGTAGGATTCACGGCGCGAACGGCATCGTCAACCGATGTCGTGCGCCTCCCGTCGCATGCGTCTTCGGCGACGGGAATCGAATGGGCGAGCGCCACGGCAGGGGAAGGGCATGGAGGCAACCGTCTTCAACATCCAGAAGTTCAGCCTAGACGACGGCCCGGGCATCCGCACCACCGTCTTCCTCAAGGGCTGCCCGCTTCGCTGCGCCTGGTGCGCCAACCCCGAGTCGCAGCTGGCGAAGCCCCAGCTCGAGTGGGATCCGGGCCTGTGCGTCCGCTGCGGCGCCTGTGCCCGGGCGAGCCGGTTCGTGGAGCTCTGCGACGGACGGGTGCGGGTGGATCACGACGGGCTCGAAGATCCGGAGTCCGTCGCCGCCGTCTGCCCGGTCGGCGCCCTCTCGGTGGCGGGCGAGGCCAAGGACGCGGACGAGGTCGTGCGCGTCTGCCTCCAGGATCGGCCCTTCTACGAGGAGAGCGGAGGCGGCGTCACGTTCAGCGGGGGCGAGCCCTGCCTCTGGCCGGAGTTCATCGTCGCGTGCGCCCGGCGCCTCCACGAAGAGGGCGTGCCCGTGGCCGTCGAGACCTGCGGCCAGGTGGCGCCGGAGCGCTTCGCGCAGGTGCTCGATGCCGTGGACCTCGTGCTCTTCGACATGAAGCATTGGGATGGGGAGCGCCATCGCGAGGGCACGGGCGCGGACTTCGGGCGCATCCGCGAGAACCTCAGGGCGGCAGCGGCGGCCCCCGGCGTGGACGTGCTCGTGCGCGTTCCCGTCATCCCGGGCTTCAACGACGGCCCCGATGCCCCGGACGGCTTCGCGGGCCGACTTCGCGAGGCGGGGCTCTGTCGCGTGCAGCTCTTGCCCTTCCACCAGTTGGGCGAGGGCAAGTACGAGCGGCTCGGCCGCGGCTACCGGATGCGGGACGTGAGGCCGCTCCATCCGGAGGACCTGAGCTGGCTCATGGAGGCGCTCCGGGAGCGCGGCATCGACGCCTTCGTGGCGTGAGACGGCGACAATCGGGCGCGGCGATGCGATCCGCGCCCATGAGGCGATGGGGCGAAGGCCCCGGAAAGGCAGCTTCAGATGGAGTTCATGCTCGACACGGCCGACGTCCAGGCGATCGCCGACCTCAGCGCCATGCTCGATGTGGCCGGAGTCACCACCAACCCCACCATCGTCACCTCCACGGGGAGGGACTTCGTCGAGGTGCGGGACGCCATCTTGGACGTCCTCGCGCCGGAGCAGAAGTTCTTCTGCCAGGTGGTCTCCCATGACGAGGCCGGCATCGTCGCCGAGGCGCGCGAGATCGCGAGCTGGCGGAGTGGCGAGAACGTCTACGCCAAGATCCCGGTGACCCCCGAGGGGCTCCGCGCCATCAAGGCCGTGAAAGCCGAGGGCATAGGCGTCCTCGCGACGGCCATCTACTCCAGCGCCCAAGGGTTCCTCGCCGCCAAGAACGGTGCCGACTACCTCGCGCCCTACGTGAACCGCATGGACAACCTCGGGGACGGCGTGGGGCAGGTGCTTGAGCTCCAGGCCATGCTCGAGGCCGACGGCTCCGAGACGAAGATCGTGGCGGCCTCCTTCAAGAACGTCCGCCAGGTGACCGACCTCATCGCCGGAGGCATCGCCGCCGTGACCGTGCCGCCCGACGTGGTCCGGGCCATGGTGGCCCATCCGGGCACCGCCCCTGCGGTCGCGGCCTTCGAGGACGCCTGGGAGCGGGCCTACGGAAGGCGCACCCTCCTCTAGGCGAGGGGGGCGCTCTGGAGGGCTTCCCGCAGTCGCTGACGATGCTGGCCGGCCATCTGGAACCCGGCATCAGATGGCGTTGCGTCACCTATCATGGCCACGCATGCGGGATCACAGCGAAAGGAGCGCTCATGGATTCGAAGGCGCTGGTGGCGTATTTCTCGGCAAGCGGGCAGACGGCGAAGCTGGCGAAGACCATCGCCGAGGTCGCGGGGGCCGATCTCCACGAGATCCAGCCGGAGCGGCCCTACACCGAGGCCGACCTCAACTGGCACGACAGGCAGAGCCGGAGCTCGCTCGAGATGGGCGATCCCACGAGCCGGCCGGAGCTGGCGGACGACGCCATGGACCTCTCGGGCTATGGTGTCATCTACCTGGGGTTCCCCATCTGGTGGTACACGGCGCCGCACATCGTGCTCACGTTCCTCGAGGACCATGACCTCACCGGCAAGACCGTCGTGCCCTTCTGCACATCGGGCTCGACCGGCTTCGGCGATACGCTCTCGGCGCTCCAGGCGAGCGCCGCGCCGGGCACCCTCTGGAAGGCGGGCACGCGCCTCACGCCCAACGAGAGCCCGGAGAAGGTGCGATCCTGGCTAGCCGCGCTCGGCCTCTAGGCCCATCGATCGCGACGGCTGAGTGAGTCGGTCGGTCCTTAAGGACCGACCGACTCCCGTGCCAAGAGGGTGCGCGCCTTCGATCGCCCTCAGGGCAGATCCACGGAGCCCTTGGTGAGCGCCTGGTAGGCGGCGCCGAGGGCGCCGGCATCGTTTCCGAGGGTCGCGGGCACGATGGGGGTTCCCCGGCCCGCCGGCATGACGCGGGCGACGAACTCCTCCCGAAGGAGCGGCCCGAAGAGGTCGAAGGCGCCGCTCATGCCGCCGCCGATCACGAAGGCGCCCGGGTTCACGGTCACGGCCACGCCGGCCAGTGCGCGGGCGAGGTAGGTGGCCATGTCGGCCACGGCGGCGTTCGCAGGGGCGTCTCCCTTGCGCGCCGCCTCGAAGATCGGCAGCGCATGGGCCTCGTGCTCGAGCGGCACCGGCTCCACGCCCTGCTCCTCGCAGTGCTTCTTGTAGAGGTAGACGAGGCCGCGGCTGCTGGCGTACATCTCGAGGCAGCCCTTGAGCCCGCAGTTGCACTGGCGACCGTCGGGCTCCACGTTGAAGTGCCCGAGCTCGCCGGCCATGCCGTCAATGCCCACGACGATCTTGCCATCGACCACGACGCCGGCGCCCACGCCGGTGCCGAGCGTCACGAAGACGAGGCTCGAGGTGCCGGTGCCGGCGCCCTTCCAGAGCTCGCCCAGCGCCGCCGCATTGGCGTCGTTGATGGGCCAGACGCCCGCCCCGGGGAACACGTTCTTCAGCTCCTCCATGAGGCCCGGCAGGTCGAGGGCGATGTTGGGCGCTTGGATGAGGCGATCGTCCGGCGAGACGACGCCGGGGATGGCGAGGCCCACGTCGCGGACGCGGTCGATGTCGTCGCCGGCCACCGATCCGATGGCGTGGGCGACCTTCGCGATCTCCTCCTCGGTGGTCATGTGCTCGGTGCGCACGGCCGTCTGCGAGAGGATCTCGCCCTGCAGGGAGATGAGCGCCGCCTTGACGGTGGTCCCTCCGATATCGATGCCGACGAGCAGATCCTTACCGGGCATCAGGCACCCCTTTCCGCGGCTTGCCTCACGAGCCGCTCGATGAAATCGCCGAACGCTATCCGGGCCCCCTCGAGGGCCATCGGGACGAGGGAGGTATCGGTGAGGCCGGGGAAGACCTTGAGGTCGAGCACGAGCGGGGCGACGCCGTCCCAAACCATGTCGACCCTGGCGATGTCCCGGCAGCCGAAGGCGCGGAAGACCTCGCAGGCCGCCTGCTGGCAGACGCCGACGATGCGGGCCGCCTCGGCCTCGTCGTCCGCGAGCGAGGAGGGCCTCGGCGGGCAGAAGTAGTCGACCGCGTCGGCATCCTGGCGCGCCTGGGTGTCGAAGACGCCGGAATCGGGATGGATCTCGACCGGCGGCAGCGCCTCTTCGACGCCGTCCCCGCCGAGCACGGTCACGGAGAGCTCGACGCCCTCCACCCAGTCCTGGATGAGCACGGCGTCGTCGAAGGCGAGCGCGGCCATGATGGCCTCGCCGAGGAACCCGGGGCCCTCCACCTTGGTGAGGCCGAGGGCGCTTCCGCCCCGAGCGGGCTTCACCGCGAGCGGGTAGTCGACCCCGAGCCGCTCGGGCACGTAGTCGAGCGCCTTGGCGGCGCCCAGGTCCTTGAAGGCGTCGAGCGGGAGCGCCACCTGCACGGGCCAGCGGGCCACGGTGCCGCCCTCCTGCTCGAGCCGGCGCATGACGAAGGGGAGCTCGGGCTTGGACCAGGTGGTGCGGCAGACGGGCGGCGCGCTCCCCACATAGGGGATGCGCAGGAACTCAAGGAGCGAGGGCACCGCGCCGTCCTCGCCGCCCTGGCCGTGGAGCGCCACGAAGGCCACGTCGGGCGCCTCGGAGCGCAGGGTGTCGACGAGATGCTCGTCCGCATCGAGGGGGATCACCTCGTAGCCCCTCGCCTCGAGGGCGCGACAGACGTTCCGACCGCTCTTGAGCGAGAAGGCGCGCTCGAAAGAGGCGCCTCCCATGATGACGGCGACCTTGGTCGTGGCCACGCTGCCTCCAATCCCCCGGCATGGCCGGGTGTGCATCCAGCCGCTCCGGGCCTAGGGTTCGCTCGGATCCGGAGCCAGGGCGCCGGCCGCCAAGAAGGCCCGGTAGAGGTCCATGCGGTCGGAGATGGCCTCGGAGAGCCTCCGGATGGCCTCGCGGATGTGCTCCGGCGTCTCGTAGGAGAAGTTCACGCGCATGGCGCTCCTGCCGCGCCCGTCCGGGTAGCAGTTGGAGCCCGGCACGTACGCCACGCCGGCCTCGAGCGCCGTGGCGAGCAGCTGCTCGGTGTCGAAGTAGGGCGGGAGCTCGATCCAGAGGAAGAACCCGCCCTCCGGGTGCGTCCAACGGGCCTCCGGCGGGAAGAACTCCTCGAGGGCGGCGAGCATCGCGTCGCGGCGCTCGCGGTACTTCGCCACGGTGGCGTCGAGGACGTCCCGCCAATCCACCTCGTGGAAGTAGTGCTCGCAGAAGACCTGATCGAAGGCCGAGACGCAGAGCCCCGCGCCCTGGAGGCAGAGATTGAACTTGGCCAGGAGCGGCCGAGGGCACACGATCCAGGCGATGCGGAGCCCCGGCGCGAAGGTCTTCGAGACGGTCCCGAGGTAGATGACGTCGGGATCCATCGAGCGGAGGCAGGGCACCGGCTCGCCCTCGTAGCGAAGGCGCCCGTAGGGATCGTCCTCCACCACCGGCACCCCGTACGCGTGGCCGAGCTCGAGGAGGCGCTTCCTGCGCTCGAGGCTCATGGTCACGCCGGCGGGGTTCTGGAAGTTGGGGATCGTGTAGATGAACTTGGCGCCCATGGGGCCGAGCTCCTCGAGCTTGGCCTCGAGGAGGTCCATCCGCATGCCCTCGTCGTCCATGTCGATGACGTCGCAGACCGGCTCGTAGGCGCTGAACGCCTGGAGGGCGCCGAGGTAGCTCGGCCCCTCGACGATGATGTGGTCGCCGGGGTTCACGAACGCCCGGCCCAGGAAGTCGAGCGCCTGCTGCGATCCCGCGGTGAGGATCACATCCTCCGGCTCGATGTCGATGCCGAAGTCCTCGACGAGCTCGCAGACGGTCCGGCGCATCTCCACGCGCCCGTCGGACCCGCCGTACTGGAGCGCCTTCACGCCCTCCACGAGCACCGATCGGGCCGCGCACTCGGCCACCTCGTCCAAGGGAAGCGACGAGATGTCGGGCATGCCGCCGGAGAGGCTGATGATGCCGGGGCGCGAGATGGCGCCGAAGAGGTCGCGGACGGCGCTTCTCCTGAGGTTCTCGACTCGAGCGGCATAGCCCTCCTCGAATTCGTCGAACGCCAGCCTCGATGTGGCCACGGCCGCCTCCCTTCGCCTGCCCCGCGCTCCCATGGGCCCGGACCGGCCGCTTGGAAGCGGCCGTCGGCGAGCTGGGAAGCGCCTCCCCTATCATAGCCAGCGCTGGACGAGCCACTGGAGCGGAGGTCGCCGATGGTCTGGAACACGGAGGGTGCGGAGCCTGCGGCGAAGCGCCCGGAACCGAGCGCCGAGGCGGCTCGCGCCTGGGAGGCCTTCGGCGCCCTGGAGCTCAAGCGCTACGCCCTGAGGAGCGCCCAGGCCTACGTGGAGTTCGCCGAGGTCACGACCGATCCGCCGGAGGCGTCCGAGGGCCGCGCCGCGACGCTCGGCGAGATCGAGGCCTGGGACCACGACCTTCTCTGCGGCGATGGGGCGGGCGAGCTCCTCGCCGCCCTCGAGGGCGAGCCCGCTCCGACGTCCGAGCCCTGGCGAGAGGACGAGCTCCGGGTCTTCGCCAGGGATCGCGCCCAGCGCCTCGGCGTTCCCGCGGAACTCGAGCGCGAGCTCACGCGTCGACAGTCGGAGTCGTCGCTCGCCTGGCGGCGCGCCCGCGAGGCCGGGGACTGGGGGCTCTTCGCGCCCTCCCTGCAATCGCTCGTGGACCTGATGATCGAGGTGGCCCGGGCGCAAGATCTTGGCAAGGATCCCTACGACGTCTGGCTCGACCGCTTCGAGCCCGGCACCGACCAGGCCATGCTCGACCCCTTCTTCTCCCAGGTCGGCGAGGCCGTGGCCAGCCTCCTTCCGCGCCTTCGCGACGACTTCGCCCATCCCGCGGCCGCACCCGAGGGCCCCTTCGACGCGGCGCTCCAGCGAGAGCTCTTCTACGACATCGCCCGCCTGGAGGGGCTCGACCTCGATCGCCTCACCCTTGGCGAGACCATCCACCCCGTCACCTGCTCGGTGGACTCCCACCACGTGATGATCGCCAACCACACCGACCCCCATGACGCGGTGAGCGGCGTCTACTCCATGCTCCACGAGGGCGGCCATGGGCTCTACGACAGCCACGTGGACGGTCGCTTCGACCGCACCTGCCTCGCCCAGGGAACCTCCGCCGGCATCCATGAGTCGCAGTCGCGCTTCTTCGAGAACTACGTGGGCAGGAACCGCGCGTTCATGCCCGCCCTGCTGGGGCTCCTCATGCGGCACTTCCCCGAGGCCTGGGACGGCTGGGATGCCGAGGCGCTCTACGCGCTCGTGAACGCGGTCAGACCCTCGCCTCGGCGCATGGATGCCGACGAGCTCACCTATCCCCTCCACATCCTCGTCCGCTACGAGGTGGAGCGCTCGCTCTTCTCGGGCGAGGCCGAGGCGCTGGACGTGCCGGCGCTCTGGGACGGCCTCTACGAGCGCTACCTGGGCGTGAGGCCCGCGGGTATCGTGGAGGGGGCGCTCCAGGACGTGCACTGGTCCATGGGGCTCTTCGGCTACTTCCCCAGCTACGCCCTCGGCGGTGCGTACGGGGCGCAGTTCCTGGATGCGATGCTCGACGAGGGCGTCGATGTCGAGGGCGCGCTCGCCGAAGGCGACCTCTCCCCCATCGCCGGCTGGCTCGAGGAGCGCATCTGGCGCCACGGTCGCTCGCGCGAGCCGAGCCAGATCCTCGTCGAAGCCACCGGGAGCGAACTCGATCCCTCCCACTACCTCGCCTACCTCGAGCGCAAGTTCGCCCAGCGCTAGAGCGCGGGGGATTCGGCGGCGCGATGGGATCGGCGCGAACCGCGCGGGCCGAGCGCGCTGGGGACGACCCGAGCCGCCCCTAGGAGCTCTGGCCGGCCGACCCGCCGCCCCCGCCGCCGTGGCGGCGGCGCCTGCGGGTCCTGCCGGGCCTTCGATCCTGGTTCTGCGGCTTCGCCTGCTGGCCGCCCTGGGCCTTGGCCTCGGGCGCCTGCGTTCCCTTGGCCTCGGGCGCGCCGCGCTTGCCTTGCTTTCCACTGAGGTCGGTGCGCTGGCGCGGGCGCTTGACCTCCTTGGAGCGGTCGAGCTCCGCATGGTGGCGGCGACGGGAGCGCGTGCGCGTGGGCTGCGACTTCGCGCTCGGGGCCTCGGCCCTCTTCTCGCCGGTCGGCTCCTGCCCGGCCCTCTTCGCGCCCTCGGCGCCGCTCCCGCGGCTCCGCCGGCGATGGCGCACGCGCGCCTTGCCCTTCGCCGAGCGCTTCTTCTGGGACTGCCCGTTCTCCTTCGAGCCCTTGCCGGGCTTCTCGGCCTTGGCCTCGTCCATATCGAGGAGGTCCTCCTTGGGCATCCACTGGTCTTCGGCGAGGTCGCGCTCCGCGTGGAGCTGGGCCAGGGCGAGCTTCACCTGGGACGATTCCAGTGCCTCCAGCGCGCGCAGGGTCACGCAGTCGGGGCGGCAGGGGATGCCGTTGCGCTCGGCGCGCTCCTTGGCCTCGTCGCTCGCCTCCATGGACGCGAGCGGCACGTGGATCATGCGGTTGTCCTCGAGGCGGAGCCCCACGGCCTCGCGCGGGGTGTCGAACTCGGCCACCCTCGCCTCGCCGAGCGGGGTCTCCACCACGGCGTTCTTCTTGGGGGCCCGGCGCTTGAAGTCCCTGTAGGCGTCGTTCTCGTAGCGCAGGCAGCACATGAGCCTGCCGCAGGCGCCGCTTATCTTGGGCGAGTTCAGCGGCAGGTCCTGGTCCTTGGCCATGCGGATGGTCACGGGGCCGAAGCCCTGGCCCAGTCGGCTGCAGCAGTACTCCTGGCCGCAATGGGCGAGGCCGCCCATGATCGACGCCTGCTCGCGGACGCCGATCTGGCGGAGGTCCACCCGCGCGTGGTAGCTCCGGGAGAGGTTTCGGGCCAGCTGGCGGAAGTCCACCCGGTTCTCGGCCACGAAGTAGCAGACGACCTTGTCGCCGCCGAAGAGGTACTCCACGCCCACGGGCTTCATGTCGAGCCCGAGCTCGCTCACCTGGCTGGCGAACTCCTCGAGGGAATCGCGACCGAGGTCGGCGAGCTCCGCCGCATGGGCGTCGTCCTCGTCGGTGGCGATGCGGACGAGGGGCTTCAGCTCGGCGCCGCCGGTCGTGGCCTCGAGCGTGGCGTCGTCGATGTCGCGCGCCTCGCCGGCCACGCGACCGTATTCGAGGCCGCGCTCGGTCTCGCAGATCACGGCGTCGCCGCGGGCGACTTCGAGCCCATTGGCATCGAACCAGAGGTCGCGGGACGCGTAGGGGAACTTCACTGAGCAGACGAGGGGCATAGCGCCTCCTTGAGGCGAAGGAACATCACCTGCAGCACGAGCGCAGGCGTCGCGGGTCGGTAGAGGTCGGCGGAGGCCCGCTCGGCCGCATCGAGGGCGCAGAGCACCGTCTCGGTGCCCCTGGCAGCGAGGGCGCGGGCGAGGGCCGCATGGGTCTCGTCGAGAAGCGGCAGGTCGGGGCCGATCGTCAGCGCGAGGGCATCTTCGAGGGCCACCTCCACCACGCGGACGGCTTCGGCGAGCGCCTGGCGGCTCTTGGCCGCCTCGGCGCGCTTGCGCCTGGACTCGGCGTCCTTGAGCGCCGCCCGCGAGAGGAAGTCGGCATCGATCTCCGCTGCGCGGGCCTCCTCCTCGGAGGTCGCGTCGGCGGAAGCGTCGCCCGCCGAGGCGACGAGCGCATCGGCGAGAGCGATGAGCTCCCGATCGCTCGCGGTGTCGATGGATCCCAGCATGGAGAGGATCCGCTCGCGGAGCTGGAGGCGCGCATCATCGGCCAGGAGCGCCCGAGCGCCGTCGGCCGTGCCGGCCACCGCGATGAGCGCGCGGGCGGTGGGCTCATCGGCGCCGGTGGCCGCCGCCACGCGGGCCGCCTCCGCCGAAGCGTCGGCGGTGGCGAACGGCACCACCGAGCAGCGACTCCTCACCGTGGTGAGCACCACGTCGGCCGATGGGGCCAAGAGCAGGAAGACCACGTCGTCGGCAGGCTCCTCGAGGGTCTTCAGGAGGGCGTTCGCCGCCTGGGCGCCGAGCCTCTCGGCGCTCCGGATCACGTACACCTTGCGGCGGGCCCTCACCGGCGTGAGCGCCGAGTCCTCGATGAGGCCGCGCACCTGCTCGACGAGGTAGCCCTTCTGGGCGCTCTCGGGCTCGAGCCACCGCACGTCGGGATGGGTGCCATGGACCACCCGCTGGCATTCGCCGCAGCTCCCGCATCCCCCGTCGGGGCATACGAGCGCCTGGGCGAAGGCCCGGGCCGTGGCCTCGATATCGCCCGCGGAGGAGCCGCAGAAGAGGTAGGCGTGGGACACCTGACCCGAGCCGAGCGAGCGGAGGAGGAAGGTCCTCACCCGTTCCTGGCGCTCGGAGCCTCGCTCGAGGACCGCGCTCGTCATGGGCGCGCCCCCTCGAGGTCGAGCCCGAGGCCGTCGAGGGCCGCGAGCACCCGGGCCGAGACCTCCGCCTCGGGGAGCGTCGCGTCGATGACGCGTACCCGGTCGAGATCGCGTCTCGCCAGCTCGAAGTAGCCGTCGCGCACGGCCGAGCGGAAGCGGCGCCCCTCGAGCTCCATGCGGTCGGGGACGTCGTCAACGCGCCCGCTCGCCTCCTCCACGTCCACGTCGAGGAGGATCGTGCGGTCGGGGGCGAGCCCGAGCGATCCGAGACCGTTCGCCGCCGCCACGAACGAGGGATCCAGCTCGCGGCCGGCCCCCTGGTAGGCCGTCGTGGAGTCGAAGAAACGGTCGGAGATGACGATGGCGCCGCGCGCGAGGGCGGGCCGGATGACCTCATCAGCGAGCTGGGCGCGGGCGGCCTCGTAGAGAAGGGTCTCGCAGGCGGGCGCCATGGCGCCGTTCGCGGGATCCAGGAGGATCAGACGGATCTTCTCGGCGATGGGAACGGTGCCGGGATCCCTCACCAGCACCACCTCATGGCCCCGGGATTCCAGCTGCTCGGCGAGGATGCGCGCATGGGTGGACTTGCCGCACCCGTCGATGCCCTCGAAGGTTATGAACAGGCCCCGCTCCATCGCTCACCCCCTCAACGTCGGACGCCCCGAAGCCAAGGCGCCAATCCCAAACTCTAGCGTGGCGTTCGACGTTTGGCACGGAGTCGGGCGAGCTGTGGGGAAGCTGTGGGCGGCCGTGGACCTTGCGGAGGCCCGGGAGCCCTGGAGCCCGGGATCCCTCGAGGCCCCGCGCCCGTCAGCCCCTCTTGCGAGCGGCCCTTCCGCCGGTGCGGGACCTCCCCCGTTTCTGGCGGCGCTCGCGACGGCGCTCCTGGGCGGGGCACTCGGGATTGGGGCAGAGCTTCCAGGGCCCGCGATCGGTCTGGACCTCCACCAGGGGCGCCCCGCATTCAGGGCAGGTCTCGCCAGTGGCGCGGAGCTGGCCGCGAGCCGGGAGCGGATAGGACGTCCCGCAGTCCTCGTAGTTCTCGCAGCGGATGAAGCGCTTGCCGCTCGTCTCGCTCTTATGGGCCACGAGGTGGGCGTGGGCGCCCTTCTCGGCGCAGACGGGGCACTCCCCCACAACGAGGTCGGGCTCGAGGTTGGTGGCGCAGCGCGGGTTCACGCAGACCTCGTAGGGCTTTCCCCTGAAGGGCCGTACCTTGAGGATGGGCGCGCCGCACTCGGGGCAGGTCCGATCGGTGGCCTCCAGGCGCCCGTTGGGCACCGGGTAGGTGACGTCGCAATCGGGCCAGCCGGTGCAGCCGATGAATCGGCTCCGGTTCTTGGGCGAGTTCTTCACCACGAGGTCCTTGCCGCACTTGGGGCAGGCGCCCACCCGTGCGTCGGCCGTCACCGCATCGGCGATGGCCTCGCCGAGGTCGCCCTGGTGCTCGATGAGCGCGTCGAGCTGGTTCGCGAGGAGCTGGCGGCTCTTGTCGACGACGAACGCCTCGGTCTCGTGCCCCTCCGAGACCCGATCCATGGACTCCTCGAGGTCGCTCGTCATCGTGGGCGTGGTGATGCGGGGCGCATAGGCGTCGAGGGCGTCGATGATGGCGATGCCCAGCTGGCTCGGCACGAGCGGGTCGTCCTTGAGGTAGTTCACCTCGATGAGGCGGTCGATGATGGAGGCGCGCGTCGACTTGGTGCCGAGCCCGCGCTTCTCCATCTCCTGGATGAGCCGGCCCTGGCTGTAGCGGGCCGGGGGCTCGGTCTGCTTGGCCTGGAGCCCCATGGCCGAGACGTCCAGCATCTCGCCCTCCACGAGCGGGGGAAGCTGCTCGTCGCGCTTGAGCCCGAAGGGATAGGCGGCGCGATAGCCCGGCACCTTGAGCACGTCGCCCCGGGCGCGGAAGGGCTCGCCCGCGACGTCGATCTCAACAGTCGTGCCCTCGATGGTCGCAGGCCCCATGAGCGTCGCCAGGAAGCGCCGGGCGACGAGGTCGTAGAGGCGCCATTCCTGGCCGCTCAGCCGATCCTTGCTCGCCGCCGCCGTGGGGTAGATGGGCGGGTGGTCGGTGGACTGCTGCTTGCCGCGGGTGGGCTTCAGGTGCGGCTCCGAGAGGATCTCGGCGCAGGCGGGGACGTAGGCCGGCACCTTCTGGAGCATCTTCACCGTGCCCCTGAGGTCGAGCGACGAGGGGTAGACGGTGTTGTCCACGCGCGGATACGAGATGAGGCCGTCCATGTAGAGCGACTCGGCGATGCGCATGGCGCGGCCGGGCGCGATGCCGATGGAGGCCGCGGCCGCCTGGAGGGACGTCGTGTTGAAGGGGGCGGGCGGGCGCTGGCTCCGGCTCCTGCGCTCGATGCCGGTCACGGTGCCCTCGGTGGCGCCCTCCACCTTGGCGAACGCCGCCCGTGCCGCCGCCTCGTCCTTGAAGCGCCCCTTGGCGTGCGAGATGGCGAAGGCGTCGGCTTCGCCGGCGCCCCGCTTGGCCGCCTTGCCATCGATCACCCAGTAGTCCTCGGGCACGAAGGCCATGCGCTCCCGCTCGCGCTCCACCACGAGGGCGAGCGTGGGAGTCTGCACGCGGCCGGCCGAACGGACGTTGCCGAAGCCGCCCCGCCTCGCCACCGTGAGGTAGCGGGTGAGGACGGCGCCCCAGATGAGGTCGATGTGCTGGCGGCTCTCGCCGGCGGCGGCCAAGTCCTCGTCCACCTCGACGAGGTTCTCGAAGGCATGTTCGATCTCGGCGCGGGTGTAGGCCGAATAGCGCGCCCGGCTCGCCGGGATGTCGGGGGCCACCTCGCGCACCTGGGCGAGGGCGTCGGAGCCGATGAGCTCTCCCTCGCGGTCGTAGTCGGTGGCCACGATGACGTCGTCGGCCTTGGCGGCGAGGTTCTTGAGCGCGCGGATGATCTGCTTCTCGGCGGGCCTCTTCTCCACCGGCGACCATACGAGGTAGGGCAGCGAATCCATCTTCCAGCCCTTGAGCGAGACGCCGTCCTCGAGGAAGGGCTTGCGCTTGGTGGCGTAGGGCGGCCGGGCGAGGCCGTCGGGAAGGTCGGCGGGGAGCACCTCGCCCTCGTCGTCCACGGCGAACCAGCCCTCGTCGCTGTCGAAGCGGAGCTCCTCGGGGAAGTCGGGCTCGAGGATGTGGCCCTTGAGGCCGATGGTCACCCAGTCGTCGCCGTCTCGGCGGAATCGCCAGACGGGGACGTTGTAGACCTTGTCCTGCTTGGGGGCGCCGCTATCCGAGAGCAGCCGCGATATCTGCCGCGAGGCGTCGTTCTTCTCGGTGATGACGAGACGCATGGGGCTCCTTGGGTTCCTGGCATCGGGATGTGCTTTCCAAGCGCCCTACTATACCCATGTGTCAAACGGGGCATACCAAGCGGCGCCCCGCGAACGGCGGCTCCGCCACCGGTTGGAATCCGGCGCCGGGAGACGCTGGCCGCTCCCGTCCCTCCCGGCGAGCGGCACTGCCGCCGCGGGCCCTAGAGCTCGGCCAGCTCGTGCTCCTCGTAGTCCTCGCGACTCCATTTGAGCGATTCCGGGCCGTCGCGCGCGACGAGGATCTGGCGCGCGACCGCGAGCGAGATCTCGTAGAGCATGACGAGCGCCGCGAACATGAAGAACATGGTCACCGGCGAGGCGTCGGGCGTGGTGAAGGCCGAGAGCACGAGGAGCGCCACGTAGACGTAGCGCCAGTTCTCGCGGAAGACCTTGTAGGGCACCACGTGGAGGATCGAGAGGTAGAAGATCACGAGCGGCAGCTCGAAGCCCAGCCCGAAGCCCAGCTCCAGGAGCATCATGATGTCGAGGAAGTCCTCGGCGTTGGGCACGCTCGTGGCGAAGGCCGAGGTCTGATCCATCATCCAGCCGAAGGCCGCGGGCTGGATCACGAAGTAGCAGAAGACCATGCCGATGAAGAAGAGCACCACGAGCGCCGCCACCGTGGGCACCACCCAGCGCCGCTCGCTGGGCTTCAGCGCCGGCAGGAAGAACGCCATGATCTCCCAGATGATGATGGGGCTGCAGATGATCACCGCGCAGAAGACCGCCACCTTGAAGCGGATGGTGAAGCCGCCGAGGGCGCTCATGATGGCGAGCTGGCCATCGCCCGGCAGGAACCGGCGGATGGGATCGGTGAAGATCTCGATGATCGTGGGCGTGGCCAGATAGACCGTGACGGCGCAGACGAGGATGGCCACCACCATGATGGTGACGCGGCGTCTGAGCTCCCCCAGGTGATCCATGAGGGGCATGCGCGCTGGACCGATGGGCATGGCGTGGGCGACCCGAACCTGGCGCTAGGCCAGGGGGACGGTCGCGTCCTCCTCCCCGGTCTCGACGACGGAATCCTCGAGGCCCCACATGGAGGCCACGGAGGCGGTACGGGGCGCCGGAACCTCGGGCACGGCGCCGGCCTCGGCGTCCGCAACGGCGGGCGAGGCATCGTCGGCGGCGAGCACGGCGGCCTCAGCGTTGTCGGCGGCCTCCAGCTCGGCTTCGGAGGGCTCGGCGGTAGGGGAGGCGGCGGAGGCGGCCGATGCCGCGGCCTCGGCCGCCTCGCGCTCTTCGCGCTCTTTGGCGAGGCGCGCCCGGCGCTCGGCGAAGGTCTCCTGGGAGCGCTCCTTGACGGGCGCGGCCGTCATCGCGGCGTCATCCGCGCCCTTCCCTGGCCCCGCCTCGGTCTTGGCCGCATCGGCGAGGGGGTTCAGCACCTCCTGCTTCACGACCTTGGTCACCGAGTCGGATGCCTGACGGAACTGCTTGATGCCGCGACCGATGGTCCTTCCCATGCTGGGAAGCTTGTCCGGCCCGAAGAGCAGGAACGCGAAAAGGAGGATGAGCAGGAGCTCTGTGTCGCCTAGTCCGAACACCTGGTGAGGGCTCCCCGTCTTCTCGGATGGCCCGCCGGCGATGCGCCCGCGGGGCTGACCGAGACATTCTACTCGGAGTCCTCGTCTCCCTGCACATGGAACTCGGTTCCCACGCCGAGCAGCGTGAGAACGCGGAGAACGTTGGGCTGGGGCTTGGAGAGCATCATCTCCCCGCCCGCGCCCGACATCTTGTGCGCGGCGCCCACGAGGACGCCGATGCCCGTGGAGTCGATGTAGGGAACATGGGCCATATCCACGTCGATCGCCTTCGTGCCCGCGCTCATGAGCCCATCGAGCACCTCTGCGAGCTCGCTGGCATTGGAGACGTCCACTTCACCGGTCACCACGACGCTTGTGACGCCCTGCGATTCCACGGTTTCAATGGTAAGGCTCATCTCTGCGGTCCCTCCTGGCGGGGTCCACCCACCCCGTTGTCCCGAGGATATTGGTGCTACAGGTATACACCGTTTTAAGGTTTGTGAGAAAGAGCTACTCCGCGAAGGGTCAGCTGGCGTCGCCAGTGGTCGAAGTCGCGTCGGCATCGGACGAATCCGAGTCGTCGGCGGTGGACCCATCGTCGGCGGCCGCCTCCTGACTCTGCTTCAGCGACTCGATCTGCTGCTCGCAGTAGGATTTGGTGCCGTTGGCGTCGTCGGGGTCGGCCTCGATGCCCTTCTGGTAGGCCTCGATGGCCGCATCGTCGTTGCCCATGCTTGCGTAGACCATGCCGAGGTTCGCCCAGGCGGGAGCGTAGTTCTGCTTCTCCGCCAGCTCCGTGAGCTGATCGACGGCCCCCGCGCTGTTGCCGAGGTAGAACTGGCAGAGGGCCTGGC
Organism: uncultured Atopobiaceae bacterium; assembly: GCA_947631545.1. Lineage (GTDB taxonomy): Bacteria > Actinomycetota > Coriobacteriia > Coriobacteriales > Atopobiaceae > CANRLS01. Next base: position 41,799 of record CANRLS010000004.1, read on the forward strand.
TCGCGGAGGCGGACTGGGTGCTGGCGTCCTCGAGGTCGCCCTGCATCTCGATGTACTTGCCGTAGGCGTCGTAGGCCTTGGTGAAGACGTCGGTCACCTGGTCCTTGAGCTCGTCGTCGCCGGCGAACATGCGGGCGTAGCTCCCCCACTCGAAGTACGTGTTGGCGAGGTTGAGCTCGGCCTCGGCATCCTCCGGGTCGGCGTTGAGGTCGGCCTGGTACTGGTCGACGAGGGGCTGGTAGCGCTCGACGTAGTCCTCGGCCGTGGTGGGGATCGTCTGGCTCTGGGGCTGCGCGAAGATCTGGGCGAGCGAGGGCAGCATGAGGCTGCAGGCGACGATGACGGAGATGATGATGACGGCGATCTCCTTGGCGTCGCGCTTCCGCTTGCCGGACTTCGCCTGCTGGCGCTCGAACTCCTCGCGCTCGTGGCGCGCCCTTTGGGCAGCGACGGTCTGCTTGTTGGTCTTCTTGCCGGCCTTCTGCGACATGCTCTCGAAGCCCCTTCGCTTTGCTCTGGTTTTTCTCCAACGCGCTAGCCTACACGACTGGCTCGGGCGCTGCATGCCCCCGATCGCCGAAGTCGCTCGCTCCACGAGGGCTGCATCTTCGCCCGGCGCCCGGATGGCGGCCGCCTCCGCCGCTCCCTCCGGGCGAAGCGGCGAGCGCCGCGCCGTCAGCTCGCCCGGCCGTCCCTCGCCAGGCGCGCGCAGACGAGCCGCGCGCAGGCGCAGAAGACGTCGAGCGCCCGTCCGAGCTCCTCCAGGGTGGGATAGGAGGGGGCGATGCGGATGTCGGAATCACTCGGATCGTCGCCATAGGGCCAGGTGGCGCCCGCTCCCGTGAGGGTGACGCCCGTCTCGCGGCAGAGCCGGACGATGGCCTTGGCCGACCCCTCGGGCCCGAAGAACGTGACGAAGTAACCGCCCCTCGGCTTGGTCCAGCTGCAGCAGCCGAGCTCGCCGAGGCCCTCCCGCAGGCGCTCGTCCACCAGCTCGAACTTGGGCCGCATGATCGTGGCGAGCCTCCTCATGTGCGCCTTCACGGCCGCGAGGTCGGGGAGATAGCGCGCGTGGCGGAGCATGTTCAGCTTGTCGGGGCACACGCGCTCGATGGCGAAGGTCGCCTCGAGGTCGGCGATGTCGGCCGGCGAGGCGGCGATGCAGGCGATGCCGGAGCCCGGGAAGGTGACCTTGGAGGTGGAGGCGAACTCGTAGACGAGGTCGCCGCCGCCGGCCTCCTCGATGGCGCCGAAGATCTCGAGCAGCTCGTCGTCCTCGTCGTAGAGCCCGTGCACCACGTAGGCGTTGTCCCACCAGATCCTGAAATCCGGAGCCGCCGGACTCAGGGCCGCGATGCGCCGCACCACCTCGTCGGAATAGGTGATGCCCATCGGGTTCTCGTACTTGGGCACGCACCACATGCCCTTGACCTCGGGGTTCTTCACCAGCTCCTCGACCACGTCCATGTCGGGGCCCTCGGCCGTCATGGGGACGGCGACGTTCTCCACGCCGAAGTGCTCCGTCATGGCGAAGTGGCGGTCGTAGCCGGGCGCGGGGCAGAGGAAGACGACGCGCTCGAGCCTCCCCCAGGGCGTCCCGCCCCGAACGCCCCTCACCCAAGCGTGGACGAGCGCCTCGAACTCGAGGTCCAGGCTGGAGGATCCGCCCACCACCACGTTCTTTGCATCGACGCCGATGAGCTCGGCCATGAGGCGCCTCGCCGAGGGGATGCCCCAGGGCGCGCCGTAGTTGGCGGCGTCGACGCCCTCGTCCGTGAGGTCCGACGTCGCGCTCACCGCGTCGAGCATGGGGCGCGAGAGGTCCGTCTGGGCCCGGCTCGGCTTGCCCCGGGCCATGTCGAGCTCGATGCCCTGGGCCTTGAGCTCGGCGACTTCGGCCTCATAGCGCTCGATGGCGCCTTCCAGCTCCTCGGCGGAGAGCGATTCGAAGAGGGATGCCATGACGTCTCCTTTCGCCACCCCGATTCTAGCGGCCGGAGGGGGCCGGGCGGCGGGCGCGCCCCGCGCGCCGAGGCTAGACTTGCGGGCATGGAAAACGACCTCCAGATGATCGTCGATGCCCTCTTTCGGGATGCCGCGCGCGTCTCGCGCCTCGACTGCGTGACCATGGCCGACGCCTTCGACGCCGGCGAGCGGGAGCGCGAGGTCATCGAGGGGCTGCCGCCGGGCACCTACAACCGGGCCGCCCTCGTCGACCAGCTGAACTCCACCATCGCCGCCCATGGCTGGCGCCTCGAGACGGGGTCGGTGGAGTAGGCGAGGCCCCGCGCCGCCGGCCCTGGATGCCCTGCCGCGGTTGGGAGGGCGCCGGCCGCGAATGCCCAGGGCGCATCGCGGGGCAGCCGGCTCGCGAGGCCCCGACGAGACCGCCTCGATCCTTAGGCGGGCCCCTATCGTGCCCGCGGCGATCGCCCGGCGGATCTTCCGGGGGCCGAATTCGCGAAGGATTCCTCCAAGAGCTCCTCGTCCACGGCCTCCTCCTCGAGCTCGCGCCCGTCATCCCCATCGCCTTCCCGTGGCCGGCAGAAGCAGAAGATGAAGAGCGAGCCGATGATGGCCGCCGTGATGGATCCCGTGAGCACGGCGCACTTGATGGCCAGGACCTCGCCGGCGTCGCTGAAGGCGAGCCCGGCGATGAGGATCGACATGGTGAAGCCGATCCCTCCCAAGAGCCCGACGCCGACGATCTGCAGCCAATCGACCCTCTTCGGCAGCGCGGCGAAGCCGATGGCCACGAGGAGGACCGTCACCCCGATGATGCCGATGGGCTTGCCGAGAACGGCCCCCGCGTAGGCGCCGATGGCCACCGGATCGGCGACGATCGCCCCCACGTCGACGCCGACGAGCCGCACCTGCGCGTTCAGGAACGCGAAGAGGGGCAGGATCGCGAAGTTCACGGGCAAGCTGATGGCCCGCTCCACCCGCTCGAGCGGCGGCGTCACGTGGTGCATGATGGCCTCCACCTCGCCGGCGATGCGGGTGAAGCGGTGCTGGCCCAGGACGTGCACGTCATCGTCGTAGGTCTCGTCGAGCTCGGCGGCCTTGGACGAGAGCCAGGGCTCGAGGGCCGAGAGGCGCACGTCGGACTTGGCCGGCAGGAAGAACGCGAGGATGACGCCCGCGAGCGTGGCGTGGATGCCGGAGTCGTAGACGCACACCCAGAGCACGATGCCCACGATCACGTAGTGGCGCACCTGGAAGGCCTTGCGCTTGTTCATGACCGCGAGCACGACGACGCACATGCCCGAGGCGGCGAGCCAGGCGAGGTTGGGCGCCTTCCCGTAGAAGAGGGCGATCACGATGATGGCGAGGATGTCGTCGGCGATGGCGAGCGTGGAGAAGAAGACCTTGGTGGCCGGGGCCACGCGATCGCCCAGAAGCGACATGATGCCGAGGGCGAAGGCGATGTCCGTGGCGATGGGAACCGCCCAGCCCTCGCCGGCGCCGCCGGTGTTGACGACGAGGTAGATGATCGCCGGGACGGTCACGCCGCCCACCGCCGCAAGGATGGGGAGGGCCGCCTGGCGCGGATGCCTGAGCTCCCCCACCGTCACCTCGTACTTGAGCTCGATCCCCACCAGCAGGAAGAAGATCGCCATGAGGAAGTCGTTCACGAAGCCCTCGAGGGAGATGGAGACCGAGAACTCCCCGAAGCCGAGCGAGAGCTGGCGCTCCACGAACTCGCGGAGCGGCTCGTAGGCATCGGTGTTGGCCACGAGCACGGCCAAGAGCGCCGCGAAGACCATGACGGCGGCCGCCACGGTGCCGTCGCCGAAGACGCGGCCGAAGCGCCTCCTCAGCTCCTGGCGGTGGGAGACCTCGGGGATCGCGATGATCTCGGGCGGATTCTCGGTGAAGCTGGCCATGGCCCTAGCCTACAGGCTCTCGCACGTTCGCGCCCCTGACCGTAGCCGGGACGTCCGCGCTCGCGGCCTAGCCCTGGGCGGCTGCGAGGATGGGCGCCGCGATCTGCTTCTTCCTCGAGAGCACGCCGGGAAGCCACACGCCGCCGGGCTCGTCGGTGATGCCCAGGCCCCGCTCGGGCAGCGTCTTGTCGCCGCACATGAGGATCTGGGAGCCCTCCTCCATGATGTCGGTCACGGCGAGGATCAGCGTGTCGGCGTTCTTCTCCTTGCGGAAGTCCTCCATGGCCTGGCGAAGCTCCGGCAGGCGGTTGAGCGCGATGGACTTGTCCACGGTCTCGTACTGGCCGATGAAGACGCGCTTGCCGTTGATGACGAAGCCCTTGATGTCGTGGGCCACCATCTCGGCGGGCGTGTACTTGTCGGTGGCGCGGTTCGTGAAGATGTTCATGCCGAAGTCGAGCGGGTCGAGGCCCAGGATCTCGCCGACGTTCTCCACGAACTGGCGATCGATGTCGGTGGTGGTGGGGCTCTTCATCATGACCATGTCGGTCATCATCGCCGAGAGCAGGCACGAGAGCTGGGCCACCGTGGGCGTGATCTCGTAGGCGTGGAAGAGGTAGAGGATGATCGTGGCCGTCGAACCCCAGGGCAGCGTGATGAAGAAGATCGGCTTGTGGGTGGAGAAGTCGGCGATGCGGTGGTGGTCCACCACGCCCACGATCTCGGCGTTGGAGAGGCCGTGAACCGACTGCACCTCCTCGTTGTGATCGACGAGGATGACCTTCTGGCGCTCCTCGCCCGGGGCCGGCGCGGGGATCTCGTCCAGGTACTCCGGCTCGGCGAACTCCCAGCTCTTGAGGATCGCCGCGCTCTCGAGCGGCATCTCGCCCAGGCGCTTGGGCACGTAGGTGTTGCCGTCCTGGAGGGTGTTCATGAGCTGCGAGAGCATCACCGATGCGAGGATGGAGTCGTTGTCGGGGTGCTTGTGCCCGAAGATGTAGACGGTGCTCATGGGGCCTCCAAAGGGACACGGCCTGATCGCTTCGCTGGTTGGGATGGATCGATTGTACCGTGCAACCGCCCGCCGCCGGATGGCGCATCGGCCAGCTGCCACAGGTCCGGCGCGGGCCCTCCGGCCGCCGCTCCCGTCAGGGCGGGCATTGGGTAAGAACATCGGATGAAGCATGCCCGACCGTCACGGAGCCCCTCGAGCCATGAACGCACAGAGGATCGCCATCATCACCGACTCCGGCACCAACACGCCGCCGGAGTTCGCCGAGGCCCACGACGTGAAGATCGTGCCGCTCGTCATCAACTTCTCAGACGGCACCTACCACACCGACGTCGACATCACCACCCAGGACGTCATCGAGCGGCTCCCCGTGGAGGTGCCCACCACCTCGCTCCCCTCCCCCTCCACCCTGCTGAAGGTCCTCGAGGATTGCCGCGACGAGGGCTACGAGAGGGCCGTCTTCGTGACGATCAGCTCCGGGCTCTCGGCCACCAACCAGACGGTGCACCTGGTGGCGAGCCAGATGGAGGACTTCCCCGTCTGCGTCATCGACACCAAGTCCATCGGCGTGGCGGCCGGGCTCGTGGTGATGAACGCCGCCCTCATGGTGGAGGCGGGCGTGCCCTTCGAGGAGCTCGATCGGCGACTCTCGGAGCTCTCCACGCAGACGCTCGTGCTCTTCTGCGTGAACGAGCTGGGCTACCTTCGCCACGGCGGGCGCATCTCCGAGGCCACCTACCGGCTGGGGAGCGCGCTCAACATCAAGCCCGTCTTCGACTGCGACAGCGAGGGCCACTACCGAACCGTCAAGAAGTGCCGGGGGCTCCCCAAGGCGGTGAGGGCCATCGAGGACCTCATCGCCGCCCGCAGCCGCCTCTACGACAAGGTGGTGCTCGCCATCTGCATCGCCGCCAAGGACGCGCCCTTCGAGCGCTACGAGGCCGACCTCAGGGAGAGGGTCTCGAACTGCGTGGGCATCATCCGCTCGGGCATCACGGCCGACCTCGTGGTCCATACCGGCCCCACGCTCCTCGGCATGGCCGTGCAGCCCGCCACCCCCGAGATGTGCGCCTGGCTGGCGGTCCGGACCGCCTGAGAGCCGGGACGGCTCCCCGGGGGAAGCGTCGCTGTTCGGCGAATCGTCGTCGCCCTCCCTCCGTACAATGGCCCCGACCGAAACGATGCCTGGAGGCGCGATGCCCGAGAGCCCGCTCGACCTTGATTCGCTGAACCCCGCCCAGAGGGAGGCCGTCCTTTGCACCGAGGGACCGCTCCTCGTGCTCGCCGGCGCCGGCTCGGGCAAGACCCGAGTCCTCACGTACCGCATCGCGCATCTGGTGGCCGACCTCGACGTGAGGCCCTGGCAGGTGCTCGCCATCACCTTCACCAACAAGGCGGCGAACGAGATGCGCGAGAGGCTCCAGCGCGTGGTGCCCGGGGGCATCCGGGGCATGTGGGTCTCGACCTTCCACGCCATGTGCGTGCGCATGCTCCGGGATGATGCCGAGCTCGTGGGCTACCGCCCCAACTTCTCCATCTACGACGATGACGACGCCAAGCGCCTCGTGCGCCGCATCTCCCAGGAGATGGGGCTCGATCCCAAGCAGCATCCAGACGCCCGGATCCGCTCGATCGTCTCCCGGGCCAAGGAGCGCCTCATGGATCCGGACGAGCTGGAGGCGGAGGCCGCATCGCCCGCCGATCGCGCTGCGGCACGGGTCTACGAGCGCTACCAGCGCGAGCTCCTCACCGCGAACGCCATGGACTTCGACGACCTCCTCGTGAACGCCTATCGCCTCCTCAAGGGCGACTCGACCGTCCTCGGGCGCTACCAGGACCGCTTCCGCTACCTCTCGGTGGACGAGTACCAGGACACCAACCACGTGCAGTACCTCATCACGAACCTCCTGGCCAGCCGCTCCAGGAACCTCATGGTGGTGGGCGACGACGACCAGTCCATCTATTCCTGGCGCGGCGCCGACGTGACGAACATCCTGGAGTTCGAGCGCGACTACCCGGATGCCCACGTGGTCAAGCTGGAGCGAAACTACCGCTCGACGGGCCACATCCTCGGGGCCGCCAACGCGGTCGTCGCCCATAACGCGAGGCGCAAGGCCAAGCGGCTCTACACGGAAAGCGGCGACGGCGAACCCGTGCGCCTCTACCAGGCCTTCGACGAGAGCGACGAGGGAAGGTGGATCGCCTCGGAGATCGAGCGGCTCCATCGCCGGGGCGCCTCCTACGACGACATGGCGGTCTTCTACCGCACGAACGCCCAGAGCCGCATGATCGAGGACATGTTCCTGCGCGCCGGCGTGCCCTACAAGATCGTCGGGGGCACGCGCTTCTTCGACCGCGCCGAGGTGCGCGACCTGGTGGCCTACCTGAAGCTCGTGGTGAACCCCGCCGACGACGTGGCGGCCCGGCGCATCGTGAACGTGCCCGCCCGGGGCATCGGAAAGACCTCGGTGGACATCATCCAGGCCAAGGCCGACGAGTACGGCATTCCCTTCTTCGAGGCGGCCCAGCTCTGCGTGGCCGAGAGCGACCTCACCAAGCGCGCGAGGAACTCGCTCGCCGCTTGGACCTCGATCATCGAGGAGGCGCGCCACTACGCTGGCGAGCTCGCCGAGGTGGTGAAGATGATCGCCGACAAGGCGGGCCTCGTGACGGCGCTCGAGAGGGAGGGGAGCGTCAAGGGCGACTCCCGCGCGGAGAACGTCCGCGAGTTCTTCCTCATCGCCCAGGAATTCGACGAGGGCCACGACGCCTCGCCCGCGACGCTGGAGAGCCTGGAGGAGCTCGGCCTCGAAGCCCCGGCGGGGACGGGTCCCTTGGAGGGATCTCGGGGCGCCGTCGCCTCCAAGCTCCCGGAGTTCCTCGAGTGGCTCGCGCTCCGCACCGACCTCGACGCCCTCTCGGGCCAGACGAGCGCCGTCACCCTCATGACCATCCACTCGGCCAAGGGCCTCGAGTTCCCCGTCGTCTTCGTGGCGGGCATGGAGGAGGGGCTCTTCCCGCATCGCGGCCCCAAGACCGAGGGGGACCGGCTCGAGGAGGAGCGCCGGCTCGCCTACGTGGCCATCACCCGGGCGAGGGAGCGGCTCTACCTCACGAACGCCCAGACGCGCCGCACCTACGGCTCCACCTCGGCGGCGCCCCGGAGCCGCTTCGTGAACGAGATCCCCGAGGAGCACGTGAAGGCCGTCGGCGTGGGGTCGTCGGGCTTCGGCGGCACCGGCTGGGAGAAGCGCGGCGACCGCCACGGCACCTTCGGATCCGGCGTGGGGAGCGCCGCCTACGGCGGGCGCGTCATCGGCACGCGCACCCGCTCCACGCCGGGCGCGCTCTCCTCGCCCGTGCCGCCGCGCCAGACGGTCAAGAGGGCCCGCGTGAGCTTCGCCGAGGGAGACCGCGTCTCCCACAAGACCTTCGGCACCGGCACCGTCATCTCGACCCAGACCGACATCATCGAGGTCCAGTTCGACGCCATCGACAAGCCGAAACGGCTCATGCTCGGCTTCGCGCCGATCGTGAAGCTCGAAACCTAGGCTGCGGCGTCCCCTGGCGCCCCAGATGCACGGGAACGAAGGGCCGTGGCGTGCTTGGCACGCGAGGACCTGCGTTCGCGCGCAGATGGGGCACCAGGGAACGTCTCGCCGAACCTGTTCGCGAATCCGATTGCTCGAAAGGTTCGCGCCGCCGAGATCGTCGCGATCCAAGGCGCCCAAGGGCTCCTCGCCCGACCCGTCAGCTGGATCGATCGCCGCCCGTCAGTCGACGACGTGGGCGGGCCGCTTGCCCCTCACGGCCAGGTCGACGCAGTCGGCGAGCGTCATCTCGATGAGCCGCTCCTGGCTCTCCACCGAGTTGTAGGCGCAATGGGGCGTCACGATGACGCGGGGATGGCGCACGAGCGCCTCGTTGCGGTGCGAGGTCTCGGCGTGGAGCGTGTCGAGCCCCGCGCCCCGGATGTGGCCGGAATCGAGCGCCGCCAGGAGCGCCTCCTCGTCCACGACGTCGCCCCGGGCGGTGTTCACGAGGAAGGCCCCCTCCTTCATGGTGGCGAGCGCCTTGGCGTCGATGAGATGCTCCGTCATGGGGATGAGCGGGCAGTGGAGGCTCACCACGTCCGACGAGGCGAGGAGCTCGTCTAGCGTCTCGGCCTTGCTCGCGCCCGCGGCCTCGATCTCGGCCGCCGTCTTGGTGGGCGCCCAGACGAGCACCTTCATGCCGAGTCCCCGGGCCATGGGCACGACCGCCTTGGAGATGTGGCCGAAGAAGACGAGCCCCAACGTCTGGCCGTGGGTGCGGTGCATGGGGTAGCCGTCCTTGGGCTCCCAGACGCCGTCCATGACCTCGCGATTGAGGAAGGTCACCTGGCGCTCGAGATCGAGCATGAGCGCCACGGCGTGCAGGGCCACGTCCTCGGCGCAGTAGCCAGGGCAGTTGGTGACGAGGATGCCGGCCCTCTTCAGCGCATCGAGGTCCATGTGGTTGAGGCCGATGGACATGGAGGCGATGAGCCTCACGCCGGCCGTGACGAAGAGCTCCACGACCTCGGGGCTCCTCACCGGCATGAACTCGCCGCAGACCGCCTCGACGCCTTCGAGCGTCTCGGGCGCGGGCGGCACGAAGGGCTCGTGGGTCTGGCTCGAGAGCTCCACCTGGTTGGCGACGCCCCATTCGTCGAGCAGCCGCTCCGCTTGGGAGGTCTCCCCCGAGAGGGTGTAGAGAAGGATCCTGTGCTTGGCCACGATGCGCTCCTTGCCTCGGCGTTCAGGGCGCTTATACCCGAGCCCGAGGGCGTCCGGAGCGGGCCGTGCGGAGCGCCGCGAGGCGCGCTTGCCGAAGCGCCCGGGCCGCCGAAGGCGCTGGCCGGGCCATGGATCCGCAGGGTGCGGAGCGCTCAAGACCCAAGGAGCCGCGCCCCGGGAGGGTGCGGCGCGGCCTAGACGGCCAGCGCGAAGTAGAGGATCACCGCGATGCCGAGCGCGATGCGATACCACCCGAAGGGCTTGAAGTCGTGGCGGCGGACGAACGCCATGAGGAAGCGCACGGCCAGCACCGAGATGACGAAGGCCACGCCGGCGCCCACGCCGAGGATGCCGAGCTCCATGGCCGTGGGCTCCATGCCCTCGAGGAAGAACTTCACCGTGCGCAGCAGGCTCGCGCCGAACATCACGGGGATGGCGAGGTAGAAGGTGAATTCGGCCGCCACGGTGCGGGTGCAGCCGAGGATGAGGCCGCCGATGATGGTGGAGCCCGAGCGCGAGGTGCCGGGCACGAGCGAGAGCACCTGGAAGCAACCGATCCCGAAGGCCCTCCCCCAACCGAGCTCGGCGATGCTCTGGCAGGGGGCGTCGGCGTCGGCGAGCATGGCGACGTTCGCGCCTGCCTCGCCAGCGGGCGGGGCGGCCATGTGCCTCGGCCGGCGCCGTGCCGCGCCCTCCCGGGCGAGACGGCGCGCGTGGGCCTCGCGCACCGACTCGATGACGATGAAGGCGATGCCGTAGGCGATGAGCGCGGCCGCGATGACGAAGGGGCTCGAGAGGTTCTCCTCCATCCAGTCGTCGAGCGGGATGCCCACGAGGGCGGCCGGGATGCAGGCGAGGACGATCTTTCCCCAGAGCGCCCAGGTGCCACGCCTGCCCTCGGCGCCCTTGGACGGGGCGAAGGGGTTCAGCGGGCGGAAGAACATCACGCAGACGGCGAGGATCGCCCCCAGCTGCACCACGACGAGGAAGAGGTTCCAGAACTCGGGACTCACGTCGAGGGTCACGAATTGGTCCAGGAGCAGGAGATGGCCCGTCGAGGAGACGGGCAGCCACTCGGTGAGGCCCTCGACGAGGCCGAAGAGCGCCGCCTTCAAGAGCTCAAGGAACTCGAACCCCTCCACTGGCGCCTCCCCTCGACTCCCGCTCGCCCATTGTGACAGGCGGAGCGCCCCCAGATCCCGGGAAACGGGCGCGGGGGATGCGGCACGATGATAGCGCGGGCGCTATCAGCGGTAAACTACGACTATCTGGATGCAGATACGAAGGGACGTTCATGGTTACCACCTACAAGGATCTCGGCTACAAGAAGATCTTCGTCTCGCTCGACGGGAGCGACCAGCAGTACGAGGTGCTCGACCGCGCCATCACCGTCGCCGACAACAACGGCGCCGAGCTCGTCATCGGCCACGTCATCGACACCTCCGCCCTCGAGGCGGCGGGCAACAAGGTGCCCGAGGGGGCCGTCGAATCCATGAAGGAGGGCTTCCTCGAGTCCATCGCGGAGCCGCTCGCCCAGGTCAAGGCCATGGACTCCATCCCCTCGGTGGAGGTCATCCAGGAGGAGGGCCGCGTCCGCGAGACCCTCAAGGAGAAGATGCTCGACGTCGTGAAGCCCGACCTGGTGCTCTGCGGCGCGAGGGGCCTCTCCTCCATCAAGTACGCGCTCTTGGGCTCCATCTCGACGTTCCTTCTGCGCAACTGCGAGTGCGACATCCTCGTCGTCAAGTAGCCGGCGAAAGGGCGACGCCAGCCTCCCCGGGCCCCGGTCCGGGGAGGTTTCTGTTCATTTCATAGACAGCTAGGGCTTTGACCTCGCGTTTTGCCCTTCAGGTTGAGGCCATCGGGCGAACGGCGCCTGTCCGTTCCCGCCGAAAGGCTATGATTCTCAATCCCGCGCTTTTCGCGACCCATCGACCGAAAGGACCTCGCCGGCCCGTGCGACGCGCTCCGAAACACATCCTGGCCTGCCTCTTCGGGGCCTTCGCCTTGACGTGCTCCATGCTGCTCGCCGCCCCCGTGAGCGCCCGAGCCGACACCCTCGAGGAGCTCGAGGCCAAGGCCGATGAGCTCGGCGGCAAGGTGAACGAGGCCGCCGAGGCCTACGCCAAGGCCATCGCCAACGTCGAGGTCCTCGACGGCTCCATCGCCGAGAACGAGGCCAGGATCGCCGAGGTCGAGGCCGAGATCCCCGAGCAGCGGGCCCGGAGCGCGAGCGCCATCCGGGCCCTCTACAAGATGAGCCAGAACGGAAACGGGCTCCTGGAGCTCATCGTCTCGTCAGACGACTTCAATTCCTTCATCTCGACGATCACCTACCTGAACGCCATCGAGCAGAAGAACACCGAGGAGGCCCGGAAGCTCGTGGACCTCCAGAACGACCTCACCTACGCGCGCGCCCAGCTCCAGGATCAGAGGGAGGAGGCCGAAGAGCAGCGGGCGGCCGCCGACGACGCCTTGAAGCAGGCCGAGGCGCTCCGCCAGGAGGCCGTGAAGCTCGCCGCCAGGAAGGCCGCCGAGGAGGCCGCGCGCGAGCAGGCGAGGGCGCTCGCCGGCTCCGCCGATACGCAGGCCCTCGCCGACGCCGTGCGCAACTCGGCGCCCCAGAACCAGCCCAAGGCCCAGCAGCCCCAAGAGGAGCAGCCGTCCGCCCCCTCGACCGCGCCCGACCCCAATGCCCCCGAGCAGGGCGGCGACCGCGCCGAGTTCGTGGAGGAGTGGACGCAGCGCATCGACGAGTACCTGGCCGGATCGCCCCTCGAGGGCTACGGCTACGCCTTCGCCGAGGCGGCCTACGACTACGGCGTGGATCCGCGCTGGTCCCCGGCCATCTCCAACACCGAGAGCTCCAAGGGGCGCCACTGCTTCCTGCCCTATAACGCCTGGGGCTGGAGCCAGACCTCCTGGCCCGATTGGGACACCGCCATCCGCGCCCACATCGCGGGCCTCTCCGCCGGTTACGGCTACACCATCTCGGAGGCCAACGCCCAGAAGTACTGCCCGCCCACCTGGCAGGACTGGTACGCCGCCACCCTTTCGGAGATGGCCAAGATCTAGCCGTATCGCGCCGGCCCTATAATCGCCCTCTGTTGCGTTCGAAACCGACGAGGGCTGGTGTGCGATGGAATCCAATCTCAACGTGGGCGATGCGCTCCACGGATTCAAGCTCGATACCGCGGAAGACGTGCGCGAGATCCGGGGCAGGGCCTACGTGTTCACCCACGAGGCGACGGGGGCGCGCCTGCTCTGGCTCGCCAACGACGACACGGAGCGCGCCTTCTCCATCGCCTTCAAGACGCCTCCCGCCGATGACACCGGCGTCTTCCACATCCTCGAGCACTCGGTTCTCGACGGGTCGCTCAAGTACCCGGTGAAGGAGCCCTTCGTCGAGCTCCTGAAGACCTCCATGGCCACCTTCATCAACGCGCTCACCTTCCCCGACAAGACGATGTATCCCGTCTCGTCCACCAACGTGGACGACCTCGAGAACCTCATGGACGTGTACCTTGACGCCGTCTTCCATCCGGCGCTCCACGAGCGCGAGGACATCTTCCGGCAGGAGGGCTGGCATCTCGAGCTCGAGAGCCCGGAGGCGCCGCTCGCGCTGAACGGCGTTGTCTTGAACGAGATGAAGGGCGCCCTCGCCGATCCCGACGATGTGCTCTTCCTCGAGGTGGAGCGGGCGCTCTTCCCCGACACCTGCTACCGCTGGGAGAGCGGCGGCGATCCCAAGGCGATCCCCACCCTCACCTACGAGTCCTACTGCGACACCCATCGCCGCCACTACCAGCCGGCGAACGCCCACGTGGTGCTCTACGGCGACCTCGACATCGACCGTGAGCTGGCATTCCTCGACGAGCGGCTCTCCCTGGCCCCGATGCCCGACGAGGGCGGCCCGAACCCGCTCGACCTCCAGGCCCCCACGGGCATCGTCGAGCGCCACGAGACGATGCCCATGGCGCCCGAGCACGCGGCGGCGGCCCTCGGGTTCGTCTTCGCCGAGGCCAAGGACCACGAGCGGGTGCTCGCCGCCGATATCCTCGTCCAGGCCCTCTGCGGCTCCAACGAGGCGCCGCTCAAGCGAGCGATCCTCGACGCCAACCTCGGCGACGACTTCGTCGCCTATCTCGTCGACTCCACGGCCCAGCCCTTCGTGATCTTCGAGCTCAAGGGAGCCAAGCGCTGGACCACCGAGGCCTTCCGCGCGGCCCTCCACGAGGTGGCGACCAAGCTCGCCACGGAGGGCATCGGCCGCGATCGCCTGGAGGCGGCGATCTCGCGGGCGGAGTTCATGCTGCGAGAGGGCAGCTTCGGCTACCCCGACGGCATCCACCTCGCCATGGCATCCCTCTCGAGCTGGCTCTACGACGAGGACGACCCCCTCTCCTACGTGCGCTACGAGGAGGACTTCAAGCGCCTGCGCGAGGGCCTCGACACCGGGCTCTTCGAGGAGCTCCTCACCCAGATCGTCAACTCCAACCACGCCTGCCTCGTCGACATCCGCCCTTCGGAGACCACGGCCGCGGACGAGGAGGCCGCCAAGCTCGCCGAGTACAAGGCCACGCTCACGAAGGAGGAGCTCGAGGCGCTCTGCGCCGAGACCGCGCGCCTCCACGCCGAGCAGGCCAAGCCCGACGACCCCGAGGCCATCCGGACGCTCCCGCGCCTCGAGGTGGCGGAGATCGGCGACGCTGCGGCCGATCCCGACCAGGCGACCATGGACGCCCCGGTGCCCACGACCGTCTACGACATCGAGACCCACGGCATCGATTACGTGAACTGCTACTTCGACCTCTGCGGCTTCGAGGCCGAGGACCTCCCCTACCTCTCGCTCATGGCATCGCTTCTTGGCAAGCTCGGCACCTCGCGGCACTCCGCGGCCGAGCTCGACACCCTCATCGAGTCGAAGCTCGGGAGCTTCTCGTGCTCCTTAGAGTCGCTGTACGCGCAGGGGACAGACGATGCGGCCCGCACCCACCTCACCTGCTCCGCAGCGGCGCTCTCGAGCAACAAGCGCTGGCTCGCCGAGCTGCCCCGCGAGCTCTGGCTCGAGACCGACTTCTCGGACATCGAGCGCATCCGGGCCCTCCTGGTGCAGGCGAAGATCGCGCTCGAGCAATCGTTCATCACGTCCGGGCACGTGGTGGCGCTCTCGCGCGTGGCGGCCCAGAGGAACGCCTCCGCCAAGATCTCGCAGCTCATCGGCGGCATCGACTACTATCGCTTCGTCGTCGATATCCTGGAGCGCTTCGACGAGCGCGCGGTGGGGCTCTCGGAGCGACTCGCCAGCGTGGCGGAGCGGGCCTTCTCGACGGGCAACCTCACCATGAGCTTCGCCGGAGAAGATCCCGAGGCCTACCTCGCAGAGGATCCCCTGAAGGGGCTGCCCTCCACGGAGACGGCGCCCGAGCGCCTCGTGGTGGGGCTCTCCGGTCCGGCGAGGGAGTTCTACGCCGTTCCCGCCGGCGTGGATTTCGTGGGCGAGGGGGCGCTCCTCTCCGACGCCGACGAGGCCTATGACGGCCGCTGGCTCGTGCTCGGCCGGGCGCTCACCTACAGCTACCTCTGGAACGAGGTGCGGGTGCTCGGCGGCGCCTACGGCGCGGGGCTCCAGGTGAGCGATGCCGGCACGCTCGGCTTCTACTCGTTCCGCGACCCGGCCGTGGATCCCACGCTCGAGCGCTTCGACCGGGCGGCGGACTGGCTCGCGGAGGCGTCCCTCTCCAAGCGCGACGTCGATGGCTACATCGTGGCCTGCGTGGGCGCCCTCGACCGTCCCCAGAAGCCGAGGGGCCTCATGCGGCGCCTCGACACGAACCGCATCATCGGGCGCCCCGACGGCTGGCGCGACCGCATCCGCTCCGAGGTGCTCGAAGCGACCCCGGACGCGTTGCGCGCCCTTTCCGAACCTTTAAGAAAGCTGATGCTCGAGAGGGGTATCTGTGTCCTAGGCCAGCGGGAGCTCCTGGATGCGTCGAAGGAAGGCGCCGAGGTCCAGACGCTCGTGGCCGACGGATCGGGAGGTGGGCCGGATGCCAGCGCAAACCAAATCCGATGGGGACAAGGTCTCGGTCAGGCTGCTCGACTACTGCATGAACGCGCTCGACTACTGCATTCCCACGCGTCCTGACATCACGCACTACTGGCTCATCAAGGCCTTTCAGGTGAAGCGCGCCTGGACGCGCGCCTTCCCAGACAAGTGGATGCATCCGAGCGCGCTCCTGGCGCAGAACCTCGCGCTCGACACCGTGACGAGCGCCCTCGAAGACCCTGAGAACAGCGTCTTCACGAGCATCTTCATGCCCAACGAGATCTTCCACTCGCTGGGCCTCAAGCCCCTCATCGCCGAGGCCGTGGCCGACTTCATCGCCGGGGCCCACGCGGAGCTTGGCTTCACCATCTACGCCGAGGACCAGGGCGTGCCCCAGACCTACTGCTCCTTCCACAAGGTGCTCCTCGGCGCCACCATGGCCGAGGTCTTCGGCGTCTCGCCCCTCATCGCCAACTGCTCGGTGGCCTGCGACGCCAACAACATCACCTTCCGGATGCTCGCGAACCGCTTCGGCGTGGAGCACGTCTACATCGACGTGCCCGGCGAGTACGACGAGGAGGGCTGCTTCTATGTGGCGGAGCAGCTGCGCGAGATGGCCGAGGCGGCGCAGGACATCTACCACCGCCCTCTCGACGAGAAGGTCCTCAAGGAGAAGGTCGCCCGCTCCCAGCGCACGCTCGACAACCTCACGCGCTCGCTCAGGCTCCGCGTCGGCCGCTACATCAAGAACAACATGGGCCTCGAGATGCAGCATGGGCTCTGCTTCCACACGCTCCTCGGCGAGCCCGAGTGCGAGCGGCTCTCGCGCCTCATGATCCGCGACTACCTGAACGCCGAGCCCTTCGACGGCGTGAACGTCGTCTGGAGCTCCACCACCCCCTTCTTCTGCATCCCCCTGCAGCGGCTCCTCGACGTGAACACCGACCAGCAGCTCATCGCGAGCGACATGTGCTTCGACCAGGTGAGCTTCACCGGCTGGAACCACACCGCCGACGAGCCCTACCTCGCCATGGCCGAGCGCCTCATCAGGGACTCCTACAACGGCCCCGGCATCCGCCGCGTCGATCGCATGGCCGAGATCTGCGAGCGCGCGCAGGCCGATGGCGCCGTCTGCTTCTGCCACTGGGGCTGCAAGGAGACGATGGGCGTCTCGCAGCTCATGGTGCGGGAGCTCGAGTCGGCCGGCTATCCCACCATCGTCATCGACGGCGACGGCTGCGACCGCGGGAACTTCCCCGGCGGTCAGGCGGCCACGCGCCTCGGCGCCTTCCTCGAGATGCTCCACGCCAAGAAGGACGCCCGCGATGCCGAGGCCTTCGAGCAGGAGCTCGAGGAGGCCCTGGAAGGCGTCGCCGACGAGATGGGCACGGGCGATGTCCGCTGACGTCGGGGCCGAGGCCGCCTGGCCCCCGAAAAGCCCGCAGAGCGGCCAGGGCGAGCCCATCGTCTGGTACCCCTGCAAGTACGCGCCCGTCGAGCTCCTGGCGGGCTTCGGCGCCGAGTGCCGTCCCGTCGACTTCGAGGCCGACACCTTCGAGGACGCCGACCGCCTCGCCCATCCCAACCTCTGCGGGTTCGGCAAGTCGCTCATCGCCTTCGCGCTCAAGCCGGAGGTGCGGGCCCTCGTGCTCACCAGCTGCTGCGACGTGATGCGCCGCGTCTACGACGTGCTCTCCGCCGAGGGCTGCCTCGACTTCCTTTGGATCGTCGACCTCCCCCACCTCACGGGGCCTCGCGAGCGGCTCCGGATGAGGAGGGAGCTCGAGCGGCTCGCCAAAGGCTGGAGGGCCTATTCCGGGCGGGAGTTCGACGTGGGCCGCGCCATCGCCTCGTTCGCGCCGCCCCTCGAGCGCCAGGACGAGCGCGTGACGCTCCTCGGCGCCCATGGGCCGGCCTCCCTCTACGAGCTCACCGAAGCGGCCATCAGCCTCCCCGTCGAGAACCTCACCTGCACGGGCGGGCGTCGCATCGCCGCGCCGCCCGTGCATCTGGCCCAGGACGCCCGGAACAAGGCCTGCCCCGAGCATTGCGAGACGGACCTCCCGGAGTCCCCCGAGCCCCTCGAGGCCTTCATCGACTGGTACGCCGACGCGCTCCTCGACCAGACCCCCTGCATGCGCATGGCCGACATCGGCGGGCGCGAGGGCCAGGTGGGCGCCCCCGGGCAGCGGGGCGTCGTCTACCACACGATGAAGTTCTGCGACTACTACGGATTCGAGTACCTCACCACCCACGGCGACGCCCCGGTGCCGATGCTCAAGGTCGAGACCGACGGCACGCGCCAGAGCGTGGGCCAGCTCCGCACACGATTGGAAGCCTTCGACGAAACGCTGGTTGGCATGAATAGCGCGCGAAACGTCCCCAAGGGCGATGGGCCCGTCTACGTGATGGGCGTCGATTCCGGATCCACCTCCACCGACGCCGTCATCGTCGACGGCGAGGGCAACGTGGTGGCCTCGCAGATCCTACCCACGGGCGCCAAGGCCACGCGGAGCGCCCGCATGGTCATGGACATGGTGATGAAGAAGGCGGGCCTCGCGGCCGATGACCTCACCCTCACCGTGGCGACCGGCTACGGGCGCGATTCCATCCCCGACGCCGACACCCAGATCACCGAGATCACCTGCCATGCGCGCGGCGCGCGCGTGCTCGCCCCCGACGTGCGCACGATCATCGACATCGGGGGCCAGGACTCAAAGGTGATCAAGCTCGACGAGGACGGCGCCGTGGAGAACTTCGTCATGAACGACAAGTGCGCCGCCGGCACCGGGCGCTTCCTCGAGATGATGGCCAACACGATGGAGATGGACCTCGACCGCTTCTGCACCGAGGGCCTCAAGTGGAAGCACGAGGTGAAGATCAGCTCCATGTGCACGGTCTTCGCCGAGAGCGAGGTGGTCTCGCTCGTGGCCGACGACACCCCCGTGCCCGATATCATCCACGGCCTCGACCGATCGGTGGGCATCAAGGTCTCGAGCCTCTCGAAGCGCGTGAAGGGCGAGCCTCCCTACCTCATGACGGGCGGCGTGGCCAAGAACGCCGGCGTCGTCGCCGCCATCGAGGAGGTCTTCGAAGAGCCCATCCAGACCTCCGACGAGTCGCAGCTCTGCGGCGCCCTCGGCGCGGCGCTCCTCGGCTTGGAGAGCCTGGGCTAGGGATCGCAGAGGCCAGAGGACTCCTTCAAAGCCCAGAGGATGCCGGGAAGCCCCCGTCCCTCAGAGGCGTTCGAGAACGGCATCGCCCATGGCCCTCGTGGAGAGGATCTGCGAGGCGGGCGTGGCCTCGTCGGCGATGTCGGCCGTGCGCCAGCCGTCGGCGAGGGCCCGCTCCACCGCCAGCTCCACGCGATCGGCCGCCCCGGCCTCCAGAAGGCCATGGCGAAGGAGCAGCCCCACCGAGAGGATCTGGGCGAGCGGGTTCGCGATGCCCCGGCCCGCGATGTCGGGCGCCGACCCGTGGCTCGGCTCGAAGAGCGGCGTCCCCGACCCGAGCGAGGCCGAGGCCAGCATGCCGAGCGATCCCGTGAGCTGGGCCGCCTCGTCGGAGAGGATGTCGCCGAAGGTGTTCTCGGTCACCACCACGTCGAAGCGCGTCGGCTCGCTCACCAGCTGCATGGCCGCGTTGTCGACGTACAGGTCCTCGTAGGCCACCTCGGGCCATTCCTCGCGCAGGCGATGGGCCACCTCGCGCCAGAGCCGGCTCGTGCCGAGGACGTTGGCCTTGTCCACGCTCGTGAGGCGCCGGCGCTCCCTGCGGCTCGCGCACTCGAAGGCCCAGCGGAGCACGCGCTCGACCTCCCATTCGCCGTACTCCAGGGCGTCCGAGCACCAGATGCCCGGCTCGCCGTCGCGGCCGGCGCCGGGGGCGTCCTCGATGCGCTCGCGGGTGCCGAAGTAGAGTCCGCCCGTGAGCTCGCGCACGATGAGCAGGTCCACACCGTGGAGGAACTCCGGCTTGAGGCTCGAGGCGCCGATGAGGGCGTCGTAGACCTTGACCGGCCGGAGGTTGAGGTAGAGGCCGAGCCCCTTGCGTATGGCGAGGAGCCCCTGCTCGGGGCGCGGGGCGCGGGGATCGGTGCTGTCCCACTTGGGACCGCCCACGCTCGCCAAAAGGACGGCGTCCGCCTCCTTGGCGGCCTCGAGCGTCTCTTCGGGAAGGGCGGTCGCGCCCTCGGGAGCGGAGGCCGTGGCGTCGATGGCGGCGCCGCCGATGAGATGGTCCTCGAGCTCAACGTCGAAGCCCTCGAGCTCGGCGACGCGCTCGAGCACCCGCTTGCCCTCGGCGAGTATCTCGGGCCCGATGCCGTCTCCGGGAAGGCAGCAGATGCGATAGCTTGCCATGGGGACCTTACGCCTCCCTCTGGGCGGCGAGCTGGCGCCTCGTGCGCTCCACGAGGCCGCCGGCCTCGATGATCTCGGTGATGAAGGGCGGGAACGGCTCGGCGTGGAAGGTCTCTCCCGTCGTCTCGTCCACGATCTCGCCCGTCGAGGTGTCGACGGAGACGATGTCGCCCGCGCGGATGCCATCCACGGCCTCGGGCGCCTCCAGGATGGCGAGGCCCATGTCGATGGCGTTCCGATAGAAGATGCGCGCGTAGCTCTTGGCGATGACGGCGCCCACACCGGCCGCCTTGAGCGCCACCGGGGCGTGCTCGCGACTGGAACCGCAGCCGAAGTTCTCCTCGGCCACCACGACGTCGCCGGGCTCCACGGCCGCGACGAAGCCGGGGTCGAGGTCCTCCATGGCGTGGGCGGCGAGCTCCTTGGCGTCGGAGGTGTTGAGGTAGCGAGCCGGGATGATGACGTCGGTGTTGACGTCCCGGCCGTAGCGGAAGGCCTTGCCGTGGATGTTCATGCCAGCTCCTTCGCGGTGGCGGGGTCGGTCTTCGGGGAAGCGGCGGGGGCGAGGTCCTTCGGCAGGGCCAGATGGCCGGCGACGGCGCTCGCCGCGCAGACGGCGGGGCTCGCGAGGTAGACCTCGGAGGCGGGGCTCCCCATGCGCCCGACGAAGTTCCGGTTGGTGGAGGAGACCGCCCGCTCGCCCTCGGCGAGGATGCCCATGTAGCCTCCGAGGCAGGGGCCGCAGGTGGGGGTCGAGACGGCGCAGCCAGCCTCGACGAAGACGTCCATGAGCCCCTCGTCCACGCACTGGCGCCAGACGGCCTGGGTGGCCGGGATCACGATGCAGCGCACGCCCGGAGCCACCTGGCGGCCCTTGAGCACCTCGGCCGCGGCCCGCATGTCGCTCATGCGGCCGTTGGTGCACGATCCGATGACCGCCTGGTCGATGGCCACCTCGCGCGACTCCGCCACGGGCTTGGTGTTGGAGGGCAGGTGCGGCCAGGCCACCGTGGGCTCGATCTTGGAGATGTCGATCTCGTAAGTGGCGGCATAGACGGCGTCTCGGTCGGGATGGAACTCGGTCCATGGCCTCTCGGCGCGGCCCTCGAGGTAGGCGCGCGTGACATCGTCGACCTCGAAGATGCCGGCCTTGGCACCGGCCTCGATGGCCATGTTGGAGATGGTGAGGCGGTCGTCCATGGAGAGCTCCGCCACGGCCGGGCCGCTGAACTCCATGGACTGGTAGAGGGCGCCGTCCACGCCGATCGTCCCGATGATGGAGAGGATGACGTCCTTGCCCGAGACGCCCTCGGGAAGGCTTCCCGTGAGGTGGAAGCGCGAGGTCTCGGGCACGCGGAACCACGCCCGCCCGGTGGCCATGGCCACGCCGGCGTCGGTGGAGCCCACGCCCGTGGAGAAGGCGCCGAGCGCGCCGTAGGTGCAGGTGTGGCTGTCGGCCCCGATGACGAGGTCGCCGGGGACGACGACGCCCTGCTCGGGCAGGAGCGCGTGCTCTATGCCGGCCCTCCCCTGCTCCCAGTAGTGTGCGACATGGCACGCATGGGCGAAGTCGCGCATGCGCTTGGTCTGCTCGGCGCTCTTGATGTCCTTGTTGGGGGCGTAGTGGTCCGGCACGAGGACGACCTTGCCCTCGTCGAAGACGCCCTCGGCGCCGAGGTCCTCCACCACCTGGATGGCGATGGGGGCGGTGATGTCGTTGGCGAGCACGATGTCCACGTCGCACTCGACGAGCTGGCCGGGATGCGTCTCGGCGAGGTCCGCGTGGGCGGCGAGGATCTTCTCGGCCATGGTCATGGGTCTGGGCATGGGACTCCTCAGTTCCTCTCTCCTTGCGGCTGGAGAGGATTCTAATGGGTTCGCGTTTCCCCGTCGTTGCCGAGGGCGCGAGGGCGATGCGGCGGAACGTGACAAGTCGGCGAACCGGCGCCGCCCCTTGGAGGCCCGGGCCCGCCGCCCTCGTATACTGTGGACTCGCCGACAACGACATCGAGGGCCGCCCTTCCGGGAAGCCGGCGGGGCGGCGCAAGGACCTTTGGGAGGGACGCCCCATGCAGAAGAAGGACATCGACTGGGCAGCGCTCGACTTCGGCTACCACCAGACCGACTACAGCTACGTCTGCGACTACGCCGAGGGCGCCTGGGGCGAGGGCGGCCTCACGAAAGACCACACCGTCACCTTGAGCGAGTGCGCCACGATCCTCCACTACTGCCAGGAGTGCTTCGAGGGCCTCAAGGCCTACACCACCGAGGACGGCCGCATCGTGTGCTTCCGCCCCGACCTCAACGCCGAGCGCATGGAGGCCTCCGCCCGGAGGCTCATCATGCCGCCCTTCCCCAAGGAGCGCTTCCTCGAGGCGGTGAGGGAGGTCGTCGGCGCCAACGCCGCCTGGGTGCCCCCCTACGGCTCGGGCGCCACGCTCTACGTGCGGCCCCTCATGTTCGGCACGGGCGACACCATCGGCGTCCGTCCCTCCGACAAGTACCAGTTCCGTATCCTCGTCACGCCCGTGGGGCCCTACTTCAAGGGCGGCGTCACGCCCATCCGGATCATCGTCTCGGACTACGACCGGGCGGCCCCCCACGGCACCGGCGCCATCAAGGCGGGGCTCAACTACGCCATGAGCCTCTGGCCCTACGAGATGGCCCACGCCCAGGGCTACGACGAGGCCCTCTACCTCGACGCGGCGACGCGCACCTACGTGGAGGAGACGGGCGGCGCCAACGTGATCCTCGTCGACGCGGAGGGCCGCCTCGTGGTGCCCCAGTCGAAGAGCGACTCCATCCTGCCCTCCATCACCAGAAGGAGCCTCGTCACCGTGGCCCGCGACCTGCTCGGCATGGAGGTCATCGAGCGGCCGGTGCGCTTCGACGAGCTGGGCCAGTTCGTGGAGTGCGGCCTCTGCGGCACGGCGGCCGTCATCGTGCCGGTGATGAGCATCGTCGACAGCGAGACCGACTACATCTTCAACGGCGGCTCCGACGAGATCGGCCCCGTGCTGGGCGAGCTCCGCCGGACGCTCACCGGCATCCAGGAGGGACGGATCGAGGGGCCCGAGGGCTGGGTCGTCGAGATCTGCTAGCCGGGCCCGTGGCTCGCCCGGCTCGGCTCCAACCTTCCCCGCGCCTCCCTCCGCCCCGGCGCTCTGGCTCGGCTCGGCCCTGCCTAGCTCCTGTCGGCGATCTGGAAGCCGTTTTGGGCGAGCTCGTCCTTGATGGCCTGGATCTGGGCGAAGTCGCGGGTCTCCATGCCGATCATGAGGTAGCAGCTCGAGATGGCCATGTTGGCGTCCGAGCGCTCGTACTGCACGGAGACCACGTTGCCGCCGCAGCGGGCGATGATCTCGGAGACGCTCTGGAGCTGGCCCGGCTTGTCCTCGAGCGCGATCCGGAGCATGGAGTTGCGCCCGTCGGTCACGAGGCCCCTCGTGATCACGCGGGAGAGGATGTTCACGTCGATGTTCCCGCCCGAGACCACGCAGACCGCCTTCTTGCCGGCGATGGGGAGCTTCTCGAAGAGGGCCGCCGCCACCGACACCGCGCCCGCGCCCTCCGCGATGAGCTTCTGACGCTCGATGAGGGCGAGGATGGCGGCCGCGATCTGGTCTTCAGAGACGGTGACGATGTCGTCCACGTAGGCCTCGACCATCTCGAAGGTGAGGTCGCCCGGCCGCTTCACGGCGATGCCGTCCGCGAAGGTGCTGGCGGTGTCGAGGGTCTCGACGCGGCCGTCGCGCACGGCCGCGAGCATCGACGGGGCGCCCTCGGCCTGGACGCCGTAGACCGCCACGTGGGGCGCGAGGCTCTTCACGGCGCAGGCGACGCCCGAGATGAGGCCGCCGCCGCCCACGGGCACCACGACGGCGTCCACGCTGGGCAGCTGGTCGAGGATCTCGAGCCCGATGGTGCCCTGGCCGGCGATCACCAGCTCGTCGTCGAAGGGGTGGATGAAGGTGGCGCCGGTCCTCTCCTGGAGCTCGAGGGCGTAGGCGTGGGCGTCGTCGTAGCCCCCCTTGACGAGCACCACCTCGGCGCCGAGGCGCTTGGTGGCCTCAACCTTGGAGATGGGGGCGCCGTCGGGCATGCAGATGACGCTCTTCAGGCCCATGCGGGTGGCGGCGAGGGCCACGCCCTGGGCGTGGTTGCCGGCCGAGCAGGCGATGATGCCCGCCGCGCGCTGCTCCGGCGTGAGGGCATTGATCTTGTTGTAGGCCCCGCGCACCTTGAAGGAGCCCGTGACTTGGAGGTTCTCCGTCTTGAGGTAGAGCTCGGAGCCCTCCAGGAGGTCGGGGGCGTGGAGGAGGTCGGTCTTTCGGGCCACGTCCTTCAGCGTGAAGGCCGCCTGGTAGATCTTGTCGAGGGTCAGCATGGACCGACCTGCCCTTCCGTGGTGGGATCCTATCGAGGGGAATCGCCGGTGGCGCCTGGCTCGGATCTGCGCGAGAGGAAGTCGCTCACGAACTGCCGGGCCGTGCGCCCGGAGCGGTTGCCGCGCCGCACCTGCCAGGTGGCGGCCTGGGCGCGGAGCTCCTCCTCCGAGACGCCCTCGGCGAGCTCGGAGCGCCCGACGAGCGCCCGCACGATGGCGTGGTACTCCTCGAAGGTGGGGTTGGGATAGTAGATCTGGAGGCCGAAGCGCCCGGCGAGCGAGAGCTTCTCCTCCATGGTGTCGGAGCGGTGGACGTCGCCGTCGTGCTCGAGGTCGCTCCGGTCGGCCCAGGTCTCCTTGACGAGGTGGCGGCGGTTGGAGGTGGCGTAGAAGAGGACGTTCTCGGGCGCGGCCTCTCCCCCGCCCTCCATGACCTGCTTCAGCGTCTTGTACTCCACTTCGTCCTCCTCGAAGGAGAGGTCGTCGAGCAGGAGCGCGAAGCGGTAGTTCCGGCGCTTGATGGCGTCCAGGAGCGCCGGGATGAGCGCGAACTGGCGCTTGGTGAGCTCGATCACGCGAAGGCCCTGGAAGGCGTACTCGGTGGCGAGGGCCTGGACCGAGGTGGACTTGCCGGTGCCCGCGTCGCCGTAAAGAAGGACGTTGTTGGCACGGTGGCCGGCGAGGAAGGCCTCGGTGTTCTCGCGCAGGAGCCGCTTCTGGCGCTCGTAGCCCACGAGGTCGTCGAGAGCGACCGGCCTCAAGCCCTCGACGGCGACGAGCTCGGGCGCGAAGCCCCCCTCGCCCGCCGCCACGCGGAAGAGCTCGCCCAGGCCGAGCTCGCCGGTGCCGTAGTCGTGGTGGAAGGCCGCCACCTGCCGAAGCATCGCCTCGGCGTCTCCCGCGGAGGCGGCCTCCGCGAGGGAGCGCGCGAGCCTCGCCAGGCGCCTTCCGGCCTCGGCCCTCGGCGCCCCTGAGGGATCGTGGGCGAACGTCCGGGCGATGGCGAGGGCCGCCGGGAGCCTGAGGTCGAACCAACGCAGGTAGCGATCCATGTCGTCAAGCGCCAGACGCCAGAGGCTGTCCTCGGCGACGTCCCTCCGCTCCGCAGCGAGCGAGAACGGGTTCACGCTCTTCGCGAGGGACTCCGCCAGGGCCGCGTGCCAGAGGTCGCCCTCCCAGCCGTAGGAGACGGCCGCCTCGACGAGGGAGCGGAGCGCCGGCCGCGCGTCGGCCCTGCCAGCCGCGGCCTCCAGCACCCGCCCCACCAGGGGGCTCGCCCCGTAGAGGACGGGAAGCGCTTCCCTTTCGCCGGCTCGGCCCATGGCTACGAGAGGA
>CANRLS010000005.1 GCA_947631545.1 uncultured Atopobiaceae bacterium
GTATGCATGAGGAACTCGCTGGCATCGGGCATGGAGGGCTCCTTCTCGGGGTTCTGGAATCGGCTGGGATTTGGGTCAAGGGTCCGGATCCGGGGCTTTGGGAATCGGGCTTGGGGAATCGGGCGAAGGACGTGAGAATGCGGAATCGCGACTCGGGCATCGGACGCGGGTTTCGGGGTTCGAGTGAGGGATGGAATCTCAGGGCTCTGGCGGCGCCGAAGCGCCGTCCCGCTGCGAGCCCTCCCCAGCGGGGAGGAACATCGTCCCCACGCCGCGGTCGGTGAAGACCTCGAGGAGGAGCGCGTGGGGGAAGGTCCCGTTCAGCACGTGCACGCGCCCCACGCCCGCCTCGATGGCGCGCGTCGCGGCCTCCACCTTGGGGAGCATCCCGCCCGTGAGCTCGCCCGAGGCCGCGAGCCTCGCCGCCTCGTCCGTCGTGAGGCACGAGACGAGCCGCTCGCAAGCGGGGTAGTCGAGGTAGATCCCATCCACGTCGGTCATGAAGACGAGCTTGTCGGCCTCGAGCGCCCCCGCCACCTCGCTCGCCACGAGGTCGGCGTTCACGTTCAGCTGGCCGTCGGCGCCCATGGCCACGCCGGCCACCACGGGCACGTAGCCCTCGTCCATGAGGCAGCTGATGAGGTGGGTGTTCACCGAGGTCACCGTACCTACGCGTCCCAGCTCCGCGCTCACGGGCTCGCCCTTGAGCGTGCAGCCGTCGGAGCCGGTGACGCCCACCGCCACTTGGCCGAAGGCGTTCATGGCCCCCACGAGCCCCTGGTTCACTTGGCCCACGAGCGCCATGGAGACGGCCTCCATGGCGGCGTCGTCGGTCACGCGGAGGCCGTCCCTGAAGCTCACCGGCAGGCGGAGCCGCTCCATGAGCGCGCTGATGGCCTTGCCGCCCCCGTGAACCACGACGAGGCGGATCCCGAGGTAGGCCATGAGGGTGAGGTCCTCGATGACCGATGCCCGGAGCGCCGGGTCCTCCATGGCCGAGCCGCCGTACTTGACGACGACGGTCTTGCCGTAGAAGCGGCTTATCCAAGGGAGGGCCTCGATGAGGACCTCCGCCTTCCGCGCCTCGACGGACGCGCAGAGGGGCTCCTCCTGCAGGTCGATGGTCATGGGCTTCGCCTTCCGGGTCGTGGCGGTCGGGGCGGTCGGTGCGGTGCGCCCGATCGGTCGATCGGGCGGTGCGGGCAGCTTTGGCGATCGGGCGGTTCGGGCGGCTGCGAGGGGCGACGACGTGGATGCCTGGCTCCGCGGATGCACCGCGAAGCCACGCATCCGCCCGAGCGTCCTAGGTGCGGTAGTCGGCGTTGATGGAGATGTAGTCGTGGGTGAGGTCGCAGGTCCAGATGCGCGAGGTCCCCGCGCCCTGGCCGAGGTCGATGGCGATCGGAACCTCCGGCCCCTCGAAGCGCCGGAGCATCTCGTCCTCGTCGACGTCGACGGCGAGGCCGCCCCGGCAGACGGGCGCCCCGAGGAAGTCGATGTCCACCCGCGTCTGGTCGAAGGCCACGCCGGCCTTGCCCGCGGCGGCGGCCACCCGGCCCCAGTTGGCGTCGTGGCCGGCCACGCAGGTCTTCACGAGGGGGGAGTTGGCGACGGCGCGGGCCACGAGCTCGGCCTCCGCATCGGAGGCGGCGCCGGTGACGTCCACCGTGATGAGGCGCGTCGCCCCCTCGCCATCGGCCGCGATCTGGCGGGCCAGCCGCTCGCAGACGGCGCGGATCGCCTCGGCCACGGGCGCGAAGGCCCCGTCCTCCGGCGCGATGGGCTCACCGCCGGCGGCGCCGGTGGCGAAGAGGAAGCAGGAGTCGTTGGTGGAGGTGTCCGAATCGACGGTCACCCGGTTGAACGAGACGCCGACCGCGCGCCGAAGCGCGAGGAGCGCCGCCTCGTGCGTGAGGGGAGCGTCGGTGGAGATGACCGCGAGCATGGTGGCCATGTTCGGCTGGATCATCCCGGAGCCCTTGACGAAGCCGCCGACGGAGACCTCGACTGAGCGTCCGCCGTGGGAGACGGTGCCGCGAAGCGCCGCCTCCTTCGGATGGGTGTCCGTGGTCATGACGGCGAGGGCGGCGTCGTGGGCGGCTTCGGAGCTCGAGCGGAGCCGCTCGACGGCGATCGGAACGCCCTTCTCGAAGCCGCCGAGCGAGAGTTGCTGGCCGATGACGCCGGTGGAGGCCACGAGCACCTGCTCCTCAGGGCATCCGAGCTCGCGAGCCGCGAGGGCGGCCGAAGCGCGGGCCACCTCGAGGCCCATGGCACCAGTGGCGGCGTTGGCGTTGCCCGAGTTCAATACCACGGCGCGCGCGATGCCCTTGGCGGCCCTCTCGCGCGAGAGCTGGACGGGGGCCGCGCAGAAGCGGTTCCGCGTGAACGTGGCCGCCATGACGGCGGGATCCTCGCTCGCGACGAGGGCGAGGTCGCGGCGCTCCGGATTCTTGCGGAAGCCGGCGTGGACACCGGAGGCGACCATGCCCTTGGCGGCGCAGACGCCGCCTTCCACCTCGAAGAATCCCTCGGGGTCGCCGCAGACGTGCGGCAGCGGCAGGGGTTTTGGCGCGATCATGTGCGAACATCCTCTCGACGAAGCCCGATCCATGGGGGAAGCCGCCGGCTAGACCACCGGCGGCAGGCTTCGGAGAAGGCCCGTCTCTTCGGGCAGGCCGAGGATCGCGTTCGCGCACTGGACGGCCTGGGCCGCTGCGCCCTTGCCGAGGTTGTCGATGGCGCACGTGACGATGAGGGTGGAGGTGCGCGCATCGACCGCTACGCCGAGGAGCGCCTTCGCGCTGCCCTCCACGGCGGCCGTCGCCGGCTGTTCGCCTATCGCGAGGACGTCCACCAGCGGCTCGTCGCCGTAGCGTCGAGCGAGAATCGCATGGGCCTCCTCGACGGTGAGCGGCTCCGCCGTCTGCAGGTAGCAGGTGGCGAGGATCCCCCGCTTATAGGGACCGAGGTGCGGCGTGAAGACGACGCCCACCTCGTGGCCCGCGGCCCAGGAGAGCGACTGCGCGATCTCCGGGGTGTGGCGATGGGTCGCGACGCCGTAGGCCTCGACGGACTCGTCGGCATGGCAGAAGTGCGTGCGCGCGCTGGCCGAGCGGCCCGCGCCGGAGACGCCGGAGATGGCATCGACGATCACCGGGCTCGAAATGGGGAGGCCGGTCTCGAGGAAGGGCGCGCACGCGAGCGCCGCGGCGGTCGGGTAGCAGCCGGGTGCGGCCACGAGGACCGCCTTCCCGGCGGCGCGCCGGGCGGCGAGCGCGGCGAGCTCGCCGCGATGGAGCTCGGGAAGCCCGTAGACCGCCTCGGAAAGGAGCTCGGGCGACGTGTGCTCCGTCCCATACCAGGATCGGTAGGCCGCAGGGTCTGCGAGCCGATAGTCGGCGGAGAGATCGACGACGGAGACGCCGCGCGAGAGGAGCGCGGGCGCGAGGGCGAGAGCGGCCGTATGGGGCACGGCGAGGAAGGCGAGATCCGAGGCCTCGGCGATGGCCTCGGCGTCCGGCTCCACGAGGACGACGTCCGTGCTGCCGATGAGCGCGGCATAGACCGAGGCGAGGGCCGCTCCGGCCTCCGCTCTGGCCGTCGCCATGACGAGTTCCATCGCGGGATGTCCCGCCACGTAGCGGCAGACTTCGGCGCCCGCATAGCCCGCCGCGCCGACGACGCATACCCTTACCGCGTCCATCTCAAAGAACCTCTCTCGTCTCTACATAAAACATATTGTTTATGCAGAAATACGTATCCTCTCATCGACAAGAGAGTTTTATAGCACGACGCTTCCCATCGTGCTACCGGAAATGGACGTCCCGAGAGCGCACGGGTCGCGCTCTCGGGCGGCGCTCGTCCCGACGTCTATCCTTCGCTATCAGCTATCCAACGCGACGGCCTCGATGGCCGCGGCGAGCTTCCCGCCCATGGCGTCGGTCTGGTCGTCGAAGATCGTGAAGGGCGGGAGGATCCTCAGAACGGAATCTCCGACGGAGTTGATCACGAGGCCCTCGCCCAGGCAGCGCTCCACGACCTCCATGGCGATGGGCTTGTCGAGCTCCACGCCCCACATGAGGCCGCGCCCGCGCACCTCCTTCACGTGGGGAAGACCGTCCAGCACCTCCCGCAGGTGCGCGCCCCGCTCGATGACCTTGAAGTTGTAGTCCTCGGCCACGAGCGTCTCGAGCACGGCGTTACCCACCGCGCAGGCGAGTGCGCTCCCGCCGAAGGTGGAGCTGTGGTCGCCCGGCTGCATGACCTTGGCGATCTTCGAAGTCGCCGACGTTGCGCCGATGGGAAAGCCGCTCCCGAGCCCCTTGGACATCGAGACGATGTCGGGCTCGATCCCCGCCTCCTGGAAGGCGAAGGGCGCGCCGGTGCGGAAGATCCCGGTCTCCACCTCGTCGACGATGAGGAGGGTGTTCGTCTCTTCGCAGAGCCTCGCCGCCGCACGGATGTAGTCGAGGTCGGCCACTCGCACGCCCGCCTCCCCCTGGATGCACTCGATCATGATCGCGCAGACGGGGCCGGTCTTCTCGCGCGGGTGCTTGAGCGCCTCCTCGAGCTGGTCGACGTCGTTCATGTCGACGTAGTCGAAGCCCGGCGTGAGCGGGAGGTAGGGATCGTGCAGCTCCGTGCGGCCCGAGGCGGAGAGCGTGGCCAGCGTCTGGCCGTGATAGCTCTCCTTGAGCGTGATGATGCCCGAGCCCTCGCCGTTCTCCTTGCCCCACTTGCGGGCCACCTTGATGGCCCCCTCGTTGGCCTCGGCGCCGGAGTTGCAGAAGAACGTCTGCCAGCGCGTCTCGGTGGCGCCGGTGATGCGGCCCTCTTCGTCGGTGGTGGCCGAGAGGAGGTCGCTGATCCTCTTCGCGAGCTCCTGCGAGCGCTCGACGATGAAGTAGTTGCTCGTCTGCCAGAGGCGCCCGGCCTGGTGGCGGAGCGCCCGTACGATCTCGGGGTTGCAGTGGCCGAGGCACACGGTGCCCACGCCGGAGAGGAAGTCGAGGTACTCACGGCCGTGCACGTCGAGCAGCTCGGCCCCGAGCCCCGAGGCGAAGGTCACGGGCAGGCGCCCGTAGGTATGCATCAGGTAGTCGCCCTGCACGTCATGTCTCATGGTCGCTCCTCGATCGGCACCGTTCGTGACCGTCGGCGCCGGGCGGCGCCAGTGGTGGCGGTCACCACGGTTCCTACCCACCGAGCGGCTGCAAGAAGCTCGCGATGGGGCGCATCGAGGCGCTTCGGCGCGGGATGGGGCTGCTTTCCGGCTGGGGCGGGATCGGGGGCCGCGGGGCGGCGCCCCTCTTCCCGCTCGGCTCGCGAGGGGCTCTCGCGCCCTACTTCTCCATGAGCAGGTCCGAGGGGATCATCCGCCTCGTCCACAGGTCGGAGAGTCCGTGGAAGAGCTCGCGCTCCTCCTGGATCTGGAGGCCGTTCTCGGCGAGCTGCACGAGGCGCCCCACGATGGTCGCCATGGGGAGCCCGTAGACCTCGGCCTCCCAGCCGCGGCTCTCGAGCTCCAGGCGGGCGGCGGGGATGTCGCCGTCGCGGCGCCCCCTGGCAAGCAGCTCATAGGCCTGTTCGAAGGAGTCCTCGCCGTAGAAGACGCCCTTCACCAGCGCGGCGTAGGCGCCCGCCAGCCGGGGCGGCAGGGAGTCGGCGTCTCGGATCTCGAGGAAGCCCTTGAGCCGCGTATCGGGGAAGACCATCGAGAGCAGGTGGGCAAGCTCGCCGTCCGAGAGCTCCCTGACGGCGCAGATGTCCCTCACGGTCGCATTGCCGGTGTCCACGGTCA
This sequence comes from uncultured Atopobiaceae bacterium, assembly GCA_947631545.1. GTDB lineage: Bacteria > Actinomycetota > Coriobacteriia > Coriobacteriales > Atopobiaceae > CANRLS01. The sequence goes on from CANRLS010000005.1 coordinate 5,804, forward strand.
TGCCGGCGTCGGAGGTGAAGAGGATCGGCGCGATCCCCATGAGCCAGTCCACATAGGTCTCGGCCGAGAAGTCCGCCGAGAAGGTCCCCGGGACGGTGCCGCAGCGATCCTCGTCCACCGACGACCAGATCCTCGAGCGCACCATGTTCGGCGTGTCCTTCATGCGGAGCCCCCGCCACGAGAGCACGTTCTGGCAGAGGAACGAGAAGATCGGCCCCAGCGCGACGGCGAGCCGGTAGATCCGCGCCAGATCGCAGGGGTAGCCGCAGTCGATGGAGACCTGGGTCGATGCCGAGACGCGCATCATGCTCCGAGCGTAGGTGCCGCGCTTGGAGAGATAGGCGTCCATGAGACGGTAGCGCTCCTTGGGGATGAGCGGGATGTCGCGCGGATCCACCACGAGCGGGTTCACGCCCATGGCCACCAGCTGCCAGTCGACGCCGAGCCTCTCCGTGACCTCGGCGAACTCGTCGTCGAAGGTCTCGAGCGCCTTCATGAGGGTCGTGACCTCGGCGGCCGGCCCCACGGACGCCTCCAGCTGCGAGCCGGGCTCGAGCGTGATGGAGAGGCCCACGTCGCCGTCGGAGGTGGGAAGGACGCCCGTGAAGCCGAAGAGCCGTCCATCGATGACGGTGCGCTCCAGCTCGGGGAACGTCTCCTCCCAGGTGTCGAGGAGGTCGAGGATGCCGGGCTCGTCGAGGTAGGTGACGCCCTCGCCCGTCTGCATGTCGACCACGAAGCGCTCGAGCTCGAGTCCCAGCATGCGAGCGTCGCCATGGCGTCTGGGCTGCCCATCGCCGGCGACCTTCGCCACGAGGCGCTCTCGGTTCGCCCGCAGCGTTGCGAGCTCGGTTGGCGAGTACGGATTTCCCATACGCTCCGTCCTTCAGCGAGCCATTACGCGAGCGTACGCGCGCAATCCTGTATCCTTGCTAGGTTGCAGAACCCTCCGGGGCAAAGCTCCCGCAAGAATATACCGTCTGAACGCCGGAGAGGGGAGGGTCATGGCAGACCACGACGTCGTGGAACGTGAGCTCGCGGCCGCCCCGAACGCACCCTCCCGCGCCGGCGTCCCGGCTGGATCGAGCGGCGATTCCGCTCCCGGAACCGTGCCCGATCCCGATCCCATGGCCGGCGCCCTCTCCGGCGATGCGTCCGAGGCCCCCCCGACCCACGAGGGTCCGGAGGAGCGGGCATCGCGCACGGGCCTCGATCCCGCGGCCCTCGAGCTCGCGGAACACCCCGTCGAGGATCTCCTCGGCGGCTTCGAGGTGAAGGAGAGGGACGTCCGCTCCTATGCCGAGTCGGCCGAGGCGACCGCCCTCGAGGAGCCTGCCCGGCCCGGAGCCGCCGCGCCCAAGATCGCACCGCTTCGCCGCGCCCCGCAGGTCTCGGTCGCGGGGGCCCGTCGCGCCCGGAGCGTCCGCACCCAGGTGGGCGAGGAGCAGGCGGCCGATCGGCGCCGGGCCCGCAAGGGCGCCGCCTTCATGGGGGTCATGTTCCTCGTCTACATGGCGTGGATCGTCGTCTCCGGCCAGGCGGACGAATTCGCCACCTCGCTCGCCACCGCCGACTGGGGCTGGCTCGGCATCGGCGTCATCTTCATGGCCGTGCGCTTCGCCTTCGGATCGCTCGCCTACGTCTTCGCCGTCTACATCGATCCCGATAGCCCGGTGGGGGTCCGCGACTGCATGAGCGTCGAGGCGAACGGCACCCTCTTCGGCAACCTCACGCCCATGAACTCGGGCGCCGTCCCCGCCCAGATCTATCGCCTCACCAAGGCCGGGCTCGACGTGGGCGAGGCCACGGCCACGCAGTTCACCCGCTTCATCTTCTACCAGGCGGGCGAGGTCATCGTGGCCGCCGTGCTCCTCTGGCTCAAGTTCGACTTCTTCCTCCAGAACTACGGCAACTTCGTGATCTTGAATCTCGTGGTCTTCGTCATCCAGACGCTCCAGGCGGTCTCGCTCCTCGTCGTCTGCCTCTTCCCGCGCTTCGTCGTGAGGATCGGCAACTGGGGCATCCGCTTCGCCCAGCGACATGGCTGGCTTGCCAAGGAGAAGGCCCAGAAGTACCTCCATGTGGTGAACGTGCAGGTGAGCGAGTTCTCCGTCACGTTCAAGGAGTCCTTCAAGCACAAGGCCTCGCTCTTCCTCACCTGGCTCGTGACGCTCGGCATGCTCGTCTGCTTCTACGCGGTGCCGTGGATCGTGCTCCGGGCCTTCGGCGGCGACGCCGACTTCCTCGAGTGCCTCGCGGCAGGCGCCATGGTCCAGATGATCGGCAACTCGGTGCCGCTTCCGGGCGGCGCCGGCGGCAACGAGGCCGGCTTCGCCTTCTTCTTCGGGCCGATCTTCGGCGCATCCGCCGCTGCGGGCTTCGTCGCCTGGCGCATCATCACCTACTTCATCCCCACGGGGGCCTGCCTTCCGCTCTCCGCCCTCCGCTCGGGGTACAACAGTCGCTCCATTTACCAGCGCTGGAACTCCTTCAGGGCCAACCATGGCCGCACCGCCGCGTATTCTTACCGGAACGGCCGTCAACGCAGACGCTGAGGAGGACGTCGCGACCATGGCTGAGGCCGATCCAAAAGAGGAAGAGCTCCACCTGGTCGCCAAAGCGGGCGATGGCACCGCTCACGAGGCTTGCGCATCCGGTGCGAAGGACGCCCTCGGCTCGCGCGATTCGGCTCCGGTCGGCCACGGGACGGGCCCCGCCCCCGGCGAGGAGAAGCCCAAGACCAACCGCAAGAGCGCCATCATCGGCGGCGTCTTCCTCGCGGCCGTCTTCATCGGGAACCTCGTCTACGTGGGCGCCTCCCACCAGCTGGACGAGTTCTTGAGCGCCCTTGCCCACGTGGCGCCGGGATGGCTCATCGCCATGGCCGTCCTCATGCTGGGGAACCTCCTCTTAGGCGCGCTCGCCTACCTCATCACCGCCTGGCTCGACCCCCAGACCGTCATGGGCGTGCGCGACTCCATCTCGGTGGAGGCCTCCGGCACCTTCTTCGGCAACCTCACGCCGCTATCCGTCGGCGGCCTCCCGGGCCAGATCTGGCGCCTCTGCAAGGCCGGCTACTCCGTGGGCGAGGCCACGGCTGTCCAGCTCGCGCGCTTCAGCGTCTACCAGGTGGCCCAGACCCTCTTCGGCGCCATCCTGCTCCTCATCTTCTGGATGGACATCTCCAGGACCTACGGCGGCATCGTCTGGGTGGCCCTCGCCATCGTGGGCTTCAAGGTGGTGCAGACCGCGATCCTCGTCCTGCTCTGCCTCTTCCCGGGCTTCGTCCGGCGCGCGGGCGACTGGGCCATCGATCTCGCCCTCGGCTGGGGCTGGTCGCGGCAGCTCTTCGGAGAGCATCGCCTCGAGGATTGGCGGAGCGGCATCGCCGACGAGACGGAGAAGTTCGGCAGCGCCTTCCGGCAGCTCGCCACCGCCTGGCGCCAGATGCTCATCGTGCTCGTCGTCTCGGCGCTGCAGGTGGGCTGCCTCTACGGTACGGATTGGTTCTGCCTCATGGCCTTCGGCGTGCGCCTGGGCTTCTGGGAGACGCTCTGCCTGGGCACGCTCGTGCAGCTCGTGGCCACCGTCGTTCCCACGCCCGGGGGCACCGGCGGCATCGAGGCCGCCTTCCTCGTCTTCTTCTCCCGCTACTTGGGAGAGGCGGCGGTCGCCTGCTTCCTCGTCTGGCGCGTCATGACCTTTTACGGGTACACGCTCATCTGCGGGGCTCTCACGTTCATCAAGTCGGACCATGCCAAGGCCCACAAGCCCTACGAGCGCCTGCAGCGCTTCATCGGCAAGAACGCCATCGATTTCGCGGGGGACGGCACTCCCGGAGGAGGGAGATCCTCATGAGCACCTACGCGCTGAGCGCGGCGAAGTTCCTTCTGCCCGGAACGGTCAAGCGCGGCGGCTATCTCGTCATCCGCGACGGAAAGATCGGCTGGCACCAGGACGAGCGCCCCGCCATGGACATCGTCGAGCTCGGCGACTCCTGGGTGGCCCCGGGCCTCGTCGACACCCACATCCATGGCTTCCTCGGCCACGACGTCATGGATGCCAGCTGGGAGGGGCTCCAAGCCATAAGCCGGGGGCTCCTGGCCTACGGCGTCACCTCCTGGCTTCCCACGCCGCTCACGGCCACCGTCGAGGAGCTCGAGGAGGCCTGCGCCACCGTCGCCTCACGGGCAAACGACGAGCCCGGCGCCCGCATGCAGGGGATCTTCCTCGAGGGCCCCTTCTTCACCGAGGAGCACAAGGGCGCCCAGAACCCGGCCTACTTCGCCAATCCCTCGATGGACGCGCTAGGGCGCTGGCAGCGGGCCGCCAAGGGCATGGTCAAGAAGATCGCCATCGCCCCAGAGCGGCCGGGAGCCCCCGAGTTCAGCGCCGAGGCGAGCGCGGCGGGGGTCGTCGTCGGCCTCGCCCACTCCAACGCCACCATCGCCCAGGCCGAGGCCTGCGTGAATGCGGGCGCGGGCATCTTCATCCACACCTACAACGGCATGCGGGGGCTCGACCACCGCGAGCCGGCCATGGTAGGGGCGGCCCTCACCACCCACGGCACCTATGCCGAGGTCATCTGCGATGGCCACCACGTGCATCCCGCCGCGGTGAAGGCCCTCGTCGAGGCCAAGGGGCCCGACCATGTGGTGCTCGTCACCGACTGCATGCGGGCGGGCGGCATGCCCGACGGCGACTACTCCATCGGCGAGTTCCCGGTCGTCGTGGCCAACGGCACCGCGCGCCTGAAGGACGAGACCCATAACCTCGCGGGCTCCATCCTCACGCTCGACAGGGCGGTGAGGCACGTCGTGGATTGGGACATCGTGCGCGCGGAGGAGGCCCTGCGCATGGCCACCGAGAACGCGGCGGACGCCAACGGCATCGCCGGCGCCTGCGGCCGCATCCTTCCCGGTCGCGATGCCGACCTCGCGGTGTTCGCGCCCGACCTCACCGTCCGTCGCACCTACCTCGCGGGAGAGCTCGTCCACGAGGCCTAGCGTCCACGAGGCCTAGCGGGGCGCGACGGCCTCGGTGGCGAGTCACAGGGAACGGCGCCGGATGCGCGAATCGCCGCATCCGGCGCCGTCGAGCGGGCGGTGGCCCGTCGAAGGGCGTCCCTCGAGGGATCGCGCTCGAAGCGCGCCTCTCTATCCGGCGATCTCGAGCGATGCGTCCAGGCGCTTGAGCGCGCGATCCTTGCCCAGGAGTTGGAGCGACGGCCCCAGCGGGGGAGAGGCGAGCGAACCGGTCTCCGCCACCCGGATGGCCTGGTAGAAGTCGCGCTTCTTGATGCCCAGCTCGTCCGGCAGCGGCTCCAGAGCGGCGTCGATCGCGTCGCCCTCCCAGCTCTCGAGGCCGAGGAGCGCCGCCTTCGCGGCTTTCAGCGAGGGCCTCGCCCGCTCGTTTCCGAGGCCCTTCCTCTCGGCCTTCCCATCCATCTCGGGAAGCTCCCCGTAGAGGAAGCGGGCGAGCCCCGCCGCCTCGGGCGCGAGCTTCGTCCTGGGCTTCAGGATCTGGGCCAGGAGCGAGAACCACTCCGGTCTGGCATCCACGCAGCCGCGCTCCTCGAGCCCCGCGGCCACGAGCGAGGGCTCCAGGACCTCGCGCGCGAACTCCTCGTCGCTCTTGGCCTGTAGGTACTCGCCGTTCATCCAGAGGAGCTTCTTGGGATCGAAGACGGCCGGGTTCTTGGAGACCCGCTCCAGCGAGAACTCGCGGCCCAGCACCTCGCGGGGGATGATCGTGGTCTTGTCGTCCAACGACCAGCTCAGGAGCGCCAGGCAGTTCACGAGCGCCTCGGACTCGTAGCCGTCGTCCCGCCATTCCTCCACGCTCGTGGCGCCATGGCGCTTGGAGAGCTTCTTGCCGTCGGGGCCCAAGATCATGGGCACGTGGGCGAAGATCGGCGTCGGCGCGCCCAGCGCCTCGTAGACGAGCACCTGGCGCGGCGTGTTCGATACGTGATCGTCGCCCCGGATGATGTGGGTCATCTTCATGGCGATGTCGTCGGCCACCACCACGAAGTTGTAGGTGGGGGTGCCGTCGGTGCGCCGGATCACGAAATCGTCGAGCTCCTTGGCGTTGAAGACCACGTCGCCATGGATGAGGTCGCGCACCACGACGTCGCCCCGGCCATCGGGCACCTTGAGCCGTACGACGCACGGCTCGCCGGAGGCGGCGCGGCGGGCGGCCTCGGCGGGGTCGATGTTCCTGCACCGGCGCTGGTAGCCTTGGAAGGGGTCCTTGCGCTCCTGGGCCGCCTTGCGGTCGGCCTCCAGCTGCTCGGGCGAGCAGAAGCAGTAATAGGCCTTGCCCTCGGCGAGCAGCCGCTCGATGAGCTCGTCGTAGAAGTCGTAGCGCTCCGACTGCCGGTAGGGCCCGTAGGGGCCTCCCACCTCGGGGCCCTCGTCCCAATCGAGGCCGAGCCAGCGCATGGCGCGAAGGATGATGCCCTCGTTCTCCTCGGTGGAGCGGGTGGGGTCGGTGTCCTCGATGCGCAGCACGAAGGTGCCGCCGGTGGCCCGGGCGAAGGCCCAGTTGAAGATCGCGGTCCTGGCGCCGCCCAGATGGAGCTTGCCGGTGGGGGAGGGCGCGAAGCGCACGCGTGGCTTGCCTGCTTCGTTCTGGCTCATGGGACCTCCGTCGAATCGCTGGGAGCACGGATTGCGCCGACCAATTATCGATGGTCATGACATCCGAGATGCATACCCCGCTCCCGAATCGGCCAAACCCGTCCGACGCAAGCTCCATGACATAAATGCCAGTTGAAACGCGCCTGAATAACGCTTCGTTATTCGCGTCCGCCGTGGGGTACAGAGGATTCAGTCACAGGTCGGGGTAGTCGGGGACCCCATGGAGAGGCGAAAGGGGCAGCGATGGCTGACCAGACCACTTCGAGCTCGCCAGGGGCGGCGAAGACCCCGGTGAAGGGCGCTGACGCGGCCCACAACGTAAAGACCCTAGGTTTCTTCGGGTTCTTCGCCATCACCGCCTCCATGGTGATGGCCGTCTACGAGTATCCGAGCTTCGCGAGCTCCGGCTTGCACCTCATCTTCTTCGTCATCCTCGGCGGCGTGTTCTGGTTCATCCCCGTCGCGCTCGTCGCGGCGGAGATGGCCACGGTCGATGGATGGCAATCGGGCGGCATCTTCGCCTGGGTCGGCAACACGCTGGGCAAGAGGTGGGGCTTCGCGGCCCTCTTCTACCAGTGGTTCCAGATCACGGTGGGCTTCGTGACGATGTGCTTCTTCGTGCTCGCGGCCATCGCCTACCTCGTGGGATGGAGCGCCCTCTACGACAACGCGGGCGTCATGTTCGTGGGCGTCGCCATCATCGTGTGGGTGCTCTCGTTCACCCAGATGGGCGGCACGCGCCTCACCGCGCGCATCGCCCGAATCGGCTTCATCGGCGGGATCGCCGTCCCTGTGGCCATACTTCTCATCGGGCTCTTCGCCTACTTCGGCACGGGCGGCGTCTCCGAGCTCAAGTTCAGCTGGGACGCGCTCGTACCCGACTTCACCCAGGTGGACACCCTCGTGATCTTCGCCACGTTCATCCTCGCCTACATGGGCGTCGAGGCTTCGGCATCCCACGTGAACGAGCTCAAGAACCCGGCCAAGACCTACCCGGCCGTCATGATCTTCCTCATGTTCCTGGCCATGATCCTCGACGCCATCGGCGGCATCGCCGTGGCCTGCACGCTCTCCCAGAAGACTCTCGACGGCAACCTCTCCTACGGCGTCATCGAGGCGTTCGAGGTCATCTTCAACGACCACTTCCACATGGGCTGGATCACCTGGATCCTCGCCATCCTGCTCGCGCTCGGCGTCCTCGCCGAGGTCTCCGCTTGGATCGTCGGTCCCAGCCGCGCCCTTCTCGACACCGCGAACGAGGGCATCATCCCCAAGTCGCTCGCCAAGACCAACAAGCACGGCGTGTCGGTGAAGATGATCGTCATCCAAGCCATACTCGTCACCATCTGGGACGCGGTCCTCTGCGGTTCCATGGCGCTCTCCGGCGGCTCCTCCTCGTCCGTGAGCTACCTCACCGCCATCGGCATGACCGTCGTCATCTACCTCTCGGCCTACGTTCTCTTCTTCATCGCGTACTTCAAGCTCGTCTACAAGATGCCCGACAAGAAGCGCGACTTCCAGATCCCGGGCGGCAAGGTCTTCAAGACCATCGTGGCCGTCTGCGGCATCGCGCTCACGTTCTTCACGCTCGTGGTCTCGTTCTTCCCCAGCTCGAGCTTGAGCGCGCAGGCGAACACGGTCTACGTGATCGCGCTCATCATCTCCTACATCATCGCCATCGCGCTCCCGTTCATCATCTACGCCCTGCGCAAGCACTGGAACAAGGACGTCCCCGAGGTCGCCGCCGCCACCGCGGATGGCGCTGCCGTGGCCGCGGCGGCCCCCGTAGCCGCTGTCGCCGACGCCTCCGCCTCTGCGCCCGCACCTGCGTCCGCGGCCGCTCCCGCCAAAACCCCGGCGCCAGCCAGTCCGCCTGCTGATGGCTCCTCACCGGATGCGGCGCCCCCCAGCTCCTCCTAAGGGCCACGCCCCAGAGAGCGGAGAGAATCGCCTGATTCCGTAGACACATGGGCGCTGCGCTCGCGCCAAAGGGGCCGAGCGCAGCGCCTAGGGAAAGGAGCAAGCCATGCCTCAGACATCCAGGACGTCGCTCGAGGACCTGAACGAGAACACCGGGACCTTGAGCCCGATCTTCGGCAGCGTCGCCTCCGACGTCGAGATGCCGGTCGACCACATGAACGACAAGCCGGTCCAGCCCCGCATCGCCAAGGAGCTCATCGCCGAGTACCTCTCCACCGAGGGCAACGCCCACCAGAACCTGGCGACCTTCGTGCAGACCTACATGGAGCCCGAGGCCACCGAGCTCATGTCCGAGACCCTCGAGAAGAACGCCATCGACAAGGACGAGTACCCGATGACGGCCGACCTCGAGAACCGCTGCGTCGCCATCCTCGAGAACCTCTGGCACGCCGATCCTGCTGAGCAGCCCATGGGCACCTCCACGGTGGGCTCCTCGGAGGCCTGCATGCTGGGCGGCCTCGCGGCGCTCTTCCGCTGGAAGGCCCTCGCAAAGGCCGCGGGCATCGACATCTACTCGTCCCAGCGCCCGAACCTCGTCATCACCTCGGGCTACCAGATCTGCTGGGAGAAGTTCTGCCGCTACTGGGACATCGAGATGCGCCTCGTGCCCATGGATGAGGACCACCTCTTCATGGAGCCCAACGCGGCCATGAAGTACGTCGACGACCACACCATCGGCATCGTCTGCATCATCGGCATCACCTACACGGGGCAGTACGACGACGTGAAGGGCCTCGACGAGCTCCTCACCGAGTACAACAAGACGGCCAGCGTGCCCGTGCGCATCCATGTCGACGGCGCCTCCGGCGCCATGATCGCGCCCTTCATCGAGCCCGACCTCGAGTGGGACTTCCGTCTGCCCAACGTGTGGTCCATCTCCACGTCCGGCCACAAGTATGGCCTGGTCTACCCGGGCGTCGGCTGGGTGATCTGGCGCTCCAAGGAGGCCCTGCCCGAAGACCTCATCTTCTGGGTGAGCTACCTCGGCGGCCAGGAGGCCACGATGGCCATCAACTTCAGCCGTTCGGCCTCCCAGATCGTCGGCCAGTACTACGCCTTCCTGCGCAACGGCTTCGAGGGCTACAAGGAGATCCACACCCGCACGATGGACGTGGCGCACCATCTGGTGGACGGCATCAAGGACATGGGCATCTTCGAGATGGTCTATGACGCCAGGGAGTGCCCGATCCTCTGCTGGAAGCTCTCGGTCGACAAGGACTGGACGCTCTACGACCTCCAGGATCGCCTGCGGATGCACGGCTGGCAGATCCCTGCCTACCCGCTGCCCGCCAACATGCAAGACGTCACCGTCCAGCGCATCGTCTGCCGAGCCGACCTCTCCATGACGCTCGCCGACAAGTTCCTGCGCGACATGAAGGCCGAGATCGCCAACCTCGACAAGAGCAAGATCATCACCGGCAAGACCGATAAGGAGTACACCACGAGCTTCGACCACAGCGGCCGGTAGGCCCTCCGTCGAGCCGTTCGTGGCCCCTCGGGCCACCGGCAGCGACCTTGCGGGTGCCCCTCCGTCCGATCGGGCGGAGGGGCACCCGCCCTTTTGGCGATGGCCGATTCCCGCCATCCGCCCAGACCGCGCCAATGCCCTTCGGCCCATGCGCTAAGGTAGGCCCTCGGAAAACAAGAGGGCAGCTATCGGGAGGTCGGGGACCATGGCCAAGGAGATCCGCTATTTCACGAGCGAGAGCGTCACCGAGGGGCATCCCGACAAGATGTGCGACCAGATCTCCGACGCCGTGCTCGACGCCATCCTCGAGAAGGAGACCCGTCTTCAGGAGGAGGGCTACGTCGCTCCCAACGGCCGCAAGGCCAACGTGGACGAGGTTCGCTGCGCCTGCGAGACCTTCGTCACCACCGGCACCGTCATCGTCGCGGGAGAGATCCGCACCCAGGCCTACGTGGACGTGCAGAGGATCGCCCGCGACGTCGTGGCCGACATCGGCTACACGGACGCCACTTTCGGCTTCGACGCCACCACCTGCGGCGTCATCAACATGATCCATGAGCAGTCGCCCGACATCGCGATGGGCGTGGACGAGTCCCATGAGGCCCAGCTGGGCGAGGCCGGCGACCTCCTCGACCGCATCGGCGCGGGCGACCAGGGCATGATGTTCGGCTACGCCACCGACGAGACGAGCGCCCTCATGCCCATGCCCATCTACCTCGCCCAGCGCCTCGCCCAGCGCCTCGCGCAGGTTCGCAAGGACAAGATCCTCACCTACCTGCGCCCCGACGGGAAGACCCAGGTCACGGTGCGCTATGAGGACGGCAGGCCCGCGGCCGTCACCTGCGTGGTCATCTCCACCCAGCACGACGACGCCATCCAGGACATGGCCTTCGTGCGCAAGGACCTCATCAAGCACGTGATCATGCCGGTCTTCGAGGAGGAGGGCGTCGAGTGGAACGACGCCGAGGTCCTCGTGAACCCCACCGGGCGCTTCGTGGTGGGCGGCCCCATGGGAGACACCGGCCTCACCGGCCGCAAGATCGTCGTCGACACCTACGGCGGCATGGGTCGCCACGGCGGCGGCGCCTTCAGCGGCAAGGACCCGACCAAGGTGGATCGCTCCGCCGCCTACGCCGCGCGCTGGGTGGCCAAGAACGTCGTGGCCGCCGGTCTCGCCCACACCTGCGAGGTGGAGCTCGCCTACGCCATCGGCGTCGCGCGCCCGCTCTCCGTGCTGGTGGACACCCACGGCACCGGCATGGTGGCGGACTCCGTGATCGAGGACGCGGTGCGCGAGGTCTTCGACCTGCGTCCCGCCGCCATCGTCAAGGACCTCGCGCTGCGTCGGCCCATCTACCGCAAGACCGCCGCCTACGGCCACTTCGGCAGGAACGATCCCGACTTCACCTGGGAGGACACCTCGGTTAAGGCCCCGGAGCTCCGGGCCGCCGTCAAGGCCCGCGTCTAGCTCCGGAAAGGGCAAGCGCGCATCGCCCATGGCGTTCGCCTCCGTCGTCCTCGACATCCCCACCCGCGCCCTCGAGGGCGCCTACGACTACGCCGTGCCCTCGGAGCTCGAAGGCGAGGTGGCGGTTGGCGCCACCGTCCTCGTCGACTTCGCGCGGCGACCGTCCGTGGGCTACGTGGTGCGCGTGGCCGACGCCCCGTCCGAAGGCGTCGACCCCACGCGCATTCGGCCCGTAAGGAGCGTGCTCGCGGCGCCCGCCTTCGACGGGCCCTCGGCAGAGCTCGCCCTCTGGATGGCAAGGGAGTACGCGTGCCCGCCCTCCGCCTGCGTCAGGCTCTTCTTGCCCCCGGGTCTCGACCACCGCCTGCGGAAGGGCGACGAGGGCGCGTGGGAGCTCTCCTCCCGCGACCTCGGCGCGCCCGATCGGCGCTGGGTGCGCCTGACCGATGCGGCCGAGTCCTTCGAGCCCGCCGCCAACGCCACGCGCCAGAGGCGGCTCATCGAGGCGCTCGGGCGCGGTCCCGTGCGCTATTCCGAGCTTCGAGCGATGCTCGCCGACGTCTCACAGCCGTTGACGTCGCTCGCAGCCAAGGGCGTGGTCGAGGTCTTCGAGGCGTCGATGGACGTCATCGAACCTGAAGGGACGACACTCGCGAGCGCCGCTGCCCCGGCTCCCGAGCGCCTCACCCGAGGCCAGGGGCGCGCGCTCGCCGCCGTCGCTCGCGCCTTTGCCAGGGGCGATGGCTCAGTCGTGCTCGTCGACGGCGTCACTGGCTCCGGCAAGACCGAGGTCTACCTCGAGGCCATCGAAGCCGGCCTCGCCCTCGGCAAGGGCGCCATCGTCCTCGTGCCCGAGATCTCCCTCACGCCCCAGACGGTGGGCCGCTTCCGCAGCCGCTTCCCGGGCAAGGTCGCCGTGCTGCACTCCCGTCTCACGCCGGCCGAGCGCCGGCAGCAATGGGAGCTCATCCGGGAGGGGAGCGCCCAGGTGGTCGTGGGCGCCCGCTCCGCCCTCTTCAGCCCGCTTCCCGATCTCGGCCTCGTGGTCATCGACGAGGAGCACGAGTTCACCTACAAGCAGGAGCAGGCGCCCCGCTACCACGCCCGCGACGTGGCCGCGAGGCTCGTGGCCCAACGCGGCGCCACCCTCGTACTGGGCAGCGCCACGCCCTCCCTCGAGAGCCTGGAGCGCTGTCGTGCCGGCCGATGGCGAGGCGCGCCCTGGGAGCGCGTGGCCATGCCCGAGCGGCCGGGCGCGGGCGCGCTTCCCGAGGTGCGGATCGTGGACCTCAGGGGTCGGCGCACGCAAGGGGGCATGGTCTTCACGCCGGAGCTCGCGAGCGCCCTCAAGGAGGCCTTCGAGCGGGGCGAGAAGTCGATCGTGCTCCTCAACCGGCGCGGCTTCGCCACCTTCCTCATGTGCCAGGACTGCGGCTGCGTGCCGGAGTGCCCCCATTGCTCGAGCTCGCTCACCTACCATGCGAGGAGCCGCGAGCTCATGTGCCATAGCTGCGGGAGGATCTGGCCGGTGGAGGCCTACCCGAGCCCGACCGCTCGCTGCCCCCATTGCGGCAGCCGCTACCTCCAGGCCATGGGCGTGGGCACCGAGCGGGTGGAGGCCGAGCTGGCGAGCCTGCTGTCGGATGCCCCCATCATCCGCATGGATGCCGACACGACGCGCGGCGAGGGGGGCCACCAGAGGATCCTCGAGCGCTTCGACGCCACGCCGGCGGCGGTGCTCGTGGGCACCCAGATGATCGCCAAGGGGCTCGACTTCCCCGAGGTGACCCTCGTGGGCGTCGTGAACGCCGACACCTCGCTCAAGCTCCCCGATTTCCGCGCGGCCGAGCGCACCTACGACCTCTTGGAGCAGGTGGCGGGGCGCGCCGGGAGGGGAGAGCGCCCCGGGCGCGTCATCATCCAGAGCCACTGGGCCACCCATCCGGCGATCGCATCGATCGCATCCCACGACCGCGACGCGTTCGTCGCCACCGAGCTCGAGGAGCGCGAGGAGGCCCTCTACCCGCCCTTCGCGCGGCTCGCGAACGTCATCTGCACCGGCCGCGACGAGAGGCGGGCGATGGCCGTCATGGGCGAGGTCGCGAATCGCCTGCGCGCGCGGGCCGCGGGGAAGGGCTGGCAGGTGGTGGGCCCTTCGGCCTGCCTGCGCTCGCGGGTGAAGGACCGCTTTCGCCACCACGTCATCGTGAAGGCTCCCGCCGAGGCCTCGCTCGGCCCCGCCCTCCTCGAAGCCACCCACGGCCTCGGCGGCGCCGACGTCTCCATCGCCATCGACATCGACCCCTACGACCTCCTGTAGGGCGGCCGCCCTCGCGCGAAGGCAGGCGCCCGCCCGTTCCGATCCGTCCGACGAGCGCCCTCGCCGAACCTCGCGTCTGGCATTGTCGTGGGTTCGCGCCTGCCTCCTCCGTTCCGTGCGAGAATACGGGCGCACTCCGACGAAGGGACGCGCATGGGATTCATGGATGACATCCGCATCACCGGCGACCCGGTGCTCGAGGCGGTCTGCGAGCCGGTGGAGAGGATCGACGACGATATCCGCGAGCTGGCCGACTCCATGCTCGCCACGATGTACGAGGCCGACGGCTGCGGCCTCGCGGCACCCCAGGTGGGCGTGCTGAAGCGCCTCGTCGTCATCGACGTCGATTGGGGCCATGGCGACAAGAACCCCTTCGTGCTCATCAACCCCCAGATCGTCGAGGCCTCTGAGGAGACCCGGCCCTACGGCGAGGGATGCCTCTCCTTCCCGGGCGTGACGGTCGAGATCGAGCGGCCCCGCCACGTCGTGGTGCAGGCGACCGATCTGAACGGCGACCTCTTGCAGTACGACGCTGCGGACAGCCTTCTCGCCGTCTGCCTCCAGCACGAGATCGACCACCTGGACGGGAGGACCCTTCTCGACCATCTGGGCCCTATGGGCCGCATGCGGGTGAAGCAGCAAGTGAGGAAGGCCATCGCCGAGGGCGCCAAGCCGGGCGACGTCTCGAGCCCTTCCGAGAGGGGTTAGCCGTGCGCGTCGTCTTCATGGGGACGCCCGAGTTCGCCGTCCCCGTGCTCACGGTGCTCGCCCGGACCCACGAGGTGGTGGGCGCGCTCACTCGGCCCGATGCCGTGCGCAAGCGCGGGAAGCGCCTCGATCCCTCACCGGTCAAGGTAAGGGCGCTCGAGCTCGCCATCCCCCTCATCGAGTGCTCGAAGGTGACCGACGACATCGTCGATGAGGTGCGGGCCCTGGAGCCCGATGCGATCTGCGTGGCCGCCTTCGGCTGCATCCTGCCGCCCTCGATCCTCTCCGTGCCCCGTTACGGCTGCGTGAACGTGCACGCGTCGCTCCTGCCCCGATGGCGGGGCGCCGCTCCCATCGCCCGTGCGATCCTCGCCGGCGACGAGGTGACCGGCATCTCCATCATGCGGGTGGAAGAGGGGCTCGACACCGGTCCCGTCTGCCTCGTGGGCGTCACGCCCTGCGAGGGCAAGGATCTGGCGAGCCTCTCGGACGAGCTCGCCTGGATGGGGGGCTACCTGCTCCTCGAGGCGCTCGAGCGCCTCGAGGCGGGCGACCTCGAATGGGTGGAGCAGCCCGCCGACGGCGCCACCTACGCCAACCGCATCGCCAAGGGCGAGCTCGACCTTGATCCCGCCTCCCCCTCGGTGAGGAACCTGCGCCGCGTGCTCGCCTCCGAGGACGCCCATCCCGCCCGGGCCAAGGTGGGTGGGATCCTGCTCCGCGTCCGCACGGCCACCCTCGCCGGCGGCGACCTTGCCGAAGGCGAGTTCAGTGTGGAGGACGGCCATGCCTACCTCGGCTGCTCCGAGGGGATCCTCGAGCTTCGAGAGGTGACGCCCGCCGGCAAGAGGCCCATGGAGGCAAGCGCCTGGGTGCGCGGCCTCCACGCGACGGAGCTTTCCTGGGCGAGGCCGTAGGTGGGCGTCTCGGCAGGGCGCCTGCTCGCGCTCGCGGCCCTCGGAGAGGCCAGGCGAAGCGGCCGTTGGGTTCGAGATGCCCTGCGCCGTCTCGCCGAGCGTTCGGACGAATCGCCCGAGGACCGGGCGCTCGCCTGGCGCCTCGCCATGGGCGCGACGGCCGCGAAGGGCCTCCTCGAGGAGCGCCTGCGCGGCCTTGCGAGGCGCGCCGGCTCCATCCAGCCCCAGGTGATGGACGCGCTCACGCTCTCGGCCTTCGAGCTCCTCTATCTGAAGACCCCCATTCCCGTTGCGGTGAGCGAGGGCGTCGAGCTGGTGCGAAGCGCGGCCCCCAGGGCCACCGGCTTCGCCAATGCGATCCTCCGCAAGCTCGCGCCGCTCCGCGACGAGGTCCATGCCGCCCGCGAGCGCATGGACGAGGATACGGATACCGAAGATGACGTGGCGCTCGTGAGCGGGCTTCCCCGTTGGCTCCTCGGCGCCCTCAATCGAAGCCTTCCCCGCAAGGACTTCAAGGCCCTCTGCTCCTGCTCCCTCGAGCCTGCTCCGAGCTGGGAGGCGAAGGTAGGGGAGGGCGAGCGCGCGACCGTCCTCCGGTCGGACCTGGCGGCCCAGGCGGTGGCCCTGCTCACGGTGCCTCCCGACGGCACATCGCGGCTGGAGATGGGCATGGGGCGGGGCACGAAGACGCTCATCGTCGCCCATGCCCTCGCCGAAGCTGGCGAGCGCGCCGAGCTCGTGGGCGTGGAACCCGATCGCCGCCGCCTCCAGCTGGCGCGTGGCGCCTTCGCCGACCTCGGCTACGACGTCGCCGCGTACCAGGTCGACGGACGTGCCCTCGACGAGGTCCCGGAGCTCCGGGATCGCACGTTCGACCTCGTCTTCGTCGACGTCCCCTGCTCGGGCACGGGGACGATGCGCCGCCATCCCGAGACGCCCTGGTCGCTCTCATCGAAATCGCTCGATTCCCTGGATCCCGAGTCGCTCGTGAGCCTCCAGTCGGAGCTCCTGGCCGCTGCGTCGCGGTCTGTGGCGAAGGGAGGGCTCTTGGCCTATTCCACCTGCTCCGTCCTCGAGCGAGAGAACGAGGGCCAGGTCGAGCGCTTCCTCGCGAGCTATGCCGGTCGCGCCTTCGAGTCCGAAGACCTTCGGGAGGCGCCCGGCTACGGGCGCCTGCCAAGGGACGTCAGAGCCTTCGTCGACGCGCACCGAGGTCCGAGGGGCTCCTTCGCCACGAGCCCCGCTCCCGGCGCTCCCGACGGCCACTTCCTGCGCTTCCTCAGGCGCACCTGAGCGAAGCGGACGCGGCGATCCATGCCTTGGCTAGTCGCTCGACGCGGTGCCCGAGGACGTCGATTCGGACGTCTTCGAGGGGGCCGCGGCGTCGGTCTTGGCCGCGGACGCATCGGATGGGCTCGACGCCCCCTCCGAGGAGGAAGCCTTCTCGACGCTCTCCTTGACCTTCTCGGCCGTACGGCGGGGCGAGGAGTCCCGCATGTCGGTGTTGTAGAAGCCGGAGCCCTTCAGGCTGATGCCGCTCGCCTCGAAGACCCGCGCCGCCTCGTGCCCGCAGGAGGGGCACACGATGAGCGGCTTCTCGTCCATGCCGTGCTCCACCTCGAAGACGAGCTCGCAGGCGGGGCACTTGTAGTCGTAGCGGGCCATGGGCATCTCCTCGAAACGACGTTCTCGCAGCGCAACTTTCATACTGTAGCGCCGCCGTCTGTGCGAGACTAGGCGAACGCTCGGATGAGGGAGGCGCGATGGAGGTCACGGGGGCGATCTTCGACTGCGATGGGACGATCCTCGATTCCATGGGTCCCTGGGATCGGATCTTCATCGACCTTCTGGCCGATGAGGGCCACCCCGGCCGCGAGGACCTCGTCATCTTGGCCGAGTCCATGAACGTCCACGACGAATGCGTCTTCCTCCACGACGTCACTGGAGCGGGCGACTCCGGCGAGGACCTCTACGAGAAGCTCAAGGCGCGCCTCAAGGTGATGTACGCGACCCAGGTGAAGCCCTTCCCAAAGGTCCGCGACTTCCTCGAGGACCTGCGCTCCCGGGGCATCCCGATGGTCATCGCCACCACCACCGAGGCCGAGGACGTGCGCTCGGCGCTCGCGGCCCATGGCCTCGACGGCTACTTCGAGGCCATCGTGAGCTCGAGCGACCTCGGCATCGGAAAGGAGTTCCCCGACGTCTACGAGCGCTCGCTCGCGCGCCTCGGCACGTCCAAGGAGACGACGCCGGTATTCGAGGACGCCCCCTTCGCCTGCGAGACGGCCTCCAAGGCCGGCTTCACGGTCGTGGGCTTCGTGCGGCCGGGCGATCGGCGCGATCTCGCCGACTTCGAGCCCTGGTGCGCCCAAGTGGCCGATAGCTGGGAAGCCGTGGATTTGGAAGCCCTCTGATGGAAGGCCGTCCAGCCTACCTCCTCGTGGGAGGGTCGCCCCAGCCGAGTTCCACGGGGCTCGTCCGGAGGCTCGCCGCCGAGGCCGAGCGCACGATCGCCGTCGACCGGGGCGCCGAGGTGCTCCAAAGCGCCGGCGTCGAGCCATGGGCCTTCGTGGGCGATGCCGATTCCGTGGCGGAGGGGGCCTTCGAGTGGGCCACGGGCGCCGCCCGCGTGGTGCGCCTCCATCCCGTCCTCAAGGACGCCACCGACCTCACCCTCGCCTTCGAGCTCATCGAGGAGACGGGCTGCGCGATCCGCCACGATGCCGAAGCGGCCGTCGGCTGCCTGGTGACCTGCGTCTCCGGCGGGCGGCTCGACCACCAGCTGGGCGTCGTCGGCACGCTGGCCGCGGCCCATCGCCTGGCCCCCGTCCTCGTCGAGGACGGCTACCTGGGCTGGGTGCTCTCGCCGCGCTGCGCGCCCGAGCACGTCTTCGGCGAGGAGAGCGTGGGCCGCACCGTCTCGGTCCTCGCCGTGAGCCAGGGGGTCCGCGTCTCGGAGGAGGGCATGCGCTGGGAGCTCGACCGGCGCCCTCTGGCCATCCTCGACGACCTCGGCGTCTCCAACGTCGTCGAGCGCGCCGGCGCCCGCATCGCCTGCCATGACGGCATCGCCCTCGTCATCGAGAACCGCCCCTTCCTCTAGCGGGTTTGCGAAGGGGGACGGGTTCCCGAGGAACGTGCCCCACCCGTCGCCCGGCGCTCGCGCCATACGGAAGCGAGGGCCCGTCAGGACCCCCGCGAAGAGCGCATTCGGTTGCGGACGGCGCTTAGCCGCGCTGGAGGTTGCCCTTCTTCAGGCAGCGGGTGCACACGTTCATCTTGCGCTTGCGCCCGTTGCGCACGATGGTCACCCGTTGGATGTTCGGGCGGAACGTGCGGTTGGTGACCCGGTGCGAGTGGGAGACGGAGCGACCGGCGACGGGATGCTTGCCGCAGATCTCGCAGACCTTGGACATCTTGTACCTCCAAACCCGGCGTGCCGGGATGCGCGCTGTCAATCGAACCCGCACAATATAGCACACGGCGGCTTGGGCATCGAATCGATGGCGTACGTTGAACCATCAACTGCGCACTGTGGGTATACTTTCACAGGTCCATGATGATAGGGGCCTTGCAGGCGGGGGTCGGAACCCGGCGGCGGGGCCCACCGACGGCGAAAGGACGGGTCATGAGCGCTTCCGTTCCCGGCACCCTGCGCGTATCCAATGAGGTCATCGCCGACCTGGCGGGCTATGCGGCATTGGAGTGCTATGGCGTCGTGGGCATGGCCTATACCGACGACCAGCAGCATATCGTCGACCTCTTCTCGCTTCGCACGCTCCGCAAGGGCATCGAGGTCACGACCGAGGGCGGCACGGTCGTCGTCACGCTCCACGTGGTTGTGGACTCCAACGTCAACATGCGGCAGGTCACCGAGAACCTCAAGAGCACCGTCGGTTTCGTGCTCAAGACCATCGCCGAGATCCAGAACGCGGACGTGAGGGTTTCCATCGAGGACATCCGCGCCCGTTAGCTCAAAGACCGCCAGCCATCCGCCCCTCAAGGGAGTCGAGAACATGATCGCCGACGTCATCCGCCAGTGCTTTCCCGTGGCCGCCAAGGCCGTCCAGGACAAGGCAGAAGAGATCAACAAGCTGAACGTCTTCCCCGTCCCCGACGGCGACACCGGCACCAACATGAGCCTCACGCTCAAGACCGTCGTGTCGGACGTGGAGGCGCTGCCGCCCGACGCCGATATGGCGGCCGTCGCCAAGGCCATCACCCATGGCTCGCTCATGGGCGCCCGCGGCAACTCCGGCGTCATCACGAGCCAGATCCTGCGCGGCTTCGCCGAGGGGCTCGTGGAGTGCAAGGACGATCCCATCACCACTCGGGATTTCGCCGACGCGGCGCGGAACGCCAAGAAGATCGCCTTCCAGGCGGTGCGCAAGCCCGTGGAGGGCACCATCCTCACCGTGGTATCGGATATCTCGGCCAAGGCCGACGAGTGCGCCAAGCAGAGGATGGATCTCTCGGATGCGCTGAAGGCGCTCGTGACCCAGGCCTACGAGTCCGTGGCGCGCACCCCGGACCTTCTGCCCGTGCTCAAGGAGAACGGCGTCGTCGACTCCGGCGCGTTCGGGTTCGCCGTCTTCTTCGAGGCCTTCGTGAACGCCGTCACCGGCGACGGCGAGGGCATCCGCGACTTCAAGACCACGGTCGACACCGGTGCCTCGGACGAGCACGCCCAGGCCAAGCAGGCCGTCTCCGACGTCGTGCACTTCGTCATCAACGACGACTGGGAGGGCTCGGAGTTCCGCTACTGCACGGAGTTCCTCTTCAAGGCCGACGATCCCTCCTTCGACAAGGACAAGAACCTCGACTGGCTCGCCCAGCAGGGCGACTGCGAGCTCCTCGTGGGCTCCTTCCCCGACTACAAGCTGCACGTGCACGTGAACGCGCCCGACAAGGTGCTTCACCACATGCTCGAGCAGGGCCAGATCTTCGAGGTCCTCATCCACAACATGGATCTCGAGGGCAAGGAGCGCACGGCGATCCTCGCCCGCGATGCCGAGGCCGCGGCCCAGACCCACGAGGATGTCATGGACGCCCCGAGCATCGCCACGAGCGCGCCCGCCAAGAAGGAGCTCGGCTTCGTGGCCGTGGCCGCAGGTTCGGGCGAGGCCGACATCCTGAAGTCCCTCGGCGTCGACCAGGTGGTCTCGGGCGGCCAGACCATGAACCCCTCCACGGCCGACATCCTCACGGCCATCGAGAAGTGCAACGCCGAGAACGTCATCGTCCTTCCCGACAACGGCAACATCCGCATGGCCGCCGAGGCGGCCGCCGGCGCCGTGGACGACTGCAAGGTCACGGTGGTGCCCACCAAGACGGTTCCCCAGGCCTTCGCCGCCATGTTCGTGGTGGAGAACGACAAGGATATAGACACCATCGCCGACGCGATGCGGGAGGCCATCTCCGAGATGCACGACGGCGAGGTCACCACGGCCATCCGCGACTCGCAGGCCGCCGACGGATCGCCCATCAAGAAGGGCGACGTCATGGGCATCCAGGATGGCGACATCACCGTCGTGGGCGAGAGCGTCGACGAGGTGACGCTCGCCCTCGTGCGGAAGATGCAGGAGGCCGATGAGGGAGACACCCTCACGATCCTCGCCGGCAAGGACATGCCCGAGGACAAGTTCGAGGCCCTCTGCGCCAAGATCGAGGAGGCCGAGCCCGACCTCGAGATGGATCCGCACCGAGGCGAGCAGCCGCTCTATCCGATCATCTTCTCCATCGAGTAGGGGCGCGTTGGGCAGGGGCGCGTCCTCGAAGCTTCAGGTGCCCAAGGCGCATGAGCGGCTGACCGAGACGGCGGCGCTCGACGCGGGCGTGGGGCGGCTCCGCTACGTGCGCGGCAAGCGCGCCGACGCGCTCGATCGCCTGGGCCTGAGGTCGGTGCGCGACCTCCTGCTCCATGTCCCCATCCGCTATCTCGACTTCTCGCGGGTATCCACCATCGGCGATGCCGAGGTGGGCCAGCAGGTGACCATCGTCGCCGCCGTCGATCGCATCCGCTCCAAGCGCCCGCGTCCCCGGCTCGACATCCTCGAGGTCTACCTCGCCGATCCCACGGGGATCCTGCGTCTCTCGTTCTTTCGCCAGCCCTGGCTGAGGGATCGCTTCCATAAGGGCGATCTGGTGGCGGTCTCGGGCAAGGTCACCTTCAGCTACGGCTTCAAGGCCATGACGCCGGCCTTCCACGAGGTGGTGGCCGAGGCCTCCGAGGGGGAGCGCGCCGCATCCGGCCAGCCGGGCGCGGCTGGCGCGCTCGCCCAGCGGGCCCGGGTGCTGCCGGTCCATGGCGTCACCGAGGGGCTCTCGGCCGCATGGATGCGCCGCATCGTCTCGGCGGCGCTGGTGGACGCCGGAGGCGTCTGCGATTTCGTGCCCGCGGACCTCATCGCGCGCCTCGGCCTCATCTCCGAGGCGAACGCGCTTCGCTGGGCCCACTTCCCGCCGAGCCTGGACGCGGCAGAGGCGGCCCGCCGCCGTCTCGCCTTCGACGAGCTCCTCTGCCTCCAGGTGGGGCTCCACCTGCGGCGGCTCCAGGGAAGGGAGCTCCCCAAGGGCTTCGCGCACGTGACGGACGGCCCCCATGCGAAGGCCGTCGTCGGCGCCCTGCCCTTCAGCCTCACGGCGGACCAGCGCCGGGCGGTGGACGAGATCCTGGCCGGCATGGCCGAGGAGCGTCCGATGAACCGGCTCCTCCAAGGCGATGTGGGCACCGGCAAGACCGCCGTCGCCGCAGTGGCGCTGGGCGCGGTCGCCGATTCGCAGGCGCAGGCGGCGGTCATGGCCCCCACGTCGGTCCTCGCCCGCCAGTACACGGAGAGCTTGGGTCCCGTGCTCGATCGGGCCGGCGTCTCCTGGCGGCTCGTCACGGGCGCCACCCCCGCCGCCGAGCGGGCCGAGACGGCCCGGCTCGTCGCCGAGGGCGAGGTCACGGTCGTCTTCGGCACCACGGCGCTCCTCTCGGGCGACATCGCCTTCCCCAAGCTGACCTTCGTCGTCGTCGACGAGCAGCACCGCTTCGGCGTGAACCAGAGGATCGCCCTGGCCGGCAAGGCCGCCCGGGCCGACGTGCTCTCCATGACCGCGACTCCCATCCCGCGCACGCTCGCGCTCTCGGTCTACGGCGACGTGAGCGTGTCCACGATGAGCGAGCGCCCGAGGCCCGGCGCCGGCGTGTCGACGAAGCTCGTGAGCCCCGGCTCCATCGACGAGGTATGGGACGCCATCCGCGAGGCCGTGGCAGCGGGGCGGCAGGCCTACGTCGTCTGCCCACTCGTGGACGACGCCGACGACGGCAGCGCCCTCGGCGATTGGGGCGCTCGAGGCGAGGGCGACGGCAAGGCCGAGCGCAGGCTCGCGAGCGCCGTCGCGACCCAGCGGAACCTCCAGCGCAAGGAATTCCAGGGGCTTCGCGTGGGGCTCCTCCACGGGCGGCTCTCGGCGCAGGAGAAGGACGAGGTGATGTCCGCCATGCGCGAGGGCACCATCGACGTCCTCGTGACCACCACCGTCGTCGAAGTGGGGGTCGATGTGCCCAATGCCACGGTGATGGCGATCCTCGACGCCGACCGCTTCGGGCTGGCGACGCTCCACCAGCTCAGGGGACGCGTGGGACGCGGGGATGCGCCCGGAAGGGCCCTCCTCGTCGCCGACGCCAAGCGGGGGAGCGCCGCCTGGGAGCGCCTCAAGGCCCTCGAGCGAACGGACGACGGCTTCGAGCTGGCGGAACTCGACCTGAAGCTCCGCCATGAGGGCGAGGTCCTGGGATATCGCCAATCCGGCGAGGTGACCTTCCGGCTGGTCGACCTGCTGGGCGACCGGGATCTCATCGAAGCGGCCCATGAGGCCGCGAAGCGGATCTGCCTCGAGGATCCGGCGCTCGAGCATCCCGATCACGGGCTGCTCGAGCACGAGGTGCGATCGCGCTACGGCCGTCGCCTCGAAGGCGGCGACGGCTGATGTTCAAGATCCGGATCGGCGCCGCGGCAGGGGCGGTGGCGCGCCGGCGCCCGTCCCGCCCCGTTCGGGCGGGCTTCGCCTCGGGGGAGCTCCCATGCGCATAGTCGGCGGCAGGTGGCGGGGACGGCGCATCGGCGCCCCGCAGGGTCGAGGCACCCGTCCAACCCAGGAGAGGATCCGCGAGGCCATGGCGTCGATCGTGGCCTCGGCCCGCGGGCTCAGCCTCGAGGGCGCCTCCATCCTCGATCCCTTCGCCGGCTCGGGCGCGCTCTCCCTCGAGTTCCTGTCCCGCGGAGCCGCCCACGCCACGCTCATCGAGCGCGATGCCAGAACATCGGCCCGGATCCGCTCGAACATCGACGCCCTCGGGGCGAAGGCCCAGGCGAAGGTCGTTCGGGGCGACGCCCATGCGCTCATCGAGCGCGGATCGCTTCCGGGCGCTCCCTTCGACATCGTCCTCCTCGATCCCCCCTATGCCGAGGATCCGGCCCGCACGGCGGCCCTGGTCCAGGCGCTCGCCGACGCCGGCGACCTCGTTCCCGGCGCCCTCATCGTCCACGAGCGGGCGGCCGATGCGCCTGGGCTGCCCGAATCCCATGCCTTCGAGCTCTCCTCGAGTCGTCGCTACGGGGATACGGCGCTCGACCTCTGGCTCTATGCTTGAAGCCCCGAACTCGCGGGGCGAGCCGACACGAACCTTCGGAAGGGACGGCCATGGAGGCGAACGGCATACAGCACGTGGTGGTGCCCGGCAGCTTCGACCCGGTGACCCTCGGCCATATCGACGTCATCGCGCGCGCCCGGCGCCTCGCCCCGCATGTGACCGTGGCCGTGGCCGCGAGCGAGGGGAAGCACGGCACGGGCACGAGCTTCTCCCTTGAGGAGCGCATCGCCCTCGTCGAGGAGTCCCTCGCGGCCGCCGGCCTCGAGGACGTGGACGTGGTCGGCCTCACGGGGCTCCTCGTGGACTTCTGCCACAGCGTCGGCGCCCATGCCGTCGTCAAGGGGCTCAGGGCCGCGACCGACTTCGAGTACGAGCTCCAGCAGGCGGCGGTGAACCAACGGATGGCGCCCGACATCGAGAGCATCTTCGTCATGAGCCGGCCGGATTTCTCCTACGTCTCGAGCTCCGTGGTGCGCGAGATCGCCTCGCTCGGCGGCGATGTGAGCGCCCTCGTGCCGCCGTGCGTCGCCGCTCGTCTCGCGAGCCATGCGACCTAGCGGTTGACGGGCTGCCAGACTGCTCTTCCCACCTGCGCGTTCTGCTACGATGCACGCGGAAAGGCCGCACGGTCCCAAGGCCCGCGCGGCTGGTCCCAGCGTCCCCCCTTGAAAGGAGCCACATATGCAGCCGGGCGAGGAGCTGGAAAACCTCTTGCAGGACCTTGACGACCTCGTGGAGGACGCGCGCCCCGCCTTCGGCGGACGCGGCACCAAGCAGGTGGATCCCGAGG
The DNA here is from genome assembly GCA_947631545.1 of uncultured Atopobiaceae bacterium. Taxonomy (GTDB): domain Bacteria; phylum Actinomycetota; class Coriobacteriia; order Coriobacteriales; family Atopobiaceae; genus CANRLS01. The sequence continues at coordinate 30,737 of CANRLS010000005.1, forward strand.
ACGTCTTCGCCATCACCGACGAGATCCGCGACCTCTTCGAGCGCGAGTTCGCCGACGCGCGCCGCATCCGCAAGGCCGAGTCCGAGATCCTGGCCCATGCGGAGCAGCAGGCAGATTCGATCATCCACGACGCGCAGCAGCAGGCGCTCATCCTGGCGAGCGACCAGGAGGTCGTGCGGCTGGCGAACCAGCAGGCCGAGGAGATCCGCGACCAGGCCCAGCAGTACGAGCGCGATACGCGCTACAGCGCCGAGGAGTACGTCGAGAGCCTGCTCTCGCGCCTGGAAGAGAACCTGAACTCCGTGACGGCGACTGTGAGCAGCTGCCGCTCCACCCTCACCCAAGGCTCCTACGACCGCGACGTCCCGGTCTGGTGATCGGCGCCGCCATGGCCGGAAGCGATCCCTCCCGCAGCGATCCCGTCGTGAGGCTCGACGAGCGTCTCGCCGAGCCCGGGCAGGCGCTCCCCCTCGCGGGCACGCTCGCCTGCGCCGGTTTCCGCGCGGGCGATCGCGACTTCTCGGCGCCCGATGGCATCGCCTACGACCTCTTGCTCACCAACACCGGCGAGGCCATCCTGGCCACCGGCTCGGCGAGGGCCCGCCTCCTCGGCGAGTGCGATCGCTGCCTCGGTCCCGCCGAGCTCGACCTGGAGGGCCAGGTCGAAGCGCTCTTCGCCCCCGAGGGCAGCGAGTTCGAGGCGGATGATGGGGACGATGGCGTCGAGACCTACCCCATAAGGGACGAGTCCCTCGACCTCACCGAGCCCGTGCGGAGCGCCGTGGCGGTGGAGATCCCCTTCAAGGTCCTCTGCCGCGAGGATTGCAAGGGGCTCTGCCCGGTCTGCGGTCAGAATCTGAACGAGGGGGATTGCGGCTGCGCCGAGCGGCTCGCCCAAGAGCCCGATCCCATGAATCCGTTCTCCGTCCTCAAGGACTTCGAGGTTCGCGACGACGAGAGCTGAGGCGTCCTCGCCCATCCTGTGGACGTGCGGTTTCGCGCGGATGTTCGCCACTCCGTCATGCTATAGTCTCCGTTTGTTTGCGACACACACATAGGAAGGCGCCTCATGGCAGTACCCAAGCAGAAGAAGGGCCGCATCGCGACGCACCATCGTCGTTCGGCCAACAGCGTGGCCGAGATGCCCGCTCGTTCCACCTGCCCCCGCTGCGGGGCCGTGAAGCTCCCGCACCGCGTGTGCCCGAGCTGCGGCTACTACAAGGAGCGCGAGGTCCTGGTGGTCGAGTAGCGCCGCTCGCGCGCGCTCGGAGCCAAGGATCGTCGGGAGGTCGCCCGCACCGCGCGGCGGCCTCTCTTTTTGGAACGTCTCAGGGGGAAGGTCCATACCATGGCGGTCATCTGCATCGATGCGATGGGCGGGGACGAGCCGGCCCAGGTCGTGCTCGACGGCTGCGCTCAGGCGCTCGAGGCGGACTCCGAGCTGAACCTGCTCGTCGCGGGCGATGGGGACGTGGTCGGGCCCTTCGCCGAATCGCATCCGCGCACCGCGCCGCTCGTGACCACCGAGGTCATCGGCATGGGCGAGCATCCGGCCGAGGCCGTGCGCCGCAAGCGGGACTCCTCCATCGTCCGCGGCTGCCAGGCCGTGCGCAAGGGCGAAGCCGACGCGTTCTTCTCGGCCGGCTCCACCGGAGCCGTGCTCACGGCGGCGACGCTCCACGTCGGTCGCGTGAAGGGCGTCAAGCGTCCGGCGCTCGCGGCCGTCGTGCCCGGGCTCGACGGCGCCAAGCGCATCATGCTCGACTTGGGGGCCAACGCCGACTGCCGGCCCGAGATGATCGTGCAGTTCGCCCTTATGGGCCAGGTCATGGCCCAAAAGGAGCTCGGCATCGCCCACCCCACGGTCGCGCTCCTCTCCAACGGCACCGAGGACGCGAAGGGATCGGAGTCCGTCATCGCCGCCCATGCGGCGCTCGCGGAGGCCACGTCCCAGGGTGTGAATTTCATCGGCAACTGCGAGGGGACCGACATCCTCCTCGGCGATGTGGACGTCATCGTCTCCGACGGCTTCACCGGCAACGTCGCCCTCAAGTCCATGGAGGGCACCGCGAAGTACCTGTCCCGGAGACTGAGGGCCATGGCCAAGGCCAACCTCGTCACCGGTCTGGGCGGCCTGCTCGTCAAGGGGGCGCTCTCGGAGGTGGCCGAGGACCTCTCGGGCGACGTCCATGGCGGGGCCGTGCTCCTGGGTTGCCGGGCACCCGTCTTCATCGGCCATGGCGCGACGAGCGCGGAAGCGGTGAAGAACGGCGCGCTCGCCGCAGAGCGGGCCGTGACCCACAGCCTCGCCGATGACATCGCCGAGGTTTTGGCCTAGGGTAGGCAACGGACTGTCCATCCGATGGCGGCCATCCCGCGCCGTCATCGAGGGTTTTGGAACCCCGCCGAGCCAAGGAGGCTTAGAGCATGGATCGCGATGAGGTCCTCGAGAAGATCGTCGCCGTGGTCGCCGAGACCATGGACGTCGATCCCGACACCCTGGATGAGGACACGACCTTCGAGTCACTCGAGGCCGATTCCCTCGATCGCATCGAGATGGTCACCGCCATGGAGGATGAGTTCGAGGTCACCGTCGACGATGACGACCTCGAGGCCATCGAGACCGTGGGCGATGCGGCGGACGCCATCGTGAGGGTGCTCTAGGGCCCTGATGCTCTCGGCCGATACCCTCGACCTCGCCGAGGAGATCATCGGGTATTCCTTCGATGATCGGAACCTCCTGGCAAAGGCCATCACCCATCCCTCGGCCGTGGAGGGCCATGCGCTCGAGGACTCCTACGAGCGGCTCGAGTTCCTCGGCGATTCCCTCCTCGGCGCGCTCGTGGCCCTCGAGCTCTACGAACGCTATCCCCAGATGGACGAGGGCGCGCTCACCCGCACGAGGATCTCGCTCGTCTCTGGCGGAAAGCTCTCGTCCGTGGCCCGCGAGATGGGCCTCGCGACCTGCATCGTCTTCGGCGAGAGCGAGTTGGGCACGGGGGGCCGAGGGCTCCGCTCGGCGCTCGAGAACGTCTACGAGGCGCTCGTCGCGGCCATCTTCCTCGATGGGGGAGAGGGGCCCTGCCGCCAGTTCGTGGCGGGGACGCTCCTCGACCAGACGATGCCGGAGGTGGCGGGGCGCCCCATCTCGGCCAAGTCGCGGCTCCAGGAGCTCACCCAGGCGAGGTATCGCTGCGCCCCCTCCTACGAGCTCGTGTCCCAGACCGGCCCCGCCCACGAGCCCGTCTTCACCACCGAGGTCAAGGTGGCGGGAAAGGTCGCCGGCAAGGGGAGCGGCTCCACCAAGAAGGAGTCGGAGACCCGGGCGGCCCAGGCGGCGCTCGCGAGCCTTGAGCCGGAGCGCCCGGATGGCCCCGTCCGCCGCTTCGGGGACGCGGGGGACGGCGAGGCGCCGTGTATCTGAAGGCCCTCACCCTGAAGGGCTTCAAGTCCTTCCTCGAGCGCACGCGGCTCTCCTTCGATCCCGGCCTCACGGTGGTCGTGGGGCCCAACGGCTCGGGGAAGTCCAACGTATCGGATGCCATCCTCTGGGTGCTCGGCGAGCAGAGCGCGAAGACGCTCCGAGGCCAGGCCATGGAGGACGTCATCTTCGCCGGAAGCGCCCAGCGCCATGCCGTGGGCGTGGCCGAGGTCACGCTCGTGCTCGACAACTCGGACCACGCGCTGCCCCTCGACTTCAGCGAGGTGGCCATCACGCGGAGGATGTACCGCTCGGGGGAGAGCGAGTACCTCCTGAACGGCGCCCAGGTGCGCCTCCGGGACATCCGCGACCTCCTCTACGACATGGGCCTCGGCCGCGACACCTATTCGATCATCAGCCAGGGGCGCTTGGGCGAGGTGCTCCAGAGCCGCCCCGAGGAGCGCCGGGCCCTCGTCGAGGAGGCGGCGGGCATCGCCAAGCACCGTCAGCGCAAGGAGCGGGCCGAGCGCAAGCTCAAGCGCCTCGATGAGGACGTCCAGCGCATCCACGACTACGTGCGGATGCTCCGCCGCGAGCTCAGGCCCCTCGAGAAGCAGGTGGATCGCGCCCGCGCCATGGAGGAGCTCCAGGAGCGCAGGGGCATCCTCGAGACCACCCTCGCCGTCGACGACGTCCGCAGGCTCCAGGGGCAGTGGGACGCCATCTCCAAGAGGCGCACGGAGGCCGAGGCCGCGGCCGAGCTCGCGTCCTATCGCCTGCGCGAGAAGGAGCGCGAGCTGCAGGACGTGAAGCGCCTCCTCGAGGAGAAGGGCCTCTTCGTCGGCGACCTCGAGGAGCAGCGCCATCGCTCGCAGCAGGCCCTCAGCGGCGCCTCCGCGGCGCTTCGCCTCCTGGACGAGAAGGGCCGCCACGTGGTGGAGCGGCTCTCCGAGGCGAGGAGGCGGATCGGCGCCGCCGATCGCGAGCTGCAGGAGCTCGGAGGGGAGCTCGCGGAGGCCCAGACGGCGCTCGACGCCGCCCGGGCGGAGTCCGATGCCCTCGAGGCGCGCTTGGAGAGGCTCGTCCCCGCGGACGGGGAGGCCCGCGAGCGGGCGAGGATAGCCCAGGCGGCCCTCGACGCGGCCCGTGAGCGGATGCGGAGGGCCCAGCGCGCCTCCGATGGGAAGGTGCTCGAGAGGAGCCGGATCGCGCAGTCCCTCGCCAACGCGGATGTGGCCGATCGCCTCATCGCCGACCGCCTGGCCGAGCTCGATGCATCGATTCGCGCCGCCTCGCAGGACGCGGCCAAGGCCGAGCGGGCGCTCGCCGACCTCGACGAGGGCGAGGCCCAGGCGCGACGGGATTCCGAGGCGCTGGCCGCCGATCGCGGGCGCGCCCAAGAGGCCCTCTCCAAGGCCCGGAGCGAGCGCACGGAGGCCGACGCCGAGGCCGTCAGGGCCAAGGCGGAGCTTGAATCGCTCGAGGCGATGGGGGAGCGCGCCGTCGCCTCGGACGCCCTCCAGAGGGCGCTGCAGGCACTCGCGCCCTCGAAGGGGCGCCTCATCGACCTCCTCGACGTGCCCGAGGAGCTCTCCCGGGCCGTCGCCTCCTACCTCGGAGACGATCTGAGGGCCTTTCCATTGGGCGATGCGGGCGAGCTCCCGACCATGCTCGAGGCCGCCGCCATGGACGGCGTGCGCGGCCGGGCGAGCCTCATGGTGGCGCCCTCCTCGAAGGAGGGGGGCGAAGGCGAGCTCGTCGTGAAGGCCAAGGACGCCTCGGTCGAGCCCTTGGCGCGGGCGCTCTTCGCCGGCTTCGCGAGGGCGAGGGATGCGGGCGAGGGGCGCGAGCTCGTGGCCTCAGGGCGCGCCCGGGGCGCCCTCGGCGAAGACGGAAGCGTCGTCCTTCCCGACGGGCGCATCCGGCTCGGAGATGCCGACGCGGGCGCCGCCGAGGTGCTCGGGAGGAGCCGGAGGATGGCCGAGCTCACGGAGCTCGCACCGAAGCTCGCCGAGGCGAAGGAGCGCGCCGCCACGGCTTTCGACGAGGCCGAGCGCCACCTCGAGGACCTTCGCGCGAAGGAGGCGGAAGCCCTCTCGGCCCTCGCGGCCCTCGCCGTCGAGCGCGACGGGATCCTCCGCGAGACGGGTCGTCAGAGGGAGGTTCTCGACAGGGCCACCGCCGAGAGGGAGCGTCTGGAGCGGGAGCGCGAGGAGGCTCGCGGGAAGGTCTCGAAGGAGCGCGAGCGCCTGGCGGAGCTCGAGGGCGAGATCGCCGAAGCCGACGAGGAGCTCCAGCGGGCCACGGGCGCCATCGCCGGATTGGATGACGAGGCCGTGCGCGCCCGCCGCGAGGCCGACAGCGCCCGCGACGCCCTCGAAGCGGCGCGCATCTCGGCCATGAGGGCCGAGGAGCGCGCCACGGCCCTCACGTCGCAGGCGGCCTCGCTCGAGAGGCGCTTGGCGGAGGCCGGGGCCGAGCGGGGGGCGATCCTCGAGGGCGCGAGCGCGCTCCAGGTGATCGCCCGTCGCGTGGAGCCTCTGCACAGGATCGTGGACGCCCTCCACGAGGAGGCGCTCGAGAAGGCGACGCTGCTGAGGGACCGCTCGAGCGTGGCCGAGGCCGACTCCGCCTCGCTCAAGGAGACCGTCGCCGCCGCCGAGCGCGAGGTCGACGAGGCGCGCGATGGCCAGACCCGGGCCCAGGCCGACATCGCGCAGGCCCAGACCGACTCGCAGATCATCGAGCTCCAGGTCAACCAGGCCGTCGAGAGGGTTCGCGAGCTCGGTGCGATGGGGATCGAGGAGGCCTTCGGGCTCGAGGCGCCAAGCGATCGCGGCGCCATGGAGCGCGAGCTCTCGCTCGTCCTCGCCAGGATCGAGGCCATGGGCCCCGTGAACATGGTGGCCCTCTCGCAGTTCGAGGAGGGGCGGGCGCGCCTCTCGGCCGTCCAGGCCGAGCTCGACGACCTCACGGCCGCGCGGGATTCGCTGAACAAGATCTCGCGCGCCATCGACCGCAAGATGCGCGCCCGGTTCCTCGAGACCTTCAAGGCCGTGGACGCCAACTTCTCCGACGTCTTCCGGACGCTCTTCGGCGGCGGCGACGCACGGCTCGAGATGACCGATCCCGGGCATCCGGAGGAGACCGGCATCGAGGTGCGCGCCCAGCCCCCCGGCAAGCGCGTGACCAAGATGACGCTCCTCTCCGGCGGCGAGCAGTCGCTCACGGCGCTCGCGCTCCTGTTCGCCGTCTACCGCACGCGCACGGTGCCCTTCTACGTCTTCGACGAGGTGGAGCAGGCGCTCGACGATCGCAACCTCGACAAGCTCCTGGACTCGCTCGACACGCTGAAGCGCCAGACCCAGCTCATCGTGATCAGCCACCAGCGCCGCACGATGGAGCAAGCGGACGTGCTCTACGGTGTCTCCATGGGAGCCGACGGCGTCTCGCGCGCGGTGTCCCAGAGGCTCGCGGACTTCCGGAAGCCGAAGCCGGGGGCGAAGGCCGAATCCGAGATGCCCTCCGAGGAGAGGGCCCAGGCCCCGAACGGGAGTGGGGAGTAGCCATGGCATTCATCGATCGCCTGAAGAGGGGACTCTCCCGCTCGCGGGAGACGCTGAACGAGATCCTGTACTTCGGCGGAGAGGTGGGCGAGGACTTCTGGGAGGACCTCGAGGACACGCTCGTCCTCGGCGACATGGGGGCCGACGTGGCCATCGCCGTCACCGACGACCTCCGCGACATGGCGGCGAGGAAGGGCCTGAGGACCGATCGCCAGCTGAGGTCGGCCCTCGCCCGACGCATCGCCGCCGAGTTCGCGACGGCGGACGTCGATCCCTTCGACGAGAACCCCTCCTGCGTCCTCTTCGTGGGCATCAACGGCGCCGGCAAGACCACGACCGTGGGAAAGCTCGCCAACGCCGGGCGCGATGCCGGGCGCCGGGTGATCATCGGCTGCGGCGACACCTTCCGGGCGGCCGCGCTCGAGCAGCTGGACGTCTGGGCCAAGCGGGCGGACGTCCCCATCATCAGCCGGCCGCGCGGCGCCGATCCGGCGAGCGTCTGCTACGACGTGCTCGAGGAGGGGGCGCTTCGCGGAAGCGACCTCGTGCTCATCGACACGGCCGGGCGCCTCCACACCTCCCAGGACCTCATGCGCGAGCTCGCGAAGGTGGTGGGGGTCACGCGCAAGAAGGCGACGATGCCCGTGCACGTGGTGCTCGTCGTGGACGCCACCACCGGTCAGAACGGCCTCTCCCAGGCCAAGGAGTTCCATAGCGCGCTCGAGCTCGACGGCCTCATCGTCACCAAGCTCGACGGCACCGCCAAGGGCGGCATCGCCGTGGCCATAAGCTCGCAGCTGGGTCTCCCCATCTTCCGCATCGGGGTGGGGGAGTCCATCGAGGACTTCGAGCGCTTCGACGCCCTCGAGTTCGCGACCGCCCTCGTGGACGGCAGCGCCAGCTAGCCGTCTCCCATCGCTTTCGAGAAAGGCCCACGATGTTCAACTCGCTCCAGGATCGCCTTCAGGACACCTTCGACAAGCTCCGCGGCAAGGGACGTCTCACGGAAGACGACATCACCGTCGCGATGCGCGAGATCCGCCTCGCGCTCCTGGAGGCCGACGTCAACTTCCGCGTGGTGAAGAAGTTCGTGGCCGACTGCAAAGAGCAGTGCCTGGCCACGGACGTGCTCGACTCGCTCACGCCGGCCCAGAACGTCATCCGCGTCGTGCTGGACGAGCTCACGGGGCTCCTGGGCTCCACCGAGAGCTCGCTCGCGCTCGCCCCCAACCGCAAGCCCAACGTGATCATGCTCGTGGGACTCCAGGGCTCGGGCAAGACGACGGCGGCGGCCAAGCTCGCCTACCTGCTGAAGGGCCAGGGGCGCCACCCGCTCCTCGCCGCCTGCGACGTCTACCGTCCGGCGGCGGCCGATCAGCTGGAGACCCTCGGCCGCGAGGTGGGCGTGCCGGTCTTCAGGGGCGATGGCAAAGACCCCGTCGCCATCGCCCAGGGCGCGGTGGCCCGGGCGGGCGAGGAGGGCGCCGACGTGGTCATCGTCGACACTGCGGGGCGCCTCCAGATCGACGAGGCCATGATGGCCGAGGCCGTGGCCATCAAGCGCGCCGTCCGCCCCGACCAGGTGCTCATGGTGGTGGACGCCATGACCGGCCAGGACCTCGTGAACGTCGTCACGGAGTTCTCCGAGAAGACCGACTTCGACGGCGTCATCATGTCCAAGCTCGATGGCGACGCTCGCGGCGGCGGCGCGCTCTCGGTGAGGGCCGTCACGGGAAAGCCCATCAAGTTCGTCTCCATGGGCGAGAGGCCCGATTCGCTCGAGGTCTTCCATCCCGATCGCATGGCCAAGCGCATCCTCGGCATGGGCGACGTGGTGGGCATCATCGAGCAGGCGGAGGCCCTGGCCGACGAGGAGCAGATGCGCGATGCCGAGCGCATGCTCAACGAGGGCTTCACCATGGACGACATGCTGAAGCAGATGGCGAGCATCCGCAAGCTCGGCGGCGTGGGCAAGATCCTCTCGATGCTGCCCGGCGGCGAACGGATGATGGGGCAGCTTCCCCAGGGCATCGACGAGGGCGTGGTCACGCGCATGGAGGCCATGATCCGCTCGATGACGCCCGAAGAGCGCAACCGCCCCAAGATCATCAACGGCATGCGAAGGGCCAGGATCGCCAAGGGCTCGGGCCGCTCGGTTCAGGAGGTGAACCAGCTCATCCGCCAGTGGGACGAGATGAACCGGATGATGGGCAAGCTCCGCTCGCTCCAGAACTCCGGGAAGCTGAACCCCAGGGCCATGAAGTCGATGATGCAGTCGATGCAGGAGGGCCGCCCGCCCCAGGGCGGGAACCGTGCCCAACGCCGCATGCAGGCGCGGAAGGGCAAGCGCCGCTAGGTGGACCGCCCGGACGGGAGGGCTCCGCTCGGCCCGGCCCGGCGCAGGTAACGCTCCCTTGCAGTAGGGTATGAGGTTCTAGGGCCGAGCCTTGGGCCGAGGGGCCTCGAAGCCCCAGATGCCAGCGACGACCATCCGGACCTCACAGACGGGACCCCATGGACAGCAAGCAGAAACGCCAGTCGATCATCCTCTACGTGATCCTCGCCATCGCCGTCGTCATCGCGGTCAGGGCCTTCCTCTATCCCGCCATCACCCAGAACCAGGTGCAGCCGGTGGATTACTCCACCTTCATCTCGATGGTGGACGATGGCGAGGTCGACCAAGTGCAGTACAACACCGATGCCGACACGATCCTCTTCACCGGCAAGGGCGACAAGGCCAACCAGACCTTCCAGACCAACGTCTTCCCCAACGATAACGACCTCGTCCAGCGCCTCGAGGACCACAAGGTGACCTTCACGGCCGAGCTCCCCGACGCCGGCGCCAACATGCTCGTCTACCTCCTCATGGTCTGGGGCCTGCCGCTGCTCCTCATCTTCGGCGGCGGCTATCTCCTGAACCGCCAGCTCCGCAAGTCCATGGGCGATGACGCCCCCTCCATGACCTTCGGGGGCGGGGGTCTCGGCAACTTCGGCAAGAGCGGCGCCAAGGTGGTGGCCCAGTCCGAGACGGGCGTCACGTTCAAGGACGTGGCCGGCGAGGACGAGGCCAAGAACTCGCTCGCCGAGATCGTCTCGTTCCTCGAGAAGCCCCAGCGCTACGAGGCCATCGGCGCCAAGCTCCCGCGCGGGGCGCTCCTCGTGGGCCCGCCGGGCACCGGAAAGACGCTCCTCGCCAAGGCCGTGGCCGGCGAGGCGCACGTGCCCTTCTTCTCCATCTCGGGCTCGGAGTTCGTCGAGATGTTCGTGGGTCGCGGCGCCGCGAAGGTGCGCGACCTCTTCAAGCAGGCCAACGAGAAGGCGCCCTGCATCGTCTTCATCGACGAGATCGATACCGTGGGCAAGCGCCGCGACGCCGGCCTCACCACCAACGACGAGCGCGAGCAGACGCTGAACCAGCTCCTCACCGAGATGGACGGCTTCGACAACCACAAGGGCATCGTCGTCATCGGCGCCACGAACCGGCCCGACACGCTCGACCCGGCGCTCCTTAGGCCCGGGCGCTTCGACCGGCGGATCCCGGTGGAGCTCCCCGACCTCGCGGGCCGGAAGGCCATCCTCGCCCTCCACGCCCACGACGTGAAGATGGAGCCGGGCCTCGACCTCGACGTCATCGCCCGCTCGACCCCCGGCGCCTCCGGCGCCGACCTCGCCAACATCATCAACGAGGCGGCCCTCCGGGCCGTCCGCATGGGGCGCTCCCGCGTCTCCCAGGAGGATCTCCAGGAGTCCGTCGAGGTGGTCATCGCGGGCGAGGAGCGCAAGTCCACCGTGCTCTCCGAGAAGGAGAAGAAGCTCGTCGCCTACCACGAGATCGGCCATGCCATCGTCGCCGCCATCCAGAGGGGCGAGGCGCCGGTCCAGAAGATCACCATCGTGCCGCGCACCTCCGGCGCCCTCGGCTACACCATGCAGGTGGAGGAGGACGAGCACTTCCTCACCACCAAGACCGAGGCCCTGAACCAGATCGCCGTCCTCTGCGGCGGCCGGAGCGCGGAGGAGATCATCTTCCACGACGTGACGACCGGCGCGGCCAACGACATCGAGCGAGCCACCCAGCTCGCGAGGAACATGGTCACCCAGTACGGCATGTCCGACGAGTTCGGCCCGGTGGCCCTGGGGCAGGTGCAGAATCGCTACCTCAACAACACGGCAACGCTCACCGTGGCCGACGGCACGGCCGAGCGCATCGACCAGGTGGTCCACGACATCGTGGAGAGCTGCCATCAGAACGCCGTGAGGATCCTTCGCGAGAACCAGTTCAAGCTCCACGAGCTCGCCCGCTACCTGCAGGTGAAGGAGACCATCACCGGCGAGGAGTTCATGCGGATCTTCAGTCGCGACAACGACCTGCTCCCCAAGCCCGCTGCCAGCGAGTCCTAAGGTGCGCGCAAGGGGCCGGTCCCACCGCGAGGCGAGCGGAAGAGCTCCCAGAGGAAGATCGCGGCGGCCGCGCCCACGTTGAGCGAGTCCACCGCGCGCGCCATGGGGATGCGCAGGGCGACGTCGGAGGCGGCGACGGTGCCCGGGGCGAGCCCCTCGCCCTCGGTGCCGAAGACGAGGGCGATCTTGCCCTCGGCGCCCATGCCGCCATGCCAGCGCTGGGAGAACGTCGCGAGGTCGATGGCGTCGGGGGAGAGGGCGCAGGAGGCGACGGTGAAGCCCTGGGCCCTGAGCCCGTCGAGCGCCGATCCCGGCCACGCTTCGAACCTCGCCCAGGGCACGCTCAGCACGCAGCCCATGGAGGTCCTCAGGCAACGACGCTCATAGGGGTCGGCGCAGGTGGGATCGAGGAGCACGCCGTCCGCACCGAGCGCCGCCGCCGATCGGAAGATGGCCCCCACGTTGGTGGCGTCGACGCTCGCCTCTAGCACGCAGAGCCTGGAGGCCCCTTCGATGACCTCGGCGGGGGAGAGGGCCCTCGGCCTCGCGAAGGCGCCGAGCACGCCCCGGTGGACCCTATAGCCGGTGATGGACTCGATGTCCCCGTCATCGAGGGCGAAGACGGGCGTCGAGGCCGGCAGCGCCTTCACGAGGTCCATGAGGGCGTCAAGGCGACGCCTCGCCACGAGGAGCGAGAGGGGCTCGAGGCCGCAGGCCAGGGCCTTCGCCACGACGAGCGCCGACTCGGCGACGAGCACCCCCGCTTCAGCCTCGATGGAGCGCCTCAACTCGCGGTTCGTGAGCTTCAGGTACACCGCGAGCCGAGGATCGTCGATCCGGGCGTCGATGACGCTGCCCATGGCGCTCCCTTCTGTGGCCGGGCGGCCCAGCGCCGCCGCTCGAGATCGCGGCCCGCCGTCACCATCGATTCTCCATCGCGTTTGGAGACTTCGCGTTCAGGGCATATGAGGCCGCAGGGCCCGATGCGAGACGGTAGAGTTCACAGCTTGGATTAGACTACAACCGAGGAGAAACTGGGGGTGACCATGGCAGAAGAGCAAGGGGGTTCGGGCCTCTCGTCCGCGGGCGAGACCGGCTCGAACGCGCCTGCCCCCCTCCCCGATGAGCCGGCGCGCGGCATAAAGGCGCGCCGTGCCCATCAAGCCAGCCATATGGCCCCCTCCGCCAAGAAGGGCGCGGCGAATCCCTTCAAGGCCACGCGCCATGTCGAGGAGACGGGCGTCATGCCCGTCCCCGCCTCGGATGGCGCGAGCGCCCCATCCGAGGCGAAGGCCACCGGCGATCCGGATCCAGAGGGACTCGATGGGACCCTGCCGGTCGAGGCCTCCCCAGACGACGCGCCGGCGCCCGAGGGCCCCTACGTCGAGGAATCCGGCGTCGATCCCGATCGGACGATGGTGGCGCCCGAACCGCTCCAGACCCTGACCGTCGACGATGTCGACGCCGCCCTGGCGGACGGCTACGAGGGCGATGACGGGACGATGGGCGATGGGGCCGAGGCCGACATGAGCGCCGGCAACCCAAAGCGGCGGCTCTCCGGCGCTCAGATCGCGGCCATCGTCTGCGGGAGCGTCGCGGCCGGCCTCCTCGCCATCTATGTGGGCGTGAGCCTCCACTTCCAGAGCACCTTCATGCCCAACACGACCCTCAACGGCAAGGACGTCTCGAACGCGTCCCGCGACGAGGTGCTCCAGCAGAGCGAGGCGGAGCTCGCCGACTACTCGCTCGGCGTCACGGGCGATGGGCTCGACTTCTCGATCGGAGCCGACGAGGCCGGCCTCTCCTTCGACGGCGACGCCTACATCGCGAACGCCATCGCCGAGACCGAGCCCTGGACCTGGCCCGTCACGGTCTGGACCCCACGAGACATCACCACCGACCAGGGCACGACCTTCGATGCCGCCAAGGTGACGGAGATCGTCGATGGCAAGGTCGAGGAGTTCAACAAGGGCGCCGAGCCGCCCGCGGACGCCGCCGTGAGCTACGACGAAGGCACGGGGAGCTTTCTCGTGAAGGAGGCCTCGGTCGGCACCCAGGTGGATCCGAAGGTGGTGGAGGAGCAGGTGAACGAGGCCATCGCCACCCTCCAGCCAACGGTCGAGCTCGGCGAGGACGCGCTCCTCCAACCGACGGTCATGGCCGATGACGAGGCGCTGAGGAGCGCCGCCCAGAAGGCCAACGGCTTCCTCGATACGGAAGTGACCCTCACCATGAACGGCCAGGAGGCCAAGGTCATCGACAACTCGCTCATCAAGGACTGGGTCGTCTTGGGCGAGAACGGCGATCCGACGCTCGACACCAACGCCATCACCGAATGGGGCAAGAACGAGCTCTCCCAGCAGCTTGACACCGTCTCCCGTGAGAGGAGCTACACCCGCGTCGACGGCAAGCAGATCACGGTGCCCGGCGGCACCTACGGCTGGTCCATCGATTCCGCCGCGCTCGCGCCCCGGATCACCGAGGCCGTGACGAGCGGCGAGAGCCAGACGATCGACGTGCCGGTGCTCCAGAGCGCTGACCAGCCGCCCGACGAGGGCGGTCGCGACTGGGGCAACCGCTACATCGACGTCGACCTCTCCTCCCAGTACGCCTGGATGTACGGCGATGATGGCTCCGTCATCTGGGAGTCCCCCATCGTCTCGGGCAAGGTGTCCGACGGCCATTCCACCCCGGCCGGCGTCTATTACATAGACAGCTACTTCAACAAGAGCGATCCCTCCACGACGCTCGTCGGCTATTACCCGGGCACGAACGAGAAGGAGTACGAGAACCACGTCAGCTACTGGATGCCCTTCATCGGCAATTCCATCGGGCTCCACGACGCCGACTGGCGAAGCTCCTTCGGCGGGTCGATCAACGAGTACAACGGCTCCCACGGCTGTGTGAACCTGCCGGTGGGCGCCGCCTCCGAACTCGCCAAGATCGTGAACCAGGGCGATGTGGTGGTGGTCCACTACTAGCCTTCCCGCGCATCGACGACCGCGGGGAGGGCGGAGGGCAGGCATCGCCCTCCGCCCGCTTTCGCTAGGCTAGGGGGGTACGTGCGAGGGAGGGGGATCGCCATGGCCGATGGGACGGGTTCCATGCGCGACCGATCGAGCGGAACGGTCGTGCCCTTCATGGAGGCGCTCGCCTCGCCGAGCCCCTCGCCCGGCGGGGGTGCGGCGAGCGCGGTTGTGGGGGCCCTCGGCTGCGCCCAGGCCCAGATGGTGGCCGCCCTCACGGCGCAGAACCCCCGCTATGCCCAGGTGAGCGACGAGATGCTCGCCTGCGGAGATCGCCTGGCCGAATCGAGGTCTCGGTTCATGGAGCTCGCCGAGGAGGACGCCGTGGGCTATGAGCGGGTGGCCTCGGCGCTCAGGCTCCCGCGCGAGAGCCTGGAGGAGCGCGAGGCGCGCTCGGCGACCCTCGCCGAGGCCCTCGAGGCGGCCTGCAAGGCGCCCTTCGAGATGTTCGAGGTGGCGGCCCGCGCCCTCGATGAGGTGGACTACCTCTCGCGCGAGGGGAGCGCCATGGCGGCGAGCGACGTCATCTGCGCCGCATCCATGCTCGTGGCCTGTGCGGACGGCGCCGGCGCCACCGTGCTCGCCAACACCTCCTGGATGGCCGACAAGCCGAAGGCGCAGGCCCTCGAGGCGCACCAGGCGAGGATTCGCGAGCTCGTGCGGCTAGCGGGAACCGAAGTGACCTCGCGCGTCGAGCGGAGGCTCATGGCATGAGCCCCACGACGTGCGACGCTTCCGATGCGCCCCATGCGATGATGCTCCGGGGAAAGCCCGTGGCGGACGCGCTCATGGCCGCCGCCAAGATCCGCGTGCAGGCGCTTCGCGACCGGGGCGTCGAGGCGAAGCTGGCCGTCGTGCGCGTGGGCGAGGATCCCTCCGACGCCGCCTACCTTCGGGGCATCGCACGGCGGGCCGAGGAGGCGGGCCTCTCGGTGGAGCTCGTGAAGCTCGCCGACTCGATCCCCCAGGGCGAGCTGGAGCGCCTCGTCGAGGACCTCTCCGACGATCCCTGCGTCCACGGCGTGCTCATCCTGCGACCGCTTCCCGCGCCTCTCGACGAGAAGCGCCTGGCATCCCTCCTCTCGCCCGCGAAGGACGTGGACGGCATGACCGAGGCGAACCTCGCCCGCGTCTTCGCCGGCGACCCCTTGGGATTCGCCCCGGCCACCGCTCGGGCCGTCACGGAGCTCCTGAAGCACTACGGCTACGACGTCCGGGGCCGCCACGCCTGCGTGATCGGCCGCTCGCTCGTGTCGGGCCGCCCCATCCAAGGGCTCCTCACCGCCCGGGACGCGACGGTCACGCTCTGCCATTCCAAGACCCGGGACCTCGCGTCCCATGCGCGGCGGGCAGAGCTCCTCGTGGCGGCCGTCGGCGAAGCGGGCTTCGTCACGCCCCAGATGGTCGGGAAGGGCGCCTGGGTCGTGGACGTGGGCATCAACGAGGCGCCGGCCGGCGATGGGGTTCGGACGATGGGCATCGTGGGCGACGTGGCGCCGGAGGCGGCCGAGGTGGCGGAGGCCCTCACCCCCGTGCCGGGCGGACTCGGCGCCGTGACCTCCGCCGTGCTCGTGCTGCAGGCCGTCGAGGCCGCGGAGCGCCAGACCCGCTAGGGAAGGGAGATTCGCCGATGGACGAGGCGAAGACGGTGCTGGGCCAGCTGAAGGCCCGGAAGAGCGTGCGCGTCTGGGATGGCCGCGACGTGCCGGACGATGTGCGAAGGGCCATCCTCGAGGCGGCGACCGAGGCCCCCACTGCGGGCAACCAGCAGCTCTACTCCATCATCGATGTGCGCGACCAGGCGGTGAAGGACGAGCTCGCCGAGCTCTGCGACCATCAGCCCTTCATCGCCTCGGCGCCGATGGTGCTCGTCTTCATCGCCGATTGCGAGAAGTGGCGGGCAATCTATGCCGCCGCGGGCGTTGAGAGTCGACCCGCCGGTCCGGGGGACCTCCTCCTGGCCTGCTCCGATGCCAACATCGCCGCCCAGAACGCGGTCGTGGCGGCCTGGGCGCTCGGCGTGGGCTCCTGCTACATCGGCGACGTGCTTGAGCGCTGCGAGGCCATGCGCGAGCTCCTGGCCCTGCCCTCCCAGGCGATGCCCGCCTGCATGCTCGTCTTCGGCTATCCCACGGAGCGGCAGCTCGCCCGGCCCAAGCCCGAGCGCATGCCGCTCTCCACGGTGGTCATGGAGGATCGCTACCGTCCCGTGGACGAGGCGAGCGCCCGGGCCATGGTGGCGGGAAGGTCCAGGGCTCGCGGCTTCGAGCCATGGGTGCGAGCCTTCCACGAGCGCAAGTACGCATCGGACTTCTCCCGGGAGATGAGCCGTTCGGTGGCCCTCTACCTCGAGAGCTTCGAGGATTGGGATGGCGGCCGCGAGGATCCGGCCTAGGCCCTGAGAGCGATCGCCCCATGCCTCCCCGAACGCGCATAGCGAGGGTCCTTCCCTACGCCCTCCCCGTCATGGCGGGCTACCTGGCCATCGGGATCCCCTGCGGGATCCTCGAGGCGGAGGTCGGCCTGGCTCCCTGGATGGCGTTTTTGCTCTCGGCCACCTTCTACACCGGGGCGGGGCAGTTCATGCTCTCCAACCTCTGGCTGGCGGGCCAGGCGCCCCTTGCCATCGCCGCCTCGATATCATTCGTGAACCTGCGCCAGCTCCTCTACTCCGCGGCCTTCGCCCCGAGGTTCCAGAAGGCGAAGGGGGGAATCTCGGCGCTCTTCGCGCTCACGGTGACCGACGAGTCCTTCGGCGTGAACCAGGACCGCTTCGCCCAAGCCGATGAACCGGGAGGCGCTCCGTGGGACGAGCGGGACGCCACCGCCCTCAACTACCTCTGCATGGCGAGCTGGGCGCTGGCGAACTTCGTCGGAGCCCTCGCGGGCGATGCGCTCGCCATCCCCACGGCCGTGGCATCCTTCGCCATGACCTCCATCTTCATCTGCCTGCTCTTCGCCAGGAGCTTCACGTCCGCGACGGCGATCGTGGCCGCGGTATCGGCCAGCGCGGTCGTCGTCTCCAAGCTCATCGGCTGGGATCAGCCCGCCATCATGATCGGGGCGGTGGCGGGCGTCGCGGCAGGGGCACTGAGCCGCCGGAGCGCCAACCGGGTGCCCGAGGCGGCGGCTCTCGATGCCGAGGAGGAGGGGGCCTACTCGTCGGCGATCCTCGACCCCGAGGCGCTGGATGAGGCCGAGGACGAGGCCGCTTCGAAGGCGGAGGGCGCCGTCAGGGCGCACCGAGGGGAGGGGCGGCCGTGAGCGCGGGCACCTTCCTCCTCATCTACGCCATCGTGCTCTCGACCATGCTCGTCTGTCGTCTGGTGCCGCTCTTCGCGCTTCGGTCGAGGGAGCTCTCCCCAGGGGTCGTCGAAGTGCTCGACCTCATCCCCGTCGCCGCCTTCGCGGCCCTCGTGGCCAACGATCTCTTCCAGCCCGCTGCCTGGGAGCTCGGCTTCACGTGGCAGGCCGCGATGCCCATCGTCGCGGCCCTCGGCGTCCTCTGGGTGGCACGGCGGACGAGGTCGCTCCTCTGGTGCGCCGCCGCCGGTCTCGCCCTCTACGTCCTCCTCTCGCTCATCCCGCTCTGAATCTCGACGCCGCGTTCGCCTATGAGGGCGAGGACGCGATGCCTCTGGGCGTATCCGAGAGCCAGCATGGGGGAGCGCGACGAGCCGGTGCTCTCGAGGGTTGGCTTCCCAGCGACAATCGGAGGGATATCGGAGTTGAGACCACCGGCGGTCGCGCGGTGGTGTCAGGAGGGCTTGCGAGGCGGAGGCTTGAGCCCAGGGCCATCGCGTCCCCGCCGTCGCATCTGGCGCTAGGATGGAAGTCAGGGATAAGCTGCGTAGAGGAAGGGAGCCCCATGGCCAACCGCATCGTCTTGAACACCGTCTCCTACCATGGCGACGGCGCCCTCGCCGAGCTCGTGGGCGAGATCGAGCGCCACGGCAAGTCCAAGGTCTTCATCTGCACCGACCCCGACCTCGTGAGGTTCGGCGTCGTGAAGAAGGTCACGGACATTCTCGACGGGGCCTCCGTGGACTACGTCATCTTCCAGGACGTGAAGCCCAACCCCACGATCGAGAACGTCCAGGCCGGCGTGGAGGCCTTCGACGGATCCAACGCCGACTGCATCGTCGCCATCGGCGGTGGGAGCGCCATGGACACCGCCAAGGCCATCGGCATCATCGTCACCAACCCCGAGTTCTCCGACGTGCGCTCGCTCGAGGGCGTGGCACCCACTCAGAACCATGCCGTCTTCACCATCGCCATCCCCACCACGTCGGGGACGGCGGCCGAGGTCACGATCAACTACGTGATCACCGATGTGCAGAGGAAGCGCAAGTTCGTCTGCGTCGACACCAACGACATCCCCGAGGTCGCCATCGTCGATCCCGAGATGATGGCCTCCATGCCCGTGGGCCTCACCGCGGCCACCGGCATGGATGCGCTCACCCATGCCATCGAGGGCTATACCACCAAGGCGGCTTGGGAGATCCCCGATATGTTCCACCTGGAGGCCATCCGCCTCATCTCCGAGCACCTGAGGGATGCCGTCGCCGAGGCCAAGAGCGGCGTCCCGGGCACCGGTCGCGCCGGCATGGCGCTCGCCCAGTACATCGCCGGCATGGGCTTCTCCAACGTCGGGCTCGGCATCGCTCACTCCATCGCCCATACCTTGGGCGCCAACTACGACACGCCCCACGGCGTGGCCTGCGCGATCATGCTGCCGCATGTGATGGCCTACAACGCCGATGCCACCGGCGAGCGCTTGCGCGAGGTGGCCCGTGCCATGGGCGTCTCCGGCGTCGACGAGATGTCCATCGAGGACGCGCGCGAGGCGGCTGTGGACGCCGTGCGCCAGCTGGGCGAGGACGTGGGCATCCCCACCGTCGTCGATGGCCTTGTGGAAGACGACCTCGATCGCCTCGTGGCCGATGCCATGGCCGATGCCTGCGCCCCGGGCAACCCGAAGGACGCCACGGCAGAGGACATCGAGATGCTCTATCGCAAGGTCATGCCCGTCTAGCTCCGCCTCCTACCACCGCATGGGGAAGAGGGCCGCGATCCCATGGGTCGCGGCCCTCTCGCGTGGCAGGGCTGGGGGAGCGATTCCGCTCAGCTCTTCGCGGGGTCGCTCGGGGCTTCGCCTTCGGTGCCGGTTCCCGGCTTCTCAGGCTCGGCGGCATCGGTTGCGGGCGCGACCGGCGCATCCGGCTTCGCGGCCTTCGGCGCATCCGCCTTCGCGTCGGCGTCGTCCTCGACCAATCCCACCGCCCGTTCGGCGTCCCGGGCGGCGGCGACGGCGGCCTTGGCCCTCTCGCGGGCATCGGAGAGGGCCCTATCGGCCTCGGCCTCCCGCTCGAGGGCGGCGGCTGCGACGGCGAGCCTCTCGGCCTCCTCGCTCGCCGCCTTGGCGGCCTGGGCGGGATCATCGGGCAGCTCGGCTGCGGCCACCTCTGCCGCCGTGGCCTTGGGCACTTCGACCTCCGGCGGCTCGCCCGAGGGCTTTGCGGCGGCACCCGCCGCTCTCTGCACGCCCTCTGCCACGGCATGGACGGTCTCCTCTGCCGGCTCGGGCACGGGAGTCGCGGCGACGGCCGTCGCAGGGGCCACGTAGTTGGCGTTCGCTGCGGCCACGGCATGGATGCCGGTCTCCGCGGCGGGCTGGGGAGGCGCGACGGGCTGGTCGTCTCCATGGTGGCCGAAGCGGTGCTTCCCACCGCCCGAAGGCTCGTAGCCCGCGACCTTGGTGAGGTCTATGTGCTCATCCGGCGACCAGTGGCGCTTGATGGGGAGCCCCATGGGATCTTGGCCCTGGGCAAGGATGTCGGAAGGGACGTTCGAGGTGACCTTGCCCGGCTTCTTCAGGCCCTCGATCTCCCACGTGAAGGGGGACATCTTGTTCTGGGGATCCACCCAGTCGCGCTTGCGCGAGAGGAAGTAGATGCCGAAGGAGATGGCGAGGACGAGCACCGTGAGCACGATGATGATCGTCACATAGGTGGTGCCGGACCCCACCTCCGACGCGACCTGGGCCGGCGGGTAGAGGGCGAGCACGATGCCGAAGACCGAAGCCGCGGTCCCCACGCCGGCGACGATCCAGGCGCCCACCTTGCCGCCGGGCACCACGAAGGAGCGCGGACGGTTGGGCTGGGTGTACTTGAGGCGTATGAAGGCGATGAACATGAGGACGTAGTAGAGCATGTAGAGGATCGTGATGGCCTGCGTGATGAGCACCACGAACCCCTCGATGTTGGGGAGCAGGAAGACCACGAACGCGATGATCGTCATGCCGGCCAGCTGGAAGTACATGAGGCGAGAGGGCATGCCCGCCTTGTTCTCGTTCTGCAGGAACTTGGGGAGGAACCCGGAGCGGCCGGCGTTGCCGAGCATCACGGACGGGCCGGCGAGGTTCGTCACGAGGTTGGCGATGGTGGCGCCGAGGCCGGCGTAGACGAAGATCATGTAGAGCCAGGGGATGCCGATGGTGGCGCCGAGGGTCCTGTACGTGTCATAGAGGGTGTAGAGGACGTTGATGTCCTTGTTGGGCACCACCGCCGCGATGATGAGCGTGCCCACCATGAAGATGACGAGCGCGAGGACCATCGAGATGATGATGGAGAGCGGGTAGGTCTTGCGCGGGTTCTTGATCTCTTTGATGTGCGCGGCGTTCATGTCGATGCCGGCGAACGAGAAGAACACGCCCGCGGCGAGGGCCAAGGTGCTCATGCCCTCCCATTTGGGGATGAGCGTGTTGGTGGCCGGATCCTGCATGAACTCGATGGGATGGCCCTGGCCCACGTAGACGAAGAAGAGCACGATGATCGTGGCGAGCGGGATGAAGGTGCCCACGAGCACGCCGTACTTGGTGAGGGGCGCGAAGACCTTCACGCCCTTGGTGGCCAAGAAGCAGAGAACCCAATAGAAGCCGAGCCAGCAGCACATGATGAGGAGCTCGTTCGTGGGGTGCTGGGCGAAGCTCACGGCCCAGTCGTAGTCGGGTGTGAAGAACCCGATGGTCGCGGAGAAGCTCGCCACGCCCACGCCGAAGTTGAAGGTGGTCTGGAACCACAGGAGGAAGATGCAGACGAAGGCCCAGGCCGGGCCGATGCCCTCGCCGACCCATCGGAAGATGCCGCCGCGCTCGTTCCATCCGCCGGCCAGCTCCGCCGCCACGAGACCCGTGGGAAGGAAGAAGAGGAGCGCGCCCAGGGTGAAGTAGGTCACGGACGAGAGTCCGTAGAACGACTGCTGCACGTCGTTCGCAAGGCCCGCCACGACGGTCACGTTCATCATCGTGAGCGCCGCGAGCGAGATATAGGTGCTGCCCTTGTTCGATTTCACGGTCGCAGTGGCAGCCGCGCCGCCGTGCTTGTGGCCGAAGCTCATCTCTCTGCCTTTCGTCATCCGCCTTTGGCCTTGTGATACCCGTGTGGAGATTCCCCTAAGCCAAAGTCGGGGCTAGGTGGCCGAGGTTCGAGGCCTTCGCAAGTGCGCTCGCCAAGAGCGCGAAGGCGCGCCCGCATCGTGCGGACGCGCCTTCGCGACGCCGGTGAGCGTGCCGGCACCGATGTGCGTGATGGGGCCTAGGGTACGGGGTTGAACGTGCTCCAGTAGGGGAGCACCACGGGCTCCGTGTCCAGCACCGCCTTCAAGTCGTCACTCAAGAGGTCCCTCTTGATGACGACCTCGTAGACGTACTCGTCCATCCAGTCATCGTTCATGATGAAGTACCCGTTGAAGCCCACCTTCTGGCCATGGGCCTCGGCGCCCCAGGAGTTCTCGACCTTCCACTTGGTGGGCTTGCCGTCGACGATGTCCACGCCGCCGATCACCATGGCGTGGGTGGGGAGGCTCTCGCAGGTGAGGTAGCGCTCGCGCTTGTCCATCGTATCCGTGATGCCGAAGAGCGTCTCGAGGTCGTAGAGGCCTATGGCCATGATGCCCTTGTAGCGGTCGGAGCTCTGGAGCACGTCGCAGCCGAACCACACGGGGTCTCCGCCCTTGAGCTGCTCGATCGTCAGGTCCTTCAGCGTGTCCATGTCCACGTTCAGGTAGCGCACCTGCGGGCCGCCCTGGACCTCGTCGGCCATGTCGATGGTGAACATGCGCTGGTAGGGCGTGGCGTCGGTGGGCACGTTGGTCACCGCCACGAAGTCGTTCACGCTGTCGCAGTACTTCTTGTAGAACTCCTTAGGGGTGAGGCCGTAATCGCCGTGGAAGACGCCGTCGCTGTCGCGGTACTCGAAGTCGAAGGTCTTCGGCGGCACGCCCAGGCACACGGCGCAGATCCTGTAGATGTCGCCGAGCATCCTCTCCTTGGCCGCCTGGACCTCCTCCTCGCCCTTGCCGTCTCGAACCAGCTCGCGCAGCTCGAGCGCATCCTGGCGCATCTTGCGGTTGAGGACCGTGTCCATCTCGGCCGAGCTCGTCGAGCAGGCGGTGTCGCCCATGGCGGTGAGGGGCACGACGCCGTACTTCTCGATGAGCGGGGCGATGATCGGCCAGTCGCCGCCGTCCTGCTGCGGGGTCTGGAGCAGGAACATCACCCGGCGGTCGTCGAGCTCGTCGTTCGCGCTCTTGATGATCTGCTCGTAGAAGAAGTTCGCCTTCTCGAGTTTGTCGTAGAAGAAGTTGTAGTTCTGGGAGAGCTGGAAGCTGCCCTTCTTGAGCTTGAGCCGCTTCTCGATGCCCAGGCGCAGGGTGTTGAGGGCCGCGAACATCCAGCAGCGCCCCGACTGCTTCTGGTTGGAGACGGCCTCGGCGTCCACATCCACCGAGAAGACGAAGCTCATCTCGTCTATGACGGTGTCGTTCTGGGCGGACGCGAGGATCCCGTTCCTGAAGACCGCCCGCTCCGTCGCCTTGCGTATCTCGTCAGTGGCGAAGTCGTCCCTGAACCTGTCGAGCGTCTGCTGCTTGATCTCCATAGCGCATCCTTCCTCTTATGCGGTGGCGAAACCTTTGGCGGGGCGGCTCAGTGCCGCCGGGCTTTAGAAATGGGTCCAGGGCTGGTGCGGGCGGCTCTTGAGGTAGCCGCGCTGCCAATCCCATTGCGGATGGGCGGAGAGGAACCCCTCCGCATCGAAGGGGACGCCATCCGCGCGGCCGAAGCGGCCCCACATCGAGACGACGTCGATGTCGGCCGCCTCAGCGCACTTGCCGTCCACCGACCCCGCCGGGTAGAAGGGGATGTTCCACACCGCGGTCCGGTCGTCGGCGAAGTACTGGGGGTCGGCGTCGTAGTGAGCGCAGATGTCGCGGGAGCTGGGGCAGTCGTAGCCAAGGTAGGGGTCGAAGGTGTCGGCCAGGACGAGCTTCGCCCGCTCGGCGTCCATCTCGCCCCTCAAGGAGGGGATGAGCTGCTTGAAGCGGAGCCTTCGCGCTCCCGTCTGCTGGCGCGGGTCGTTGTAGCCGTTGTCCACGCACTCGAGGTTGCGGATGCGCGGGTCATCGACCGCGTTGCAACCGAAGAGGAAGCCGTCCGTCGTCCTCACGAGCTGCTGGAACTGGAGGCCCTGCTCGTAGCGGGCGACCTCTCCCGTCTTGGCATCGGCCACGAACCAGATGTTGGCGTAGCCGCCGTTGTTGCCCTTCTCGATGAGGTCGACGAACTCATCGATGGATGTGGCGTGCTGGGCGGCATCCCGGGCTCGCACGTACTCGGGAACCCCGTCCTCGTCATAGCCCCTGAAGCCGGCGATGGTGGTCTCGGTGATGGCGATGCCGGCGTCCGTGACGTAGAAGTCCATCATCGACGCGAGGTACCCCACGACCGTCTGCATGATGAAGCGATGGCCTTCGTCGGGAGCGATCTCGGAGATGACGTTGAAGTTCTGGCCCGCCCAGAAATCGTCGAACGACTCGTGGGCGATCACCGGCCGCCCATCCTTCGTGTAGCTTCCGGTGGCGACGAATCCCGAGCAGTGGGAGCCCTTCGGACCCATCTTGGGAGGGTTGTTGGCGTAGCGGTCCGCCACGAGGGGCCACCAGTAGTCGGTGAGCTCCATCCAGGCGTTCCATCCGATGAGCTCATCGGCGGTGATGGGGGTGCCGCCTGCGGTGAAGCCCTCGGCCATGCCCTGGAGCTCCTCCATCTGCCACGAGGGGATCTTGTCCTTGTGCATCCGCACGGCGGCGTCGACGAAGAACGAATAGGGCATGCCGAAGGTCTGGAGCGTCATGTACTCGTAGACCTTGAGCGCCTCCTTCATCTCCCCCGCCATGAGGTAGCCGTGCTGGAGCCCGATCTCGTAGGGGGCGCCTTCGAGCTTCAGGTGGTGCCAGCCGTTCACGTCCTCGCGCGATGCCCTCTCCACGATGGCGCGCTTGGCCTCATCCAACATGGGCGATCCCTTCTCGCGGCTTTCGATCCACAACGGTGCTTTCCCTTGGCATCGATGCCGATTGCGGCACGGTCCCGAGACTCCTCGGGAACGCCACGATTCGAGCTGGAGCGGGCCGAGATCGCCCTTGCGCGAGGCGGATCTTGAGCCCGGCGGGAGGCGATTCGAACGAGATGGGCAAACCTTGAAGAGGCCCGGTGAAGAGGTTGACGCGATTTCACACGGGCGCTAGCTTGGGCGGCTGGAAGAAGTTCGGTTCCAGAACGACCGGGCGAACATAGGGAGGGGACCGTGAACCGCGGCTCCAATGATGCTAGGGACCCTCAAGGCGCAGGCGACGAACGCGCCCCGAAACCTCGGGGGACCTTCCAAGAGGGCAGTCGGATCAGCCGGGGCGAAGGCAACCGGATAGCCTCGCGTCCCTCGGCCAGCAACCAGCGGCGCTCCACGCCCCGCGTTGCGTCGGAGAATCCCTACCTCTCGCAACCGACGTCGAAGCGGGCCTCCCGCACGGCATCCAAGGTCCGGGGAAGCCACGTCTATCAGGGCGATGACCGCGCCCGCGTGGGCTCTCCGCAGCTCTCGCAGCCGGTGATCACCAACCGGGCCCAGGGCTACCAGACCCGGGCGCCCCATCAGCGTCCCTATAAGCGCAGATCTCGGGTGCCCATCGTCGTGGGAAGCGTCATCGGCGTCGTGGCCGTCGTCGTGCTGGGCGTCTGGCTCTGGTGGTCCAACACGCTCGTCACGGTGACCGTGAACGGTACGGAAGCCGAGGTCAAGCGCAACACCTCCATCGAGCAGTTGGTGGAGGCGGGCTATGCCACGCCCACCCCGGGCGATCTTCTGGCCATCGACGGTTCGATCCTCCAAGAGGGCGAGGGCGACGCGTTCGAGGCCACGGTGGACGGTACGAAGGTGGGGCCTGCCTATGGCGTGGCCGATGGCAACGTGGTCGAGATCTCCGACGGAGGCGACGTCACCGAGGACACGACCACCGAGCAGGTGGCGATCCCCTACGACACCGTCTACGACTCCGACAACCCCTATGCTGCGGCGATCCACGTGTACTCGGACGGCCAGGACGGCGTCATGGAGCGCGTGACCGGGAGCATCTCGGGCATCACCCAGGAGAACGTGGTCAAGGAGCCCGTGAGCGCCGGCTACATCGAATACAACGCCGATACCGGCGACGACAAGGTGGTGGCGCTCACCTTCGACGACGGCCCCTGGCCCGAGACCTCCGACGCCATCCTCGATGTCCTCAAGGAGAACGACGCCAAGGCCACGTTCTTCACCATCGGCGAGCAGATCCCCGAATACGGCGAGGCCACCAAGCGCGCCGCCCAGGAGGGCCACCAGATCTGCACCCATAGCTACGACCACGCCTCCGGCTCCGGTCAGGGCGTGAATCTCACGTTCATGACGCCCGAGGAGCAGGTCCAGGAGATCCAGAAGGGCTATGCCGCTATCGAGGAGGCCACCGGGGCCGAGGCCTCCACCGTCATTCGCGCCCCGGGCGGCAACTTCTACGGCGACCTGGTGAAGAACCTCCAGCCCTACATCACGGCCGACATCGGCTGGAACATCGACACCGAGGACTGGCGCCGGCCGGGCGTGGACGCCATCGTGGCCCAGATCGAGAGCGCCCAGCCAGGCGATATCATCCTCATGCATGATGGCGGCGGCGACCGCAGCCAGACCGTGGAGGCGCTCTCCATCGCCCTCCCTTACCTTCGTGAGCAGGGCTATCGGTTCGTGACCATCGACGAGCTCCTGCAGTACCCGATCCCCGTGGGCGTGGACGACGTCGAGTAGCGCC
>CANRLS010000006.1 GCA_947631545.1 uncultured Atopobiaceae bacterium
GCGGGAAGCGGGGGTCGCAGGGGATCGCGCGGCGGCAGCGGGCCTCCCAAGGGATCGCGCGGCGGCTGCGGGGGAGCCATGTGCCGAGGCGTGTACTCGCCCATGTCAGCGCACCTCCTCGCCCTCGGCGCCCGCAGCCTCGGCCAGAAGGTCCGGCCTCATGCGCCTCGTGCGCTCCAGCGCGCTCTGACGTCGCCAGGCGTCCACCTTGCCGTGGTCGCCCGAGAGGAGCACCTCCGGCACGTCCATGCCCTCGAAGGACGCGGGCCTCGTGTATTGGGCGAATTCGAGGAGGCCGTCCTCGAAGGACTCGTCCGCCGCGGACCGTTCGTTGCCGAGGGCCCCCGGAAGGAGCCTCACGCAGGCATCGGCGACGCAGAGGGCGGCGAGCTCGCCGCCCGTGAGGACGAAGTCGCCGACGGAGACGACCTCGTCCGCGAGCGTGTAGACCCGTTCGTCCATGCCCTCGTAGCGCCCGCATACGAGGAGCAGCGCCTCCTCCTTCGAGAGCCTGCGGGCGTCCCGCTGGGTGAAGGGCCTTCCCGCCGGCGAGAGGATGATCACCCGCGGCCTCGGCTCTTCGCTCGAGAGGTCGCGTATGGCTTCGAAGAGCGGCTCCGGCTTCATGAGCATGCCCTGCCCGCCGCCGAAGGGGGCGTCGTCGACGGTCCTATGGCGGTCGTGGGTCCAGCGCCTCAGATCATGCGCCGCGAACGACACGATGCCCGCCTCCTGCGCCCTCCCCATGATCGAGGCGTCGAGATAGGGCCCGAAGACCTCGGGGATCACGCTGAGGAACGAGATGTTCACGTCGGATCGCCCCCGCCCTTGGAGAGCTCCGTCAAGCCCGGAGGGCAATCGACGAAGATCGTGCCGGCGTCCGCATCCCTGACGATCGGCTCCACGGCGGGGATGAGCACCTCGCCGAAGGTGCCCTCGACCACGATGAGATCCTGCACGGCGCCCTCCTCGAGCCGTGCGACGCATCCGAGATGCCCGAGCTTCGCATCCTCGACTGCCCATCCGCGGACGTCCTCGCGCTCGAGGGGGCCGCTGTGGAACCGGGCACCCGCAAGGCCCTCCGCATCGGCCTCCGAGAGGAGCACGGAGCGGCCGACGCAGCGCTCGGCAGCTCCCATGTCCCCCACTCCCCGGAAGCGCACGTACGAGCCGCCTGCCGCGGGCGTGGTGGACGCGACCGTCTGGAAGCGGTCGTCCTCAAGGGTGGGAGGCACGAGCGCCACGCGGAGCCCTTCGCGAAGCTCCGCGCCATGACGAAGCGGCACGAAGAGCATCTCGCCCTTCGTGCCGTGCGTACGCTCGATCGTTCCCATGAGGCGATAGCGCTGCGCCATGGGGGCTAGTCCAGAACCTCTACCTCGACTGCGGTGCCGACCCGCTGCCCGAGGGCCCGTGCGAGCGTGCGGATGGATTTGATCGAGCGCCCGCGGCGCCCGATGACCTTCCCGGCGTCGTCGGCGGCGCAGGAGATCTCGATGAGGGTGCCGTCCTGGGAATCGGTCACGTCGAGCGCCACCGCGTCGACGTCGTCCACCAGATCGCAGACGATGAACTCCACGAGGTCGGCGACCTTGTCAGAGGGGAGCTCCAGGGCTTCGCCCTCGAGCCCCTCCGGCTCCCCCGCTACGAGCCGATCCTCCTCGCTCACTCGGCTTCACCGGCCGTGTCGTCGGCGGCCTCCGCATCCGCGGCGGCCTTGGCCTCGGCTTCCTTGCGAGCGACCTCGGCGGCCTTGCGCTTGGCCTTCTTGTCCTCGGGAGCAGGGGCCTTCGTGCGGGCGACCTCGATGAGGTGGCTCACGGCGTTCGTCGGCTCCGCCCCCTTCGACACCCACTCGTCGACCCGCTCCAGATCGACCTCGATCACATGGGGATCGGGGATGGGATCGTAGCGGCCCACCTGCTCGATGAAGCGACCGTCGCGCGGCATGCGGCTATCGGCGACGACGATACGGTAGTACGGGCGCTTCTTGGCGCCGTGACGCGCGAGACGGATCTTTACAGCCAACGAATGCTCCTTCTCTTGGGATTGCCATGGTGTGTCATGCGAGTGCCGGGAACACGCCCATGTCCTTTGCCAACCGCCCATGGTACGACATCGCGCGCCGTCCCACAATCAATCGCGATCCTTGTTCATGGGCTGCGTATCGGAGGTGCGGTCCTCGAATCTGAGGTCGTGGCCGAAGGCGACGGCGTCGTCGCCGAACCTGTCCCGTATAGAATCGGTGAGCCGCCCGAGGGAGGCCCGTCCCCCATCTTCCACGGCGTCGCCTCCGTCCCCCTCCAGCCCGTCGAAGAGCGAGGGCTGCTCCTTCGCGCCCCCATCCTCGAAGTGCGAGAGACCCACGCCCACGAGCCGCACGGGCATCCCCTCGCGCCAGATCTCGTCGAGGAGCGCGAGCGCCAGGGGCGCGAACACATCCTCCTCGTCGGTGGGCTCGGGGAGCTGCCTCTGGGCCGTATGGCCGTGCTCGAAGTCGTATCGGAGCTTGAGCGTCACCACCCGTCCCTTGAGGCCCTTCCGACGAAGCCGCCTCCCGCAGACGCCGGCCACATGGCGAACGGCGGCGCGCACGTCCTCCCTCGACGTCAGGTCCCTCGAGAACGTCCGCTCGTTGGAGACGGACTTCACCTCCCTGGCGACCGCTCGCTCGCGCACGGGCGAGCGCTCATCGCCCCGCGCGCGCTCCACCATGCGCGGGCCCATGACACCGAAGGACCTCTCCATCGCCGACGGGTCCTGTCGGGCGAGCTCCCCGAGCGTCCGGATGCCCATGGCCATGAGCCGCCGCTCCGTCGACCCCCCGATGCCAGAGAGCGCCCGGATGGGCAGGGGGGCGAGGAAGCTCGCCTCGGTTCCGGGAAAGACGACCGTGAGCCCGCGCGGCTTGTCCACATCGCTCGCGATCTTGGCCACGGTCTTCGAGGTGGCGAGTCCGATGGAGCAGCTTATCCCGAGCTCGGCGACCCTTTCCTGTATGCGGCGGCAGATGGCGACCGGGTCTTCGTTCGAGAATCGCCCGGGCGTCACGTCGAAGAACGCCTCGTCGATGGAGACCTGCTCCACGAGCGGCGTCTCGTCTCCGATGAGGTCCATCACCCGATCCGAGAGCTCCCGGTAGCGATCGAAATGGCCCCGGGTCCAGATGGCCTGGGGGCAGAGGCGCCGGGCCTCGGCGGCGGGCATCGCCGAATGGACGCCATAGGGGCGCGCCTCGTAGGAGGCTGTGGAGACCACGCCCCGCCGCTCCGCCGAACCGCCGACGATGACCGGCTTCCCCCGCCATTCGGGATGGTCGAGCTGCTCCACGGAGGCGAAGAAGGCATCCAGGTCGAGGAGGGCGATCGCGGGCCCCTCCCAGCGGGACGGGGCGCCCGTGCCGCCGTGGCCGGGCTCAGCCACGCGGGCCCCGCTTCCTCAGCGGCAGGCTCATCGTGAAGGTCGTTCCCGCCTCGTCCGAACTCGCGCAGGTTATGTCGCCCCCGTTGGCGATGACGGTCGCCTGGGCGATGGCGAGGCCGAGGCCGAAGCCGCCGGTCTCGCGGCTGCGGGAGCTGTCGGAGCGGTAGAAGCGGTCGAAGATGTGGGCCACGTCCGACTTCGAGAGGGTCTCCCCCTGGTTGTTCACGGCGAGGGCGACGGTTCCCCCGCGATCCTCCGCGAGCCTCACCTTCACCTCCGTGCCCCGCTTCGCGTACTTCACGGCGTTGTCGAGGAGGATCCTCACCACGCGATCGATGGCCGCCTCGTCCCCCACCACATGGAGGCCCCCCTCCAGCGACTCGTCCATGGCGCAGCCGCTTTCGAAGGCCATGACCTCGAACTCCAGGCAGGCGGCCTCCACGAGGGCCGAGAGGTCGATGTCGTCCGAGCGGTAGACGTTCTCGGTGGTGATGGTGGCCGCATCGGCCTTCGAGAGCTCGAGGAGGCTCGTCACGAGCACCTGCATGCGCTCGGCCTCCTCGGCGGTGGACTCCACCCAGCGCCTCTGCTCCGGCGGGAACCGCTCGATGCCGTCCGTCATGATCTTGGTGTCGGCCATGATCACCGCGAGCGGCGTCTTGAGCTCGTGGGAGGCATCCGCCGTGAAGCGCTGCTGGGCCTCCCAGGCGAGCCTCACCGGCTCGAGCATGCGCACGGAGAGCCGCCACACCACGAGGAGTATGAGCAGCAGGAAGACGACGCCCTCGCCGATGCTCAGATAGAGCTGGTTCAGAAGGGTCGCCTGGGTGGCGGCTGAGTTCGCGATCGCGATCCGCTCGCCGCCGGGAATCGGCCCGCGCTTCCAGATGACGTTGTACTCCGGGATCGTGCCCATCTCCACGCTGGGGTCCTCGGCGGCCGCGAGCACGGCGTCGAGGGCGCGGGGGCCGATGATCGCGGCGGACTCGTTGACGTCCACCTGCCCCGTCTCGTCGTCGATGTCCACCCAGACGACGGCGCTCTGGCCGTAGACGGTCTCATCGGCGTCGGGCGCCTCGAGGACGCCTATGTAGGGGCGGGTGGGCGTCTGCGTGTTGAGCACGCGATCGAGGGAGTTCTCGACGAGCCTGTCGAGGTTCCTGTTCGTCGTGACGAACGTGGCGGCGAGGGTCGAGAAGAGGACGAGGACCATGAAGCCCATGGCCACGATGATGAACCGTGTCTGAAGCCGCTTGAGCAAAGGGCGCCTCCCTCTTCGGCCCTTAGCCTAGCGCCCTCGCGCTCCCTAGCGCATGCTCACCCTGCCGTCGGAGGGCTCCAAGCGGTAACCCAGCATGCGCAGGGTGGTGATCTGGCTCGTCGATTCGATGTGGGCGAGCTTCTTGCGGAGGAACGAGATGTAGGCCTCGGCCGAGTTCTCCGAGACGTCTTCGCCCGTGCCCCAGACCTTCTCTATGAGGTCGCCCTTCGAGACCACGCCCGACGATTGCATGAGGAGCCGCATGACCTCGTATTCCTTCTGGGAGAGGTGCACGGTCTTGCTCCCGCAGGTGAGGTCGTGGGTCACCTGGTCGAGCGAGAGGTCCGCGAATACGATCGTCTGCGCATCGGCCTCGCCCTTGCGACGGGTATGGGCCCTGATGCGCGCGAGCAGCTCGTCGGTGTCGATGGGCTTGGTCATGTAGTCGTCGGCGCCGTGGTCGAGCCCCTCGATCTTGTCGGCCGTGGCCGATTTGGCGGTGACGATGATCACCGGCACCTCGTCCTTCGCCTCGCGGATCTTGCGCACCACCTCGAAGCCGTCCATGCCGGGGAGCATCACGTCGAGCATGATCGCGTCGTAGCCGCCGCCGAGCGCGAGCTCGAGCCCCCTCTCCCCGTCGAAGGCCGATTCGGTGTCGTAGCCGGCCTCCTCCAAGATATGGCACACGGCATCGTTGAGATTGCGTTCATCCTCGACGACCAAGATCTTCATGGGGCTTCAGGCTTCCTCTCAAGGGCCGCAACGCCCTGCGCACCGCGTTGCGGGAAGTTCGCACATAAGCTCAATACCCAACCTTGGCGACGGGCGACGCGACGATTCCCCGAAAGGGCTCCCGCGGCCAGGCGGCGCCGCTACCCCTCTTCGTAGACGTTCACGCCCAGAGGGGCGCCTCCCGCCCCATCCATCACGATCTGCAGCCTGTAGGCGCCGGCTCCGAAGCTCGCGGTGGGAAGTCCCTGCTCCTTTGCCCCCCTCACCTCGGCGTCGAACTCATCCGGATCCACCCCCATGGCCTCGAGGAAGTCGTCGAACCCCTCGGTGTCGAACTCGTCGGCGAGGATGGAGATGCTCCCTCCCATGTTCTGGGAGCACGGCACGCCGTAGCGGTCGGCGAGCCCCTTGGGGGAGTCGGCGGTCATCGCGTTCGCGATGATGATGACGACCGCGAGCGCGATGCAGAGGATGCCGACCGTGACCTTGCCTTTGGTGAGCTCCACGATGCTCCCTTCCGCCTGCGTTGCCGCCGATTATCCCCTATGGCGCCCGCCGAGTGGGATCGGCGGGACGCGTCGGCCCGAACGACGGGAACCGGCTGGCAGTGCCGCCAGCCGGTTCCGAATCGATGCGATAGGCGCTCGCGCGGGGGCGATGGCGCTAGTAGACGGCCGGCTCCTCGCGGAAGTCCCCCGGCGCCTCCGCGTAGGCGGGAAGCGGCTCCTCGTTGGGCATCGTCCACGTGCGATGGTCCGTGTGGAGGAGCCTCTCCGCGATCTCGGAGTTGGGCTCGCCCAGGAACTCGTCGTAGCACTGGATGACCTGGGGGTTCTCGTGCGAGAAGCGCAGCGTCGCGGCCTCGTCGATCGCGTAGAGGGTGCCGGCGCGATCGGCGGCCAGCTCCTCGTTGTCGTGGATCGGGTTGCCGCCGCCGCCCGTGCAGCCGCCCGGGCAGGCCATGACCTCGACGAAGTCGAGCTCCTCCTTGCCATCCCTGATGGCCTGGAGGAGCCTCTCGGCGTTCACGAGGCCGTGGGCCACGCCGACGCGGACCTTCGTGCCGCCCATGTCGAAGGTGCCCACGCGCCAGCCGTCGCGCTCGCGAAGCGCCGCCAGCGCCTCGGGATCGGGGTTCTCGCCCGTGACCACCGAGTAGGCGGTGCGGAGCGCCGCCTCCATGACGCCGCCCGTGACGCCGAAGATATGGCCGGCGCCCGACGCCACGCCCATGGGATCGTCGAAGTCGGCCTCGTCCAGGTGCGCCACGTCGAGGTGATGGGCGCGGATCATGCGGTCGAACTCGCGCACGGTGAGGACGGCGTCCACGTCCGGTCCGCCCTCCTCGCCCCGCATGGACTCGTAGTGGGCCTCCGCCTTCTTGGCCACGCAGGGCATGATGGAGACGAGGTAGAGCCTCTTGGGATCCACGCCCGCCTTCTGGGCGAAGAAGGTCTTGGCGAGGGCGCCGAAGATCTGCTGCGGGCTCTTGGTGGTCGAGATCCTATCCACGAAGTCCTGGGCCTTGCCCTTGGCGTAGCGCACCCAGCCGGGGCAGCAGCTCGTGAACATGGGCCACTCGTAGTCGTCTCGGTGCTGGAGCTTGTGGAGGAGCTCGTAGCCCTCCTCCATGATCGTCACGTCGGCCGAGAAGTCGGTGTCGAAGACGTAATCGAACCCGAGCGCCTTGGCCGTGGCCACCATGCGGCCGGTCGTGGCGAGCTCGCGGTCGAGCCCGATGCCCTCATGCCAGCTCGTACGCACGGCGGGCGCGATCTGCGCGAGGACGATGGTGTCGGGGTCGGCGATGGCGGCCTCCACCTCGCCCGTGTCGTCGCGAGCGGTGAGGCAGCCCACCGGGCAGTGGGTGATGCACTGGCCGCAGAGCGTGCAGTCGCTCTCGGCGACGGAGCGATGCTCGGCCACGTCGACCCGGGCCTCCGGGCCGGTGTTGATGAGGTCCCACACGTGGACGCCCTGCATCTTGTCGCAGACGTTCACGCACCGCAGGCAGTTGATGCACTTGTCGTAGGCGCGCTGCAGCGGGAAGGTCGGGTCGTCGGTGATGGGCGAGAGCTCCTTCTCGTACATCTCCGAGATGAGGCCGAGGTCGTTCGCCGTCCGCTGGAGCTCGCAGTTGCCCGAGCGCACGCAGGTGGGGCAGTTGCAGTTGTGGCGGGCGAGCATGAGCTCGACGTTGGTCACGCGAGCCCTGTGCGCCTTGGGGCTGTCGGTCCATACCACCATGCCGTCCCAGGCGGTGGTGTTGCAGGCGGCGACCAGACGGTCCTCGCCCTCGACCTCCACGCAGCACACGCGGCAGGCGCCCACGTCGTTCAGCGGCGGCATGTAGCAGAGCGAGGGGATTCGCACGCCGGCGACGCCGGCGGCCTGGAGGACGGTGAGGCCATCCTCCACCTGGACGTTCCGTCCGTCGATCGTGACGTTTACCATTCTTCGACCCTCCCGCGCCTGAAGATGCCGTAGCCATAGTGGTCGCAGCGAAGGCAGCGCCCGCATTCCTGCGCCGCCTCCTCGTCCGACATGCAGAGCTCCATGAGCTCGAAATCCCTCTTGCGCTCCTCCGCGGGCCGCTCCTTGGGCTCCACGCGCCCGCACTGGGCCATGTTCGTGGGCTTGGGGTCGGGGATGCGCACGTCGGTGCCGATGGGGTGGCGGTAGCCCAGGAACTCGTCGATGTTGGCGGCCGCCACCTTTCCGCCGGCGATGGCCCTGATCACGGTCGCGGGACCGGTCACGCAGTCGCCGCCGGCGAAGACGTTGCCCGCCACCTCGATGTAGGTGGCCTCGTCGGCCACGATGCGATCGCGGTTGGTGGGATAGCCCGCCCGGGCGAAGGGATCGCTCTCGATGGCCTGGCCGATCGCGATGAGGGCGATGTCGCAGGGCACGACCTCCTGCGGCGCGTCGGCGTTGCGAGGCGCCGGGCGCCCCCACTTGAAGGGACCGATGACCTGCGGCTGCACCAGCACGCCGGTGAGCTTCCCATCCTCGCCGACGAAGCCCACGGGGGCCATGAGCTCCATGACCTCGCAGCCCTCCGCCTGGGCACCGGCGATCTCCTCGGGGAGCGCCGTCATGTCGTCGATGCGGCGGCGATAGACGATGTTCACCTCGCGAGCGCCCAAGCGCACCGCGGTGCGGGCGCAGTCCATGGCGACGTTGCCGCCGCCGATGACCGCGACGCTCTTGCCGGTGAAGTCGGGCCGCTTGAGCTCGCCGCAGTCGCGGAGCAGCTCCACGGCGCTGATGACGCCGTCCAAGTCCTCGCCCTCGGCGCCGAGCGAGCGGTCGAGGTGGGCGCCGATGGAGATGAACACGGCGTCGTAGTCGCTCTGCAGGTCCTCGATCCGCACGTCCTTGCCCACAGCGACGTCGCATTCGACCTCTACGCCGAGCGACTCGATGACGGCCATCTCGTCATCCAGCACCTTCTGGGGCAGGCGGTAGTCGGGGATGCCGTAGCGGAGCATGCCGCCGAGCCTCTCGCGCTGCTCGAAGACCTTCACGGTATGGCCCATGAGGGCGAGGTAGTAGGCGCAGGTCATGCCGCCGGGGCCGCCGCCCACGATGGCGATGCGCTTTCCCGTCGCCTCCGCCTTCTCTGGCGGCGGCACGTGGCCCGCATGGTCGACGGCATAGCGCTTGAGGGTGCGGATGCCGATGGGCGCGTCGATCGAGCCCCTGCGGCAGCGATCCTCGCAGGGATGCTCGCAGATGTAGGCGCAGACGCTCGGGAACGGGTTGTCCTTGCGAATCTGCCGCACGGCGTCGTCGGGCCTGCCGTCCTCGATGCAGGCGATGTAGCCGGGGATGTCCACGTGCGCCGGGCAGAGCGCGACGCAGGGGACTGGCAGCTCCAGATGGGCCAGGCAGCGGTTCTCGTGGACGTGCGAGAGGTAGTCGTCCTTGAAGCCGCGGAGCCCCTCCAAGACCATGCGGGCGGCTTCGGCGCCGATGGCGCAGTCGCTCGTGATCCGGATGTCCTCCGCGGTCCTCTCGATGAGGTCCACCGTCGCCTCTGTGGCGCGCCCCTCGACGACGTCGTCCAGAAGGCCCTCGAGCACGTCGAGACCCACATGGCAGGGCACGCACTTTCCGCAGCTCTGCGCCTTGCAGAGCGCGAGGAATGCCCGGGCCATGGAGACGGGGCAAAGCCCCGGCTGGCTCACGGACACCCTCCGTTCCAAGTCCTCGTAGAGGCTTTGGACGGTTTCGAGCGCCTGATCCTTGGCAGGCAGCACGAGTCTCGCCATCTCTCCCCTTTCGTTGAAGCCGGATCCACCTCCGGCCCTCTCTCCTGCTGCGAGGATATACGAGGAAGGCCCGCCGCTGGACTGCGACGGGCCCTTTCACGAATTCTCGCTCTTGGAACCGAGCGCGCTATGCGCCCTCCGCCCCTCCTTCGCCCTCGAGGCCGAAGGCGATCCTCGGGGCGTCGCCCCAGAGCCGCTCGAGGCGGTAGTAGTCGCGGATCTCCTCCTGGAAGATGTGCACGACCACCGTCCCGTAGTCGAGGAGCACCCACTTCAGGCCCTCGCGGCCCTCCACCGAGATCGGGCGCTCGCCCAGCTCCTCGCGCGCCCGCTCGATGACGCGGTCGATGACGGCATCGGCCTGGCGCGGGTTCGCCGCCGTCGCGATGACGAAGAAGTCCGCGACGTCCGAGAGGGACCTCAGGTCGAGCGTGACGATCTCCCGAGCCTTGCGGTCGTCGATGGCCGTCGCGATCGAGCGGGCCAGATCGAGGGGCTCTGCCATATCCACGTCCTTCCGGGCCCTAGGGGCCTACTCGGAGTTCGTCACGTAGCCGAAGTCCGCCACGATGGCCTTCACCGTGGCCAGGGAGGTGGCATCGGCCTTGTCGGTCGTGCTCGCCGATATCGAGTAGATGTAGTCGCCGATGAGGATGTACTTGGTCTCGGACGTGATGGTGCCGCTGTCGTTGGGATAGCTGAACTCGTACTCGACGATGGTCGCGTCGCCATCGTGCGTGATCGACTTCCCCTTGACGTCGGCGTTCTCGAACGTCTGCGAGAGCGAATCGTCGAAGTACTGGTAGATCCGCTCATCGGAGGAATCGGGATTGATGGGGAGCGTCGACGTCGTGCTGCTGGCGGCCACCTGGGCCGTCGGATCGGCGTTCACGTCGTCCGGGCTCACGAGCGCCGCCCGGTAGGTCGCGCCCTCGGAGGCCTTGTCCACGGTCTGATCGTCCTCCACGCCCTGGAACTGCCAGCTCGCCGGGAAGTCGAGCTTCGCGTAGCCCGACTCGCCCTCGATGCCGATGCGCACGCTCTGGTCGAGCGTGAGACCCACCGTCGAGGAGCATCCGGCGAGTGCGACGGCGGCGCAGGCGATGCCGGCGCAGAGGATCTTCTTGAAACGTCCCATCAGTTTCCCTTCTCAAGAGACGTCTTGCAGAGAACCAGTCATCTCCTACCCATATGGGGCGCTTCGCCGCAGCGGGGCCGCCCTACGGTCGGGCGTCGGCGCCCGAGAGCCCCGCGACCACCTCGTTGTAGATCTCCACCGTCTTCGGATAGAGGTGGCGGGAGGTGTCGATGACGTAGGCGATGCCGTCGCGGAAGGCCCGCCACCAGAGCTCGAAGAGCGACGCCTTCCCCACCATGGCCCGCTGCGCCTCCAGCGCCTCGACGCGACCGCGCGTGGGCTCGATGCCGTCCGCGACGAAGAGGACCATGTCGAGAGGGCTCATGTCAGAGGCGCCGAGGGTGTGGCGCGAGATGGCCTGGAGGACCTCGTCCGTGAGCCATGGATAGCGCTCGGGGAGCGTCACTTTGGCCATGGGCCCGTGGAGAAGGGGGGCGACGAGCGAAAGGTCCTCCGAGAAGCCGTCTTGGAGGCCCGCTTCGCGCGCGATGGCCACCAGATCGGCATCGTCGGTCGCCTTCTCCCAGTCGTGGAGGATGCCCGCGATGCGCGCCGGATACGGGTCGAGCCCGTAGACGCGCGCCAAGCGCTCGGCCTCCCGGCCCACCGAGAGCGAATGGGCGAGGCGCCTCGGCTTATGGGCGAGATGGCGCGAGAGGTCGGCTTCGAGGGCGCGGATCCGCTCCCGCTCGCCCTCCGTGAAGGCCTCGTCGCCCGGATCCGAGCGCGCGATGTCGACGCGGGGGCTCACGAGGCCCCCTCGCCCCAGGGAGCCGCCTCTTCGCCCGCCTGTGCGTAGAGCCCGTGCTTCTCGATGTAGCCGATGACGGAATCCTTGGTGAGGTAGCGGATGGACTGGCCGCTCGAGGCGCGCTCCCTCAGATAGGAGGACGAGATGGCGAGCGCCGGCACCTCCAGGTAGCGCACATCGAACCCGATGCCGGACCCGTCGATGGCGGCCTTGGCCCATTCGAGGTCGTAGCCGGGGCGCGTGGCGCCCACGAGCGTCGCCATCGTGGCGATGGTCCCGGCATCGTGCCAGCTCACGATGTCGATGATGGCATCGGCGCCGGTGATGAAGTAGAGCTCGACGCCCTCGGGCAGACGGCGACGGAGCTCTTTCAGCGTATCGGCGGTGTAGGTGATGCCCTCGCGCTCGATCTCGAGCCGGCTCGCCACGAACCCGGGGTTGTCGGCCGTGGCGAGGAGCGTCATGGCGAAGCGGTCCTCGGCCGACGACACGTGCCGCCCCTGCTTGAACGCCGGGGAGCCCGCGGGCATGAAGAGGACGAGGTCGAGTCCCAGATCGTCCATGGCCTGCTGGGCGGTGACGAGGTGGCCGTTGTGGATCGGGTCGAAGGTGCCGCCCATGATGCCCAGACGCGCGGGCCTTCCCGAGGCGGCGCGAACGCCGAGGAGCCCTTCCCAGCTCTCGCGAACCGGCACCTCGGACGCTCCCCCGCTCATGCCCTCAGCCGCCCCTTCGCCTCGTCAGCGCGTCTGGCCGTCGCCGCGCACCAGGTACTTCGAGGTCGTGAGCTCCGCGGCCCCCATCGGCCCTCTGGCATGGAGCTTCTGCGTGGAGATGCCGATCTCGGCCCCGAGGCCGAAGACGCCCCCGTCGGTGAAGCGGGTGGACGCGTTCACGTAGACCGCCGCCGCGTCCACGTCCGCGAGGAAGCGCTCCGCGAGGGCGTACTCCGAGGTGACGATGGCCTCCGAGTGGTGCGTCCCGTAGCGGTTGATGTGGGCGATGGCCTCGTCGGCCCCCGAGACGCACTTGACGCTCATCTTGAGGTCCAGATACTCGGTGGCCCAATCCTCATCCGTCGCCTCCCCCATCGCGATGCCCAGATCCCTGGCGACGCGACGCGCCAGGTCATCGCCGACGAGCTCGACGCCCCTGCCCGAAAGGGCCGGGAGCACGGCTCCCAGGAGGCCCTCCGCCGCCGAGGCGTCCACGAGCAGGCTCTCGGCCGCGTTGCAGACGCCCGGCCTCTGGCACTTGGCGTTCACGACGATGTCCCTCGCCATCGCGGGGTCTGCGCTTTCGGTGAGGTAGATGTGGCAGTTGCCCGTTCCGGTCTCGATGACGGGAACCGTGGACTCCCGCACGCAGGTGGCGATGAGCCCTGCCCCGCCCCTGGGCACGAGCGCGTCGACGATGCCCGTGGCGTGCATGAGCTCCACGGCATCGGCGCGATCCTCGGAGGCGATGAGCTGGATGAGCTCCGGATCCATGCCCGCCTTGGCCACGCCGGAGCGGCAGGCGGCCGCGATCGCCGCGCAGCTCTCCCTCGCCGCCGACCCGCCTCTCAGCACGCAGGCGTTCCCCGACCTGAGGCAGAGGGCGATGGAATCGGCGGTGACGTTGGGCCGGGCCTCGTAGACGATGGCGACGACGCCCAGGGGCACGCTCACCTTCTCGAGCCGAAGGCCGTTCGGAAGGGTCGAGCCGCCCAGGACGACGCCGACGGGATCGGGCTGGTCGGCCACGGCGAGCATGGCATCGACGATGCCCTTCACGCGGCTCTCGTCGAGGAGCAGCCGATCGAGGAGCGGGGCGGGAAGGCCGTCCTCGCGGCCGCGGGCCATGTCGCGGTAATTGGCCTCGACGATGGCCCCCATCGCCTGGGAGACGGCCTCGGCGGCCGACCTGATGGCCTGGGAGCGATCGCCTGCCCCCGCCCTCGCGAGCGATGGGGCGGCGTTTTTGGCGAGCTTCGCCCTCTCGATGGCTTCGCCCATGGCAGATCCCCTCCCATTCGATGCGGACCGCGCCTTAGCCACAGTCTACGCCCGCGTGCCGAGGAGAATCGGCGCAGCGCGGCGGGGCCGCCTAGAACACCAGGAGCTCGTCCCTGTGGATGGCCGGCGCATCGGCCCTCTGCGGCAGGAACCGGGCGATCACCGAGAGCTGGAGCCCTTGGGAGCGTCGAAGCTCGTCGGCGTCGTAGCGGGTGAGCCCTCGGGCTATGAGGTGGCCCTCCGCGTCGGCGACGGAGACCACGTCGCCTTCGGAGAACTCCCCCTCGACGCCCGCGATGCCCACGGGCAGAAGCGAGGCCCCCTGCTCGACGAGGGCCCTTCTCGCCCCATCGTCCACCGTGATCGTGCCCTTGGGCACGCCGGCGAGGGCGATCCAGAGTTTCCGCGCCGGCTCGTGGGCACCCTCGGGGGCCTCGATGAGGGTGCCCCGGACGTTCCCCTCGGCGGCCTCCACGAGGGCGTCGGGCTCGCTTCCGCTCACGATGGCCATGGGGATCCCGGCTTGCAGGAGGGCCCTTCCCGCATTGAGCTTGGAGCGCATGCCGCCCGTGCCCACCTCGCTCGCGCTCCCGCCGGCCAGGGCCAGTATCCGCTCGTC
Organism: uncultured Atopobiaceae bacterium; assembly: GCA_947631545.1. Taxonomy (GTDB): domain Bacteria; phylum Actinomycetota; class Coriobacteriia; order Coriobacteriales; family Atopobiaceae; genus CANRLS01. The sequence continues at coordinate 14,202 of CANRLS010000006.1, forward strand.
TATGCCCTCGAGATGCTCGATCCGCTCGGCGCTCGCGTCCCTCGCGGGATCTGCCGTGTAGAGCCCGTCGATGTCCGTCAGGATCACGTAGCGCTCGGCCCCCACGAGGACGGCGACGATGGCCCCGAGGAGGTCGTTGTCGCCGAACGAGAACTCGGTCACGCTCGTGGTGTCGTTCTCGTTCACCACCGGCACCACGCCGAGCTCGAGCAGCCGCTCGAAGGTGTTCCGCACGTTGAGGTAGCTCTCCCGCTCCACCACGTCGCGGCGGTTGAGCAGCACCTGGGCGCAGGCGATGCCGAAGCGCTCGAGCTCGCGCGCGTAGGCCTCGGTGAGGGCCGCCTGGCCCGCTGCGGCCGCGGCTTGGAGCCCGGGGATGTCGGAAGGGCGCTCGCCGAGGCCGAGCCGTCCCATGCCGACGGCCACCGCCCCCGACGAGACGATCACGGGCGACCAGCCGTCTCGGGCGAGCGCGGCCGCCTGGGAGGCCAGGTCGGCGACGCGACCCTCGTCGAAGGCGCCGGAGGCGGTGACGAGCGACGAGCTCCCGACCTTCGCGACGATCACCCGCCGCCGGCCAGCGCAACGTCCGGCGCTCATGGGCGCGCCCCTTCGTCGTCGGCATCCCAGATCTCGAGGTCGGGCCCGTCGGCCCGCTCGGGCAGGTCGTCCTCCCGAAGCCCGACGTAATCGAAGGCCATCTCGAGGATGCGCACCTCGTCGCCGTCCCTGGCCCCTTCGGCCGCCAGCGCGTCGTCGAGCCCCATGCGCTCGAAGCGGCTCTGGAGATAGGCCACGGCCTCGTCGTTGTCCCAATCGGTCTGGACGACCATGCGCTCGACGGCCGCCCCCTCCACTCTCCAAGCGCCCTCCCCTTCGCGCTCGATGGAGAAGCCGTCCCGCTCGCCGTCGCGCGCGCCGTGCCATTCGCGCTCGTAGGTCGCCTCCTCGGCGAGCTCCGCCTCCCTGCGGTCGCGCTCGCGCTCCACCAAGTCGCCCGTCAGGGCCTCGAGCGTCCGGATGCCCTGGCCCGTGATCGCCGAGACCGCCGCGAAGGGTCTGCCCAGGCGCTCGGCCGCCTCGCGGAGCCTCGATACGGCCAGCTCCGTCTCGGGCATGTCGATCTTGTTCGCCACGATGACCTGAGGGCGTTTCGCGAGCTCGGGGTCGTAGGTGGCGAGCTCCAAGTCGATGGCCTCGAGGTCTTCGATGGGATCTCTCCCCTCGAGGCCGCCCGTCGCGTCCACCACATGGAGGATCACCGCCGAGCGCTCCACATGGCGCAGGAAGTCGTGGCCGAGGCCCTTCCCCTCGGCCGCCCCCTCGATGAGGCCGGGCACGTCGGCGACGACGTACTCGTACTCGTCCGTACGCACCATGCCGAGGTTCGGCACGAGGGTCGTGAACGGATAGTCGGCGATCTTGGGCCGCGCAGCGCTCATGCGCGCGATGAGGGAGCTCTTGCCCACGCTCGGCATGCCCACGAGGGCCGCGTCGGCCATGAGCTTCATCTCGAGCTCTATCCAGCGGTCGGAGACGGGCTCGCCCCGCTCCGCGAAGGCGGGGGCGCGGCGCACGCTCGTGACGAAGTGCGGGTTCCCGAAGCCGCCCCGGCCGCCAGGGGCCACGACGAGCCGCTCCCCCGGCCGGGTGAGGTCGGCGAGGCGCTCCGCGGGCTCCATCGTCTCGTGGTCGAGGGCCGTCACCACCGTTCCCAGCGGAACGGAGAGGACGAGGTCGGCTCCGTCCCTGCCGTGCTTGCGGGCGCCCTTGCCGTGGGTGCCCCGCTCGGCCGCGAAATGGTGCTTGTAGCGGAAGTCGATGAGCGACGATTTGCGCGGATCGGCGACGAGGACGACGTCGCCGCCCTTACCGCCGTCGCCGCCGTCGGGCCCGCCCTTGGGCACATGCGCCTCGCGCCGAAACGACAGGCAGCCGGCACCGCCGTCGCCGCCCTTCACGTTGATGCGGACCCTGTCGGTGAACTCCGGCACGCGCTCTCCGCTCCCCATCCGCCAAGGATGCGACGGACGGCTCGTGAGGAATGGAAACGGGACGCGGCGATGCCGCGTCCCGTCGCGTTCGTTCGGTAGGGGCTCCTGCGGCTCTCGCCTAGGCGACATCCTCCAGCGGGATCACCGACACGCGGTGCCGCTTGCCGCGGATGAACTGGACGTGTCCCGCCGTCTTGGCGTAGAGCGTGTCATCGCGGCCGATGCCGACGTTCTCGCCGGGATGGATGTGCGTGCCGCGCTGGCGGACGAGGATCTCGCCGGCCTGGACGAACTGGCCGCCGTAGCGCTTGGTGCCGAGTCGCTGCCCGTTGGAATCGCGGCCGTTGCGCGAGGAGCCGAGACCCTTCTTGTGTGCCATGTCCTACCTGCCTCTCGAGGGGGGCTTGAGCCCCGATGCCCTTCTTGTACGGCCTACGCAGCCGGAAGCTTCACGATCTCCACCGCGCAGAGGTTCTGGCGATGGCCCTTGAGCCGGTGATAGCGCTTGCGCTTGTGGAACTTGAAGACGATCTTCTTCTTGTCCTTGTGGTGGTCGAGCACCTTGGCGGTCGCGGTCTTGCCCTCGAGCGCGTCGGGCGATGCCACGGTGGTCGAGCCGTCGCTTATGAGCAGGACGGGGAACTCGACCTCGTCCCCGGGCTCGGCCGCGAGCTTCTCGACGTCGATGACGTCGCCCTCGCTCACGCGGTACTGCTTGCCGCCGGTCTTAACGATTGCGTACATGACTGTGTCCTCCGATGCCGTCTATTCACGCAAACGCCAATGATAGGGATGGCGTTCCCGCACGTCAACGCGCAGATCCGACCGATCGTCGGGGGCAGGGCCGCGCGAGCCGCCCTCCCGGCCTAGGCGCCCGCCTCCAGGGCCCCGTCCGCGCCGAACTCCACGTAGCCCGGATCCGGGGCCGGCTCGGTCTCGGTGAGGCCGGACCGCTCCCTTAGGGCGCTCAGGCGCTCCTGGATCGAACGCTTCGGCTGCGAATACGTGGCGTCGGGGCCCACCTTGACCACATCGCCCGTGAGCGCGCCCACGCGCTCGGAGATCTGGTCCGCGGCGCCCTTGGCCGCATCGACGATGCCGCCCAGGCCCTCGCCCCAGATCCCCTTGCCCTCGAAGTGCGCCACGAGGGCGTTTCCGGTCGCAAGGGCGCCCGCATAGCCCGCGCCGCCGTTGACGAGCCACTTGAGCCTCGGCACGAAGCGCTCGATGAGCGCTGCCGCGCCGCGGACGCCGAGGCCGAAGAGCAGCACGCCCGCAACCTCGGGGAGCCGCTCGATGGTCATCTTCTGGTCGTAGACCGACGCGATGTCGAGCGCGAGCTTGAGCTCGTTGGCCGTGACCATGGTGAAGTCGACGATCCCCGGAAGGAATCCGAACGCGCAGACGGCCGCGTTGGAGAGCGCCACGGCGCGGATCAGCCCGTCCGCGACGGCGCGCCGGCAGAACGGGAAGTTCGCGGCGAAGGCCACATCGTGCTCCGTGCTGTCGATGATCCAGTGGCCCACGCGGTCGAGCAGGTCGTCCGCATCGCAGGAGCAGACCCGCTGCGCGACGAGGCCGCCGAAGGTGCAGGCCGGCGCCTCGGCGGCGGACCGGCCGATCATGAGCGTCGGGACGCCCACCTTGAGCCACGCGGTGCCCGCATCGTGGCAGAGCGTCATCGATCCGCCGCAGAGCACGAGCGAGATGTCGCAGCCGGGATCGGCCGAGGGGACGGATCCGGGCTCGAGCCGGTTCACCACCACGATCCCCGCCGGCGTTTCGGGGACGAGGGCCCCCTTGATCGCTTCGACCACCTCCGGCGGCGTCTGGGGATCGACTCCCACGCTCACCCTGATGGGCTGGCTGCGCTCGCTGTTCGCGTCCTTGGCATCGCCGAAGGCCTTGAAGAGGTTCGCCACGTTGAAGGCATCAGTCAGCGCCATGAGTCCCCCATGCCCTTGTCGTCTTCGCCCGGCTCCCCCGCGGGAAGGGTCGGAGCCGCCGAACCACTAGGATAGCGGCTCACCCCGACTTGGTGCGGTGGTACCACACCGACTGGACCATCCCCACCGACGCGATCTGCACCACCATCGACGAGGCCCCGTAGCTGATGAAGGGGAGCGGGATGCCCGTGATGGGCATGATGCCGAGGCACATGCCGATGTTCTCGAGCACCTGGAACGACCACATGGCCACCACGCCCACGAGGACGAGCTTCGCGAAGGCGTAGTCGACGCCCTGGGCGAGCCGGATGGTGCCGAAGATGAGCCATCCGTAGAGGAAGAGGAGCACGCAGGTGCCGAGGAAGCCGAACTCCTCGGCGAGGAGCGCGAACGCGAAGTCGGTCTGGGCCTCGGGCAGGAACCCCTGGAGGGCCTGGGTGGCGTTGCCCACCCCCTTGCCGAGGAAGCCGCCGCTCCCCACGGCGATCATCGACTGCTGGAGGTTGTAGCCGTCGCCCGTGGGATCCACCGAGGGATCGACGAAGACGATGAGGCGGTTCAGCTGGTAGTCGTGGAGCAGATGCGGCATGCCCTCGGTGAGCGAGCTCCACACCACGAGCGCGATGAAGGCGACCATGAGGCCGATCGTCGTCCATACCCAGCTCGGCTTGGCGCCCGAGCAGATGATGATCGCGGCGCCGGAGACGAGCACGATGAGGGACGACCCGAGGTCCTGGGTGACCAGGAGCAGGAACGGGATCGCCAGGTAGACGCAGAGCTTGAGGTAGTCGTTCAGCTCCTTGATCTTGCCGTGGTAGGAGGCCCCGAGCGCCGCGATGAGGTAGATCGTCACGAGCTTCATGATCTCGGACGGCTGGATCCTGAGCCCTATGAGCGGTATCTGGATCCAGCCCGTCATGCCGTTCGCGGTGTAGCCGAGCCCGGGGATCATGGGCAGGAGGAAGAGCGCGATGTCGACGATGAGGAACGCCGTCGTGAAGTTCTGGAAGTCGCGGTAGTCGTAGCGCCAGATGAAGCCGCCGATGGCGAAGCCGAGCGCGACGCCGATGAGCTGGCGCGGGAGCGACGCCTCGGGGATCGTGAGCGAAGCCGACCACACCACGACGAGCCCGAAGGCGATGAGCGCGATCGCGGGCAGGAGCGTGGGCAGGTAGAGCTCCTGGACGATCCTCGGCCTTGCGATCGCGCGCGCCTTGGGCGAGAGCGGCGGCGCGCTGGGGCCGATGGGGCGCGCGAGGTCGCCGAGGGTGCGGGGGCGGGGCGTGTACTTGGACCTCATGCTGCCGCCCTCCCCTAGCGGATCCCGCTCGTGACGGCCGCGGAGGTGTCGTCGGGGCTGTCGTAGATGGCGCCCAGCACATCGCGCACGCCGTAGAGGGCGCACTGCGAACCGAAGCCGCCCTCCTCGACGAGGCAGAGGACCACGTACTGGGGGTCGTCGACGGGAGCGTAGGCCACGAACCACCCCGTCGGGTTGGCGGCGCCCTGTCTCTCGGCCGTGCCGGTCTTCCCGGCCACCTGCACAGGAAGGTTCGTGAAGTGGGCGGCCATGCTCGCGTCCTCCTCGTAGATGACCCCTTTGAGCGCATCCCTGGTGAAGTCGATGCTCTCCTTCGACTCTCCCGCCTCCTCCGAGACCGGCTCGTAGGCGAAGACCGAGCCCTCCCCGTCGGCGCCGAGCACCTCCTTCAGAACATGGGGCCTCCAGAGCGTGCCGCCGTTCGCGATGCCGCCGTAGACCCGGGCCATCTGGATGGGCGTCACCAGGAGGTCGCCCTGGCCTATGACGAGGTTCGTGTTGTCGCCCCCGTACCACACCCGCTCGTCGTCGGTGAGGTTCGAGAAGTAGTTCCACTTCCATTCCGCGTCGGGAACCCTGCCGGCCTCCTCGCTCGGCAGGTCGACGCCGGTCTTCGAGCCGAGCCCCCACTGGCGGTACTTCTGCTGGAGGGCCTCCTTGTTGTCCGAGAGGAAGATCGCCTTGCCGATCTCGTAGAACACGGAGTCGCAGGAATAGACGATCCCGCCCCTAAGGTCGATCGAGCCGTGGCCGGCGTGATCCCAGCAATACTGGCCCGAGCCCTCGCCGAAGCCCGTCCAGAAGCCCGGGCAGTAGAACCAGCTGTCGGGGGAGGCGATGCCGTTGTCGAGCGCCGCGTAGGTGGAGAGGGGCTTGATCGTGGAGGCCGACGGGTAGGTGCCCGAGACGCATCGGTCGAGCAGCGGATAGCCCGACTTCTCGTCGTTCAGCGCCTCCCAGTCGGCCATGCCGATGCCCCCGACGAAGAGGGAGGGCTCGTAGGTGGGGTAGCTCGCGAGGGCGAGGAGCTCGCCGTTCCTCGGATCCATGACCAAAAGGCAGCCGCGCTCCACCGTCGCCCCCTGGCCGATGCCATGGTCGATGGCGTTTCTGAGGCCCTCCTCCGCGGCTTTCTGGATCTTTGCGTCGATGGTGAGGACGATGTCCGAGCCCGCCGACGGCGGCACCTCCCCGGCCAGCCCGGTGAGGTTGCCGTCGGCGTCGACGTAGACGTTGCGCTCGCCATGGATCCCCTGGAGGATCTCCTCGTACTGAAGCTCGACGCCGGCCTGGCCCACGACGTCGCCGCTCTCGTAGGCGATCTTGGTCTCGTCGCTGTCCGCCTGGGCCTCGAGCTGCTCCGCCGTGACCGGCCCCGTGTAGCCGAGCACATGGGCGGCGAGGCTCCCCTTGGGGTAGCTGCGCTGGCTCCGCTCCTCTACCGTGATGTTCGGGAACAGGTCGGGGTGCTCCTTGAGGTAGGCGACCGCGGTCCTCGACACGTCGACCGCCACCGTGCGGGGGCTCTGGGGCCCCTCCGTGGCGTCCTGGATGTTCCTCCGCACCGCTACCTCGGGCATGCCCAGGAGGTTCGCGAGGAGCCGAACCTCCCTCTCGTCATCGGCCACCTCCGCCGTGGCCACCACGGTGAGCGAGGCGCGGTTGGTGACCAGCTCCTCCCCGTTCCTGTCGAGGATGCGGCCTCGGGGCGCCTGGCTCGTCACCGTCCTCGTGCGGTTGAGCTCGGCCTGCTCGCTGTACTCGTCGGTCGATACGAGCTGCATCGACCAGAGCCTGGCGAGGAGCACGCCGAGGATCGTTCCGGAGAAGACCGAGAGCCCCATGAGCCGGTTCTTGAAGCCGGTCTCGCGGGAGGCGTCCTCGCCCCCTTGGGCCCTCGGGGTCTGGCCTCCGATATCGACCTTGAGGGGGCCTCGCCTCATGCGAGTCGCGTACCAGGCCACCCCGAAGGCGATGCCCACGATGACCACGCACAGGAATATGACCGTCGAGAGGTCCATGGTCCGCTGATCCCCGAGCGGCGCCGGCTAGAGCTTCAGGCGCCGTCCCTTGTTCGATGTCCTTCCGGTGACGCCCAGGCTGAGGCCGTCGGCCTTTGGCCTCGAAAGCGCGAAGACAAAGGGTACCAGCGCCAAACAATCGAGGAACGCGGCCGGAAGCCATCGCAAAAACACCACGTCCGCGAATGGGCCGCCCTGCCCCACCATCGCCAGGGCGAGCTGGAAGACGGCCTCTGCGGCGATGGCGGCGATGCATCCGTCGCGATAGGCGATGACGGGCTCCTCGAGGATGCGGTCGCGCTCCTCGAATCCCAGGACGAAGGCCACGACCGTGAGCTCGAAGGCCATGAGCCCCACGGGGGTCGTCGCCGTGAGGTCGAAGAAGATCCCCGCGAAGAACGCCATGACGAGGGCGGCCGACCCCTTGCCCGTGAGCGAGACGACGATGGCGAAGATGAGGCAGAAGTTCGGGTGGCCGCCGAAGATGGCGAGGTAGGGCGCCACCAGGAGCTGCGCCAGGGCGCAGATGACGGCGAGGGCGGCGCACTGGCGCTGCCACTGGTTCTGATCGTTGACGATCATGACTCGGAAGGCCCTTCCGGGGCGCTCTCTCCCTCATCATCCCCGGGCCCGTCCGCATCCGTCGCCTGGGCGAGGTCGCCGATCTCCTGTCCCTGGGCCTCCTCGGCCTCCTCCGCCGTGGCCCTCTGCTCCTGGGAGACCTCGGTCACCACCAGCACTTCCTCGAATGCGCCGGTGAGCGCCACGGGGCGGAGCCGGATGGTCTGGTAGAGGTCGCCCTCCGCCCTCGAGATGCTCGTCACCACGCCGATCGGCAGGCCCTTGGGGTAGACGCCGCCGAGCCCGCTCGTGATCACGAGGTCGCCCTCGTTCACCGTGAGCTCGGGCGTCACCATCGCGAGCGAGAGGGTTCCCGCGGCCGACCCCACGACTTCGCCGTGGGCCCGGCTCTCCTGGACCATGGCCGACACGCCCGAGCGCTCGTCGGTGACGAGGAGCACCGTCGCCGTGGTCGGCGTGACCGAGCGCACCTGGCCCACGAGGCCCATGGAATCGGTCACGGGCATGCCCACCTCGATGCCGGCGAGGGACCCCTTGTCGATCACGATCGACGAGGTGGCGGAATCGGTTGGTCCCGAGATGACCCTGGCGCCGGTGGAGACGAGGTCGTAGCTGCTCTGGATGCCCAGGAGCGCCTCGAGCCGCTCGGATGCGGCATCCGCCTCCTTGAGCGCGGCGTTCTCGGCGATGAGCCGCTCGTTCTCGGCCTTCAGCTCCGAGAGCGTCGCCTCGCCCGCCGTGAGGTTGGAGAAGAGGTTGCCCACGGCCTGGAAGGGGACGGTGACGAGGGCGCCTGCGCCCCTCACCGGCGAGACGATGACCGATGCGGCCCCCTGCACCGACGAGATGATGCCCGATCCGGCCTCGCGGCACGAGATGGTGAAGAGCACGACGGAGATGACGACCAGGATGGCGAACACCCTGAAGCGGTCGTCGGAGTTTCGATTGAGCCCCCCGAGGGAGTTGCGGGCAGCCATGCGGATCCGTCCGCTATTGGGCGGTGCTCTGCACGAAGCCGCCGGAGAGGGCGTTGGCCTCGAGCACCCTCAGGCACCCGTTCACCACGTTCTCGAGGGCCGTGGGGCTCACGTTCACGGGAACCCCGGTCTCCTCGCGAAGGCGCTGGTCGAGCCCTCGGAGGAGCCCGCCGCCTCCGGTGAGCATGATGCCGTAGTACATGAGGTCGCTCGCCAGGTCGGGCGGCGTGCGGTCGAGGGCCGCCTTCACGGCCTTGGTGACCTCGTCCAGGGGGTGGTTCAGCGCCCGGCGTATCTCCTCCGAGGTGATGTGGGCCGTCTTCGGCAGGCCGCTCGAGGCGTCGAGGCCGTTCACCTCGACGTCGAGCTCCTCCCGTTGGGGCGCGGCCGAGCCGACCTTGATCTTGATGTCCTCGGCCGTGCGCTCGCCGATGAGAAGGTTATGGGCGGTCTTCACGTGCTCGAGGATCGTCTCGTCGAACTCGTCGCCGGCGGTGCGGATCGATTGGGAGACGACGATGCCGCCCATGGCGATGACGGCCACCTCGCTCGTGCCGCCGCCGATGTCCACCACCATGGAGCCCGTGGGCTCCTCGATGGGAAGGTCGGCGCCGATGGCGGCGGCCATCGGCTCCTCGATGAGGTAGGCCCTCCTCGCGCCGGCCTGGATGGTGGCTTCGAAGACGGCGCGCTTCTCGACGCTCGTCACGCCCGAGGGAACGCAGACGACCACGCGGGGCCTCGGCGACCAGGGGTAGCGACGGGTCGCCTGGGCCTTCTCGATGAAGTAGCGGAGCATGACCTCCGTGACGTCGAAATCGGCGATCACGCCGTCCCGGAGGGGCCTGAAGGCCGTGATCGATCCGGGGGTGCGTCCCACCATGCGCTTCGCATCGATGCCCACGGCGAGCACCCGCTCCTCGTTCTGGTCGATGGCGACCACCGAGGGCTCGTTGAGGACGATGCCCTCGTCTCGAACGGCCACGAGCGTGTTCGCGGTTCCCAGATCGATGGCGAGGTCGCCGCCGTCGCCGAGGAATGTGTCGATGATGCTCATATCGCCTGACCTACCGCGCCCTCACTGGGCCGCTTCCTCCTCCTGGGGCTGGGCTGCGGCGTCGCTTCCCTGGTCGGTCGTCTCGCCCGCCTCCAGGATCGATTGATCGGTGCCGAGCACCTCATCGGTCGCCTCATCCGCAGAGACGATGTCGCCCTCGTCCTGGGCCGCCTCGGCGGAATCGGTGGCGGGAGACGTGTCCGACGTGATGGTGGCGTCGACGGTCCCGGCGTCGGCGAGTGAATCGAAGGAGAGCTCCACGGACGAGATCTTCCAACCGATGCCCTCGCGCACGAGTTCGATGAGGTAGCTCTGGGTGCCGCCTTCGGCGAGCGTGGCCGTCAGGGAGACGGTCGACTCGTTCATCGAGCGGTCGACGCCATCGATGGAGATCGTCGCCCCGGCCGGGATGAGCGAGGCGATCTGGGCCGCCTCCTCCTCTGAGAGCCCGCTCGCCAGATACGGGGAGAGGTCCTCGCCCGACGTCTGGCTCTGGAAGACCCCCTCGACGACGGCCTCCTGGGTGGGCCAGCCGTAGCCGGTGAAGTAGAGGCCGGCGCCGGCCGCGGCCACGAGGATGACCACGACGAGCAGCGCGATGAAGACCTTGAGGCCCGTGTGCTTGTTCTTGCGCTCAACGCTCGCCCGCTGGCGGGCGTTCTCCATGATGTCGCGCTCGGAGACCTCGAAGAATCCCGTGTCCTCGGGGCTCGGGATGAACTCCCCCGAGGAGCCGAGCGGATCGAGCGGGTCGATGGCGCCGGAACCTCCCTGGGCGGCGTAGGGCGACGGCGTGCCGTAGCCGGCCGCCTGGAGCATCGCGTCGGTGTCGCTCTGCGGGCGGGCGCTGATGGCCGCCAGGGCATTGGCGCTCGCCGTGCTCGCCGCCTGCTGGGTCGCCGTGAGGCGGTAGGTGCCGTCCGCGAGGGCGCGGCTGAAGGCGTCCTGCGCCTCCGGCATGCGGTTCGCGGCCACGTAGGCCTCGCCCAGATCGGCGTAGACGGCGTTCTGGGAAGCGGCCGGCGTGGAGAAGTCGAGCGCCGTGCGGTAGGCCTCGATGGCATCCATCGGCCGCCCGAGCTGCATGAAGGAGCGCCCCAGCCGAGCGAGCGCCGCGGAGGGATCGGGATTCGACTCGTCGATGGCGGCGTTTCGCCAGGCGGCGCCGGCCTCGCGCGTCTGCCCGAGCGCCTCGTAGGCCTCCCCGAGCGCCATCTGCGCCTTGTAGGGGGTCGCGTAGGTGCGGTCGTTCAGCGCCTGGTTGAGGGAGGTCACCGCCGCTTCGGGCTTGCCCGCCGCCAGGTAGGCGCGGCCGAGGTTCGTCGCGAGGGCGCCGGCCTTGCCGTAGGTGGGGTCCTGGAGCGCGTCGGCATAGGCCCTGGCGGCCTCGTCGTAGCGACCGATCCTCATGAGGGCGTTGCCCCTCAGATGGTCGATCTCGCCATTCACCTCTCCGGGTCCCTTTGCCGCGGAGAGCAGCGCTTGGGCGGTTGCGAAATCGCCTTCCCTATAGGCGCTTCGCCCTGCATTCAACGCTTGTGAATCCACGATCTCCCCTTTTCGTCGCCCCGGGCCAACGCCACGCAACCCCACAGCGGATCCTGCCTTCCCAACATCCGCATCATGGCAATGGCCGCATACGAGCGGCATCATACCAGCCTTGTTGCTCGTGCACAGGATGCGCACGTCGGCGCGTCGGTCAGCTCACCGGTTCCGGGAGCGCGAAGGAGCCGCGAGCCTCCTGGAAGAGACGCGCGTACTCGGCGCCCTCGCGCTCCGCCTCGTCGAGCGCGCGCAGCTTGTCGGCGCTCGGGTCGTCCGAGGAGAGCGACGAATCCCAGGCTCTCGTGAGCGCGTCGGCGCGATTCCTCAGGTAATTGCCCATCCGCACGAGCTCGGACTGGGCGGAGAGGTACGTGCCCGAGCTCATGTCCTCCTGCTGCACCCCGCTGATGAGGTTCGAGAGCTCGATCGAGGTGGACCGGGCCGCCTGCGCATCGGCCTCGCGCGTCTCGTAGGGCGCATCGAAGTCGCTCTCGAGCGTCTGGAATTCCAGGTCCAGCTCGTCGGCGATGGCGTCGTAGCCCTCGAGCGCCTCGGTGAGGGCGCGATGGGTGGCCTCGTCGCTCGTGAGGCTCTCGGAAACCGTCGCGCCATCGCTGTCCTGGCCCTGCAGGCGATCGACGGTGCCCGGGAACCCCTCCATCGAGGTGTCGGCCGGCGTCTGGGCGCGGGTGTCGAAGAAGTCGGGGTCCCACGGATGCCAGAGGTAGAGGAGGAAGCCGCCGATGAGGGCGACGGCGCCCAGGGCCGCCACCACGAGGGCGAGCGTGGCCCTCGGCCGCACTCGCTCCTCCTCGGAGCGATCCTCCTCCGAGGGGATCGCGCTCATGAGCTTGGGCAGGAACCTCGTGGGCTGGTCGGCGATGTCGTCGTCCTCGATCTTCGGGATGCGCGGCTCGATCCCCAGCCTCTCCATGGGCATGCCGCAATGGGGACAGGCGCTCGCCCCTGGGGGCACCAGGGTACCGCAGGTAGGGCACCATCTGTCCTCTGGCGCGCTCTTCAGCCGGTCGTCCATGACCCCCTCAGAGGGTTTCGATCATCGTATCGAGCACGTAGGGCAAGATCCCGCCCTTCGCCATGTAGAGCGCCTCCGTCGGCGTGTCGATGCGCACGCGGCAGGGAATCTCGTCCCTGGATCCATCCGAGCGCGTGACCGCGAGCGTCGTCATGGGGGCGGGCCTTCCGCCATCCACCCGCACGCCCTCGACGTCGAAGGTCTCGTCGCCCTTCAGATGGAGCGCTGCGAGCCTTGCGGCATCGGCCTCCAGGGGCAGGATGCCCATGCCCACGAGGTTCGACCGATGGATGCGCTCGAAGCTCTCGGCCACGACGCAGCGCACGCCCTGGAGGAGCGGTCCCTTGGCGGCCCAGTCGCGGCTCGAGCCCGAGCCGTACATCTTGCCGGCGATCACCAGGAGGTCGATCCCGGCCTTGCGCGCGCTCTCGGCCGCATCCCAAATGGTGGCGATCTCGCCGGTGATCGGATCGGTCGTGTAGCCGCCCTGCCTGCCGTCGGCCATGGCGTTCACAAGGCGCACGTTCGCGAAGGTTCCGCGCTCCATCACCTCGTGGTTCCCCCTTCGGGCGCCATAGGTGTTGAAGTCGGCGACCTGGACGCCGTGCGCCTCGAGGTATCGCGCGGCGGGCGAATCTGGCGCGATGCTCCCCGCCGGGGAGATGTGATCGGTCGTCACGAAGTCGCCGAGCAGCGCGAGGCATCGCCCGCCCGAGATGGAGACTTCGCTCTGCCGCCTCGCGTCCTCGAAATAGGGCGGTCGGCGGATGTAGGTGGAGTCCGGATCCCACGGGTAGGTGTCGCCCTCGGGCGTCTCGATCAGCTCCCAGGTGGCGTCGCCCCTGAAGATGTCCCGCGTGCCCTCGTAGAGGTCGGCCGTGAGGACGGCGCCGAGCACCTCGTCCACGTCCCGGGTGGATGGCATGAGGTCGCAGAGCATGACCTCCGTGCCGTCCTCGGCCACGCCGACGGGCTCCTTCGAGAGGTCGGCGTCGACGGTCCCCTTGAGCGCGTAGGCCACGACCATGGCGGGCGCGCTGAGGTAGTTCTGGGCGACGTCGGGGGAGATGCGGCCCTCGAAGTTGCGGTTGCCCGACAGGATGCTCGAGATCTCGAGGTCCTTCGCGATGGCGCTCATCGAGGGCAGGATCGGCCCGGAGTTGCCGATGCAGGAGAGGCAGCCCCACCCGCACGTGGCGAATCCGAGTTCGGCGAGGGGCTCCGAGAGCCCCGCCCTGTCGAGGAGCTCCGTCGTGGCGCGCGATCCCGGGGCGAGGATGCGCTTGACCCAGGGCGCCGCCGTGAGGCCGAGCTCGCGGGCGCGCTTGGCCACGAGCCCCGCCGCGATGACCATCGCGGCGTCCGTCGCCGTCGTGCAGCTCGTGATGGCGGCGATGCCCAGGGCGCCGTGGCCCACCTCGAAGGCGCCCTCGTCGGTCTCGACGCTGAAGCGGGCATCGAAGTCACCATGGCCATGGGCCTCGGCGGCTTCGCGGAAGCGCTCCCTCAGGCCGGCCGGCGTCACGCGATCGTGGGGCCTCGACGGTCCGGCCAGGGAGGGCACGACCGAGGAGAGGTCGAGCGACAGGGTCTTGGCGTAGGTGCGATGGATGTGGCGCGCCTCCACGCCGAAGACGCCCTGCGCCCTCGCGTACTCGCCCACGAGCGCCACCTCGGCCTCTGGCCGTCCGGTGAGCTCGAGGTAGGCGAGCAGCTCGTCATCGATCGGGAAGACCGTGGCGGTGGCGCCGTACTCGGGCGTCATGTTCGCCACGCAGGCGCGCTGCGTCACCGAGAGCGACGCCACGCCGTCGCCCGTGATCTCGACGATCTTTCCCACCACGTTCTCCTCGCGGAGCAGCTCGCAGACGGTGAGCGCGAGATCCATGGCCTGCACGCCGTCGCCGAGCGAGCCCGTGAGCTCCAGGGCCACGACCTCGGGCACGTTCATGGGGAGCGAGAGCCCGAGGGCCGCCGCCTCGCACTCGATGCCGCCGAGGCCCCAGCCGAGCACGCCGAGGCCGTTCACGGTGGTGGTGTGGGAGTCGGAGCCCACGACGGTGTCGAAGCAGGCCATGGGGGGCTCGCCGGCCTCCCCTATCCACAGGGCGTCCGTCGCGACGACGCTCGCGAAGCGCTCGACGTTCAGCTGATGGCAGATGCCCTGGCCGGGCGGCACGATGGCCACGTTCGAGAACGACTCGCTCGCCCATTTGAGGAAGCTGAACCGCTCGGCGTTGCGCTCGGCCTCGATCTGGAGGTTCCTCTCGGCGGCCCCGGCGCAGCCGGCGACGTCGGCCTGCACCGAGTGGTCGACCACGAGCACGCAGGGGATGCGCGGGTTCACGGCCCTGGGGTCTCCCCCGCGCTCCACCATCGCATCGCGCATGGCCGCGAAGTCCACGAAGATGGGGACGCCGGTGAAGTCCTGGAAGAGCACCCTCGCCGGCGAGAACTCCACCTCGCGACCGGCCCTGCCCTCGAGCCCGGCGTCCACGACACGGCGCGCCGCCTCGACGGCCGCCTCGTCGGAGGGGGCGCGGCGGACGACGTTCTCGAGGAGCCGAACAAGGGAGCGCGGTAGCCTCAGCGCCCCGGGGATCCTCGCCACGTCGATCATCAGGCGCTCCTCGCCCTTGGCCGAGATGCGCTTGGGGATCCTCGCGGCTCTCACCTCGCGTTCGAACTCCTCGTCGAACAGCGCCGAATCGTCGACGCGGCGCTCGCTGCCGAAGGCGCTCTCAGAGGCTTCGCTGGCTCGCTCGTTCATGGGCCCTCTCCTCAACTTTCGTGGCGATGCGGTGGTAGAAGCCGCCCTCGTCCTCATTTACCCGTGCGTGGCGCCAGAGCGCCTCGAAGATGATCACCGCGATGACGCTCACGACGGCGAGGAATATCGCCATGCCGCCGTTCAGGGGCGCCACCTCGAAGAACCAGCCGAACGCCGTGACGCCGAGCGCGATGACGCTGATGGTGAAGATGAGGAGCGCGATGCGCAGCGGGTTAAGGGGCTGGGAGATGCGCCAGATGAGCCAGATGCCCACCACCGAGGTGACGCAGGTGGCGATGGTTGAGACCTGGTCGGTGTCGAAGCCGAGCGCGTAGCGCAGCAGCACGATGCAGGCGAGCCCGAACGACACCGCCACCGAGGCGGGCATGGACCGGCTGAGCACGTGGGCGAGGAAATCGCCCCGCACCCGCTCGTGGTTGGGCTCGAGCGCCAGCACGAACGACGGGATCCCGATGAGCACCCCCGAGATGAGGGAGAGCTGGATGGGGAGCATCGGGTAGGGCGGCACCAGGATGCAGAGGATCCCGATGGCCATGGAGAAGACGGTCTTCTCGAGGAAGAGCGCCGCCGAGCGCTGGAGGTTGTTGATGGAGCGGCGCCCCTCGTCCACGACGTCGGGCATGTGGGCGAAATCGTTGTCGACCAGCACGATCTCGGCGACGGTGCGGGCGGCATCGGAGCCGGAGGCCATGGCGACCGAGCAATCGGCCTCCCTGAGCGCCAGCACGTCGTTCACGCCGTCGCCCGTCATGGCGACGGTATGGCCCTCGGCCTTGAGCGCCAGGAGGAGCCCCTTCTTCTGCTGGGGCGTCACCCGGCCGAAGACCGTGTAGGCGCGCGCGGCCCTCGCCAGGGCCTCGTCGTCTGCGATGGTGGAGGCGTCCACGTAGGCATCGGCGCCCTCGACGCCCGCCTCCTTGGCGATCGCCGCCACGGTTGCGGGGTCGTCCCCCGAGATGATCTTGCAGACGACCCCCTGCTGGCGGAAGAACTCGAGCGTCTTGGGGGCCGACGACCGGATATGGTCCGAGATGGCGACGATGCCGAGGACCTTCGGATCTCCGATGATGCGGTCCCGGTCGTCGAAGCCGTCGCAGGTGGCCACCACGAGCACGCGCGAGGTCGCGGGGAAGCTCCGGATGGCCTCCTCCACCTCGCCGAAGCGCTCGCCGAGCACGAATTGGCCCGCTCCGAAGACGAGGGCCCTGCCGGCCTCGGTGACGCAGCCCGAGTACTTCCGCTCGCTCGAGAAGGGCACGGCCCGACGGACCGGCTCCATCGCCACGCCCTCGCGCTCGGCGTAGGCGAGCACGGCCTCCGCCGTCTCGTTGGCGTCGGCCTCGTTGGCCTTGGCGACGCTCGCCATCGCGCCGATGACCGCCTCCTCGGTGGCGTCCCCGAGCGGCCTGATGTCGCGGACCTCCATGACGCCCGCGGTGATGGTGCCCGTCTTGTCGAGGCAGAGCACGTCCACCCTCGCCAGCGTCTCGATGCAGTAGAGCTGCTGCACGAGCACCTGCTCCGTGGCGAGGCGGATGGTGGCGATGGCGAGCACCGTGGAGGTGAGCAGCACGAGCCCCTGGGGGATCATGCCGATGACCGCGGCCACCATGGAGAGGATCGACTCGTCGAAGCCGAGGCCCGAGAGCCATGAGCGCAGGAAGAGCAGAAGGCCCACGGGCAGGAGCACGTAGGTCCCCAGCCGGATGATCATCTCGAGCGTCGTCATGATCTCGGAGTTCACGGGCTTGGCCTGCTTGGCCTCGTCGTTGATGCGCGCCGCGTACGAGGCGGCCCCCACGCGCACGGCCTGGGCCTTGGTGGACCCGGAGGCCACGAAGGAGCCGGAGAGGAGCACATCGCCCACCGTCTTCTCGACGGGCCGGCTCTCCCCGGTGAGGAGCGATTCGTTCATGTAGACCGAGCCCTCGCGGACCTCCAGGTCCGCGGGCACCTGGTCGCCATGGGAGAGGAGGACGATGTCGCCCTGGACGATGCTCTCCGTGGGCACCTCCCGCTCCTCGCCGTCCCGGATGACCCTGGCGGGCCTCGCGGCGAGGATCGTCAGCTGATCCACGGCCATCTTCGAGCGGATCTCCTGGAAGATGCCGATGGCCATGTTGGCGAGCACGATGAGCATGAAGAGCATGTTGCGGTAGCTGCCCGTGATGAACACGAGCACGGCGAGGAGCACGTTCACCCCGTTGAAGAGGGTGAGGGTGTGGTCGGCGACGATCTGGCCGATGCTCTTGGTCTTCGGCGAGCTATCGACGTTGGCGAGACCTTGGGACGTCCGCTCCTCCACCTGGGCGCTCGTGAGCCCGGTGAGCGGGGTCGCTTCCGTGGCCTTGGGCATCCTTGGGTCTGCCATGGGTTCCTTCCGGGGCGCCATGCGGTGCTCTCCTCGCGGACGATGCCGCTTGCCGCAGCTAGAGGGCTTTGGTTTGGCCCAAAGCCGTGGTACCCTCGGCGGGATTCGAACCCGCGACCTCTCGCTCCGGAGGCGAGCGCTCTGATCCACTGAGCTACGAGGGCTCATCTACGGCGACGTGATTATAGACCACGCCCCGTATCGCCCCAAAGCGCCGTTCATGGCCTCGAGGTGGGGGGGTGGGCGCGTCGAGCGGGAAGAAGGCCCAGCGGGCGCCATCGCGGCGGCTCGCGCACCGCATAGCGAGGAAGGCACGGACATGATCGCCATCGTCAAACCCCAAGCCACCCAAGAGCAGCTCAGACACCTCATCGCCTGGATCGAATCGAGGGGTCTGCAGACCTACGTCTCGAAGGGGGACAACGAGACCATCGTCGGCCTCGTGGGGGACACCACCGCCGTGGATCCCTTCCTTCTGGAGTCGATGGACATCATCGACCGCGTGACGCGCGTCTCCGAGCCCTTCAAGCTGGCGAACCGCAAGTTCCATCCCGAGGACACCGTCATCGACTGCGGCTTCGGCGTGAAGATCGGCGGGGGCCACTTCCAGGTGATCGCCGGGCCCTGCTCCGTCGAGGGCGAGCAGCTCATCGACGTGGCGCGCCAGGTCAAGGACGCCGGCGCGACGATGCTTAGGGGCGGCGCCTTCAAGCCGCGCACCTCGCCCTACGCCAACCAGGGCATGGGCAAGGACGGGCTCAAGATCCTCTGCGAGGCCAAGGACGAGCTCCACATGCCCATCGTCTCGGAGGTCATGGATCCGAGGGACGTGCAGCTCTTCGAGGACCTCGGCATCGACGTCATGCAGATCGGCGCCCGCAACATGCAGAACTTCAACCTCCTGAAGGAGGTCGGCAAGACCAAGACGCCGGTGCTCCTGAAGCGCGGCCTCTCCGCCACCATCGACGAGTTCCTCATGGCCGCCGAGTACGTGATGAGCGAGGGCAACGAGAACGTCATCCTCTGCGAACGGGGCATCCGCACCTTCGAGACCAGGACCCGCAACACCTTCGACACCAACGCCATCGCGGTCTGCCACCACCTCTCCCATCTGCCCATCGTGGGCGACCCGAGCCATGCCACCGGCTACACCCGCTACGTGGTGGCGGCGGCCCTCGCCGCCACCGCGGCCGGGGCCGACGGCCTCGAGATCGAGGTGCATCCCGAGCCCTCCCATGCCTGGTCGGATGGCGCCCAGGCGCTCACGCCCGTCCAGTTCAGGAACGCCATGCGCAGGATCGAGCTCGTCCGGAGCGCCGTCGTCATGGAGGACGAGTCGTGAGCCGCGACGGATCGACGGGGGCTCCGGCCCTCGTGCCGGGCCGTGTCGGCATCGTCGGCCTCGGACTCATCGGGGGCTCGTTCGCCAAGGCGCTCCACGCAGCGGGGACCGAGACCTACGTATGGAACCGCAGCAGGGACACGCTCGAATTCGCGCTCATCGAATCGGCGACGGGCGAGCTCACGGACGATCTGGTGGGCACGTGCGAGCTCATCGTCCTCACCACCTACCCGGGCCACCTCGTCTCGTGGCTGAAGGAGAGGGCGAAGCTCGTGAACCCCAGGGCCGTGGTCATCGACGCCGCGGGCACCAAGCGGGGCGTCTGCAGGGACCTCTGGCCCGTCGCCCGAGAGCACGGGTTCGCCTTCGTCGGCGCCCACCCCATGGCCGGCACCCAGTACTCGGGGTTCTCCCATGCCAGGGCGAACCTCTTCCGGCACGCGCCGCTCGTGCTCTGCCCCGATCCGGAGCTCGAGGACTTCAGCCGCATGGAGGCGCTCGAGCGGATCACGAAGCTCCTCGCGCCCTGCGGGTTCGGCTGCTTCACCATCGCCGATCCCGATGAGCACGATCGCCTGATCGCCTACACGTCCCAGCTCGCCCACGTCGTGTCGAACGCCTACGTGAAGAGCCCGCAGGCCAAGGAGCACAAGGGCTTCTCCGCGGGCTCCTACAAGGACCTCACGCGCGTGGCCCGGCTGAACCCCGCCATGTGGACCGAGCTCTTCCTGGACGATGCCGATTACCTCGCCTCCGAGATCGACGGCCTGGTCGAGCGCCTCACGGCCTATGCCGATGCCCTCAGGGCGGGCGATGCCGACGCGCTGGAGGCGCTCCTCGCCGAAGGCGTCCGGGCCAAGCGGGAGGCGGAGGGCCGATGAGCGGGACCTGGGAGAGCACCTTCGGGGACGTCCGTCCCCCGGACGGCGCGGAGGTCATCGATGTTCCCACCGCGTCCCGTTCCTACCAGGTCCTCTGCGGACGCGGCCTCATCGACCGCGTGGGCCCGCTCGCCAGGCCCTTCCTCCCGGGAGAGAAGGTGCTCATCGTCTCGGATGCGAACGTCTGGAACCTCTACGGCGATCGGGTGGCCGATTCGCTCCGGAGCACCGGGCTCGAGATCTGCATCTTCGTCTTCCCGGCGGGCGAGGCCCAGAAGAACCTCCGGACCTTCGGAACCTGCCTCGAGGTCATGGCCGATGCCGGCCTCACGCGAGACGATGGCGTCGTCGCCCTCGGGGGCGGCGTCACCGGCGACCTTGGCGCCTTCGCGGCGGCCACGTACATGCGCGGCACCCGCGTCATCCAGGTGCCCACGAGCCTCCTCGCCATGGTGGACTCCTCGGTGGGCGGCAAGACGGCCGTCGACCTCGCGGGCGGCAAGAACCTCGCGGGCGCCTTCTTCCAGCCGTCCCTCGTCGTCGTCGATGTCGACGTGCTCGCCTCGCTCACGCCCTCGCTCCTGATCGACTCCTTCGGGGAGGTCATCAAGCACGGCGTCCTCTCGGGGCCAGACCTCTTCTACGCCATCGCCAACGATCCGGTGACGGCGTCGCTCGGGCCGGACGGCTGCGAGGGCCTCGACTTCGACCGCATGGTCTCCCTCGTCGCCGCCAACATCCGCGTGAAGCGCGATGTGGTCGTCGCCGACGAGAGGGAGAGCGGGCTCCGCCAGACGCTCAACCTCGGCCACACCATCGGGCACGCCATCGAGGCGGCGTCGGGCTACGGCTTCGGCCATGGCTCCTGCGTCGCGGCCGGGCTCGCCATCCTCTGCCGGGGCGCCACGGCCCTCGGACTCACGCCGGCGCCCGTGACCAGGGCCATCCAGACGTGCATCGTCGACTACGGGCTCCCCACGGCCACGGACGTCCCCGTCGAGGCGATCCTCGAGAGGGCCCGCTCCGACAAGAAGCGCCATGGCGACACCGTGAACGCCGTCATCGTCAGGTACCTGGGCTCGGTGGACGTGGTCCCCATGCCCTTCGGCGAGTTCTCGGAACTCGTGCGCCTCGGCATGGCGCTCTGACGGAGGGCCCCCGGTGGACGCGACCATCATCCCAGCGCACCTCGAAGGCAGCGTCAGGGCTCCGGCCTCGAAGTCCATCGCGCAGCGGCTCCTCATCCTGGCCGCCCTCGCCGACGCTCCGACGTTCATCGCCATCGAAGGCGAGAGCGCCGACATCGCCGCGACCGTCCGCTGCCTCGCGGCGCTCGGCGCCCGCATCGTGCTCGCCGAGCGGCGAGAGGGCGACGGCGCCTCCTCCCCTGCCGAGCGCGGGCTTCTGGTCGAGCCCCTTCCCAGAGACCCGTCCGGCCGCCCCGTCACGCTCTCGCCGGTCACGCTCGATTGCGGGGAATCGGGGGCGACCCTGCGCTTCCTTTTGCCCGTCGTGGGCGCCCTGGGGGCTGAGGCCACGTTCACGGGCGATGGGCGCCTCCCCCGGCGCCCGCTCTCACCCCTCGACCGAGAGCTCGCGTCCCATGGGATGCGCCTCTCGCGCGATGGGGGCGATGAGCTCCCGCTCACGGTCTTCGGCGCTCTGGAGGGCGGGCGGTTCGAGCTCCCGGGGGATGTGTCGTCGCAATTCGTCTCGGGGCTGCTCCTGGCGGCGCCGCTTCTCGACGACGACGTCGAGGTGCGCGTCCTCGATCCCTTCGAGAGCCGCCCGTATGTGGGGCTCACCTGCTCGGCGCTCGCCTCATTCGGCGTGGACGCCGAGAGCGCGAGGCCCGATGCGCCGGGTGGCGATGAAGGGCCCTTGGAGGGCCCGCGCGCGGCCCCCGCGACGTCCTACCGCGTCTTCGGCGGGGCGTCCCTCCGCTCCCCCGGCGCCGTCTCGGTCGAGGGCGATTGGTCGCAGGCCGCCTTCTGGCTCGCGGCGGATGCCCTCGGAGCCAGCGTGACCGTGCGCGGACTCGACCTCAGGAGCGCGCAGGGCGACAGGGCCGTGCTGGCCGCCCTCGCCCTGCTCGGGGTGCGGGTCGTGCGGGAGACCGGGGCCTGCAGGGCCTTTGCCGAGCGTCCCCGCGCCGCCTCGTTCGACGTGGCCGACACGCCCGACCTCGTGCCGCCGCTCGCGGCCGTCTGCGCCGTCGCCGACGGCGTCTCGCGCATCCGCGGCGCCGGCAGGCTCCGCCTGAAGGAGTCCGACCGCCTGGAATCCATCCGACGCGCGCTCGAGGCCTTCGGGGCCAGGGCCGCCGTGGAGGGCGACGACCTCGTCATCGAGGGGGTTCCGGAGCTCCATGGCTGCGCCATCGACGCGGCGGGCGACCATCGCATCGCCATGATGGCGGCCGTCTGCGCCCTCAGGGCCCATGGGAGCGTCATCATCGAAGGCGCCGACTGCGTGGAGAAGAGCTACCCGACCTTCTTCGAAGACTATCGGGCGCTCGGTGGCACGGTGAGGGAGAACTGACCATGAACACGTTCGGAGAGGCCCTGAAGGTCACCGTCTTCGGCCAGTCCCACGCCCCTGCCGTGGGCTGCGTGCTCGAGGGCCTCCCGGCGGGCATGGCCATCGACAGGGAGGCCCTCGCCGCCTTCATGGCGAGGCGGGCCCCCGGGAGCTCCCCCACCTCGACCAGGCGCAAAGAGGCCGATGAGGTGACGATCATCGCCGGGCTGAACCCCAAGGGCGAGACCTCCGGCGCTCCCATCGCGCTCACGATCCCCAACGGCGACACGCGCTCCGGCGACTACGCGGCGATGGGCAAGGTGCCCCGTCCGGGCCACGCCGACCTCGTGGCCTGGCGGCGCTGGGGCGATGCCTGGGATCGCGCCGGCGGGGGACAGTTCTCCGGCCGCCTGACGGCTCCCCTCTGCGCCGCGGGCGCCCTCTGCCTGCAGTGGCTCGAGCGCCAGGGCATCGCCATCGCCGCCCACGCGCTCGCGATCGGGGCGATCGGCGATGAGCCGTTTCGCGCCCGAACCCTCGACGAGAGGTCCCGCCGGCGCCTGTCGGCCCAGATCGAGAGCCTGCGAGACGGGCGCTCCTTCCCCACCATCGACGAGGCCCGGGGCTGGGTCATGGAGAAGGCCATCCAGGAGGCGGCCTCGGAGGGCGATTCCCTGGGCGGCGTCATCGAGATCGTCGCCACTGGCGTCCCTCGGGACCTCGGAGACCCCATGTTCGACGGCGTGGAGAACGTCCTCGCCCGGGCGCTCTTCGCCATTCCCGCGGTGAAGGGCGTCGATTTCGGAGCGGGATTCGGCGCGGCCTCCCTCAAGGGCTCGGAGGACAACGACCCCTACGCCATCGATGATGATGGCGAGGTCTCCATCGCCAAGAACGATGCCGGCGGGATTCTGGGCGGCATCACCACCGGAGCGCCGCTCCTCGCGAGGATCGCCCTGAAGCCCACCTCCTCCATCGCCAAGCGCCAGCGCTCGGTCGACCTCGAGACGATGCGGGCGATCGAGCTCCGCGTGAAGGGCCGCCACGACCCCTGCGTGGTGCCGAGGGCCGTCCCCGTCGCCGAGGCTCTCTTCGCCCTGGCCATCGGCGACCTCATGCTCTCGAAGCGGGCCTTCGAGAGGCTCTAGGCGTCTGGCGAAGAGCCGTCCCTCGGTGCCCGCAACCGGCCCAGCCGGAGGCGAGACCGGCTCAGCGCCCCCGGAGCGCTCGCTCGAGGCGTTCCTCGAAGTCGCGGAGGAAGCGATCGACGTCGACGTCCATGGCCACGGCGTGGGGCTTCCGCGCTCGGGGAAGATCGGCCAGCCGCTGGAAGAGGCGGCCGTTGAGCGGCCCCTCCGTCTCGCAGCTGAGCGCCATGGGCACGCAGTCGACGACCAGCGGATCTCGGGCGACGGCCACGGCGAGCGGGTCGTGGAGGGGGCAGCCGTCCCTTCCCGGGTAGCGTCCCTCGTAGGAGTCCATGTAGAAGTCGACGATGGCGGCGAGGGCCTCGCCGGCAGGGCCCGCGTCGCGCCATCGCTCGAGCGCCCCTCGGGGCAGGAACGCCCGCATCGTCACGTCGAGGCCGACGAGGGTGAGCGGGAGGCCGCTTTCGAGCACGCGCCTCGCCGATGCGGGATCGGCCGCGATGTTGGCCTCGGCGACGGCGCTCACGTTGCCCTCGCAGCTGACGGCGCCGCCCATCACCGTGACGGATCCGGCCGCGAAGAGCGCATCCGGGTCCTCGTCGAGCGCCGCGGCGAGGTTCGTGAGCGGACCGGTGGCCACGACGGCGAGCTCGCTCCCCCATTCGCGGCAGAGCCGGTTGATGGCGCTGGGAGCGGTCGGCGCCTCGGCCCGCCTCGAGGGCGCCGGAGGTCGCCAACGACCGAGGCCCCGTGGCCCATGGATCCTCCTCACGGAGGGATCGGGCTCCCATGGGAGCTCGGCGCCGCGGGCTCCGACGGCCCCGGGATGGACTGGGACGAGACGGGCCCCGAGCGCATCGAGCACGCTCATCGCGTTCTCCTGCGCTTCCCGCTGGGAGACGTTCCCGAAGACGGCGGTCACCGCCAGGAGCTCCAGATCGGGACCGCCGAGGGCGTAGGCGATGGCCAGCGCGTCATCGGCGCCCACGTCCAGGTCGAGGAGCAGCTTCCGAGCCACGGCGCTCGCCCCGTGCTAGCGCTTCGCCCTGAGGTGCTCGGCCAGGATCTGGAGGGCGTGGACGTAGCCCTCGAGCCCCTCTCCGATCACGCAGGCGATGCAGGCGTTTCGCACGTAGGAGACCTGCCGGAAGTCCTCTCGCTCGGGGACGTCGGAGACATGCACCTCGACGCAGGGGATCGCCACCGCCTTGAGCGCATCCAGAATGGCGACCGAGGTATGGGTGTAGGCGGCGGGGTTCATGACGATGCCGTCGAAGAGGCCCCGCGCATCCTGGATGGCATCCACGATGTCGCCCTCGTGGTTCGACTGGATGCAGCGCACCTCGTCGAAGCCTAGGTCCAACCCGGCCTCCCGGCAGAGGTCGATGAGGTCCTCGTAGGACCTGCGCCCGTAGATGCCGGGCTCGCGGAGGCCGAGCAGGTTCATGTTCGGCCCGTTGATGACGAGCGCCTTCAGGCTGCCCGCCCCTTCGGCATCGGAGCGCTCCCCGCCCTTGGGCTCGTCGACCATGGAGAGGAGCTCCCTCAGATGGTCCAGGTCCTGGCGGTCGAGCTGGCGCGGCTCGGCGGGCGAGAGGTAGTCCTTGCCGAGGATCCTCACGCCCCTCCTGTTCTGGGTCTTCCTGCGCGATGCGACCGGCGAGATGCCGTTCACCGCCTTGGCGTTCCTCGACGAGAGGGGCCTGCCCGTGAGGGACGCCACGGCGCGTCCGATGGCCTCGACCACCGCTGGGCCGAAGACCACCTCCACGCCCGAGGCGCCTCGCGGTCGCACCGAAAGGACTCGATGGATCGAGGCGATGTCTTGGTAGTTCGCAAGTTCAGGGTGCGCAAGCTCCAGGCGAAGCCGGGTCATGCACATGGAGACGGAGCTGACGTTGTCGCTTCCGCCTAGCGCATCGAGGAGCCTGCGCGCCGTCATGGTCGAGTCCATGAGGACCGCCGATCTACTACGGCAAGTCCCACGACAAGGGAAGGCTCTCGCCTGATCCTTATGACGTCGGGGGGACGTGCGTTCTGGTACCGACTACACACTGCCACGGAAGGGCGACGTTTCGGCATTCAGGTATGTGAGCGGCGGGACCGTCCGCCAAAAGGTCGCTCCAACCGTTCGAGCGTCGCGATTCATGGACGAGCGATGGAGCGTCCATGGAGATTCCATGCGCACGTCCCATTCGCGCAGACGGCGGTGCGATGCGTCGGGCACTCCGTCGGAGGCGCGCTCAGAGACCGAGGAGCTCCTTCACGAGGAGCGCGTCGCCCTCGGCCGTGCCCGTACAGGCGATCTCCAGATCGGCCCACTCCCTGTACCAACCCATCCGGCGCGCCGCCAGGGCCTCGACCCCGTGGGCGGCCGTGATGGGGCGCCCGTCCCTCGCGAGCTCCTCCAGCGGCCGTTCGAGGAAGACGACGTAGCCGTTCTCGCGCAGGAGGTCGAGGTTCTCGGGGCGCTCGACGACGCCGCCGCCGCAGGCCACGACGAGGCCCGTTCCCTTCGCCGTCTCGGCGAGCCTCTCGGTCTCGACCTTCCGGAAGGCCGCCTCGCCGTGCTCGACGATGTAGTCGGCCGGCGAGATGCCGCACTCGACGGTGAAGGCGTCGTCGAGATCCACGAAGGGGCGCCCGACGAGGTGCGCGAGCCTGCGCGCGCAGCCGGTCTTCCCACAGCCGGGCATGCCGATGAAGAAGATGTCGCGGGTCTCGCGCTCGAGCGTGCCCAGGGTGAGTTCGAGGAGATCCTCTGAAAGACCCTTGCCCTGGAAGAGCTCGCTCGAGGCGAAGGCCTGGCCCACGAGCATGGCGAGGCCCCCGGCGACGGGGAGGCCCAGGCGCTCGGCCCGGAGGATGAGCCCCGTGCGCGCGGGGTTGTAGATGATGTCGATGACGCCCCGGAGCCCCGAGAGGCCCGCGAGCACGGTCTCGGCCAAGGGCGATGCCGGGCATGCCGGATACATCCCCACGGGCGTCGCGTTCACCACGAGCGCCGCATCCCCGTGGCGCTCGAGGAGCGTGTCATAGCCCTCCGGCCCCCTCCTCGAGATGATGGCCACGCTCATGCCGGCGGCCTCGAGGACGGCCCGGAGCGCGACGGACGCGCCGCCCGATCCGAGCACCAGCGCCTCCCGTCCCGCGAGGACGGCTTCGGGCTCGGCGTCGAAGGCCCGCGCGCAGAACCGCTCCAGGAGCCAGCGAAAGCCCCGAACGTCCGTGTTGTCCGCATAGATGGAGCCGTCGTCTCGACGGATGAGCGTATTCGCGGCGCCGACCCTGCGGCAGGTATCGCTCGCCTCGTCGGCGAGCGCGAGCGCCTCCCTCTTGTAGGGGATGGTCACATTGATGCCGCGCCAGGGCCCTTCGCGCAAGAACCCCTCCACCTCATCCGGCTCGCGCTCGAAGAGCCCGTAGGGGGAGCTTCCCAGAAGGGAGTGGATGCGAGGCGACCAGGAGTGGCCGAGGCGCCGGCCCAGAAGGCCGAACACCGGCTCATCGGCACCGTCGGCCTCCCTGGCGGCCGAGGCGGCGTCCAACTTGCCCGCGATGGCGTCGGCCGCGGGCGCGATCGTCTCGTCGGCCGGCGTGAGCCCGAGCGGCGGCTCCTCGAAGATCTCCTCCCTGAGCGCCCCGCCTGTCCGCCGCATCAGACGACCTCGGAGTAGGAGCCGAGATAGCGGAACTCCTCGCAGACGTCTCCCAGGGAGCCAAGCAGGCGATGGAACTCGGGGGCCGTCACCGGGCAATCCATGTCGAAGTAGAACGCGTAGTCGAACTCGCGATCGGGCAGCGGCCGGCTCTCGAGCTTGGAGAGGTTGATGTCGAAGCTGTAGAAGCGCGCGAGCACCTTGTAGAGGGCGCCGGGCTCGTCGGAGGTGACCACCCAGAGCGAGGTGCGATCGGCCCCGGGATAGATCTCGAGGTCCTTCGAGATGCAGGCGAAGCGCGTGTAGTTGTTGCCCATGTCCTGCACGCCGCGCTTCAGCACTTGGAGGTCGTAGAGGCTGGCGCAGCTGTGGCTTCCGAGGGCCGCGGCCGAGAGGTCGTTCGACTCGGCCACCATCTTGGCCGCGACGGCCGTGTTCTCCACGATGTGGATGGTCACCTCGGGAAGCGCCGCGAGGAAGTTCGCGCACTGCTCGATGGCCTGCTGGTGCGAGTAGATGTGGCGGATGCCCTCGAGCGTGGCGCCGGGCTTGGCGAGGAGGTTGTGATCGACCTTCACCCGCACGGTGCGGCAGATGTGGAAGTCGTAGGCGCCCATGAGGTCGTAGACCTGGTTCACGCTTCCCGCCGTGCTGTTCTCGAGCGGGAGCATGCCATAGGAGCAGAAGCCCTGCTCGACGGCCTTGAAGACGCCCTCGAAGGTGTCGAAGTACGAGATGGTCGGGTGCTTGAAGAGCTTGTCGGCCGCGAGTTGGGAGTAGGCCCCCTCGACGCCCTGGCACGCGATGAAGGGGCTCTGGGGGAAGAGGTCCGGCGTGGAGACGATCGCCTCCTTCACCTCGCGGACGAGCGCGCTCTCGTCGGTGGAGAGGGCGTTCTGGTTCGCGCTCGAGACCTCCATGATGAGGTTGAAGAGCACGATGGCGTAATCGCGCAGGTCCTCGGGCACCTTGCCGGCGACGTCGGCGAGCTTCGCGCGCTCCCGCGCCCTGTCGAGCACGGGCAGCCCCCGCTCGCTCTTGTAGGCGCCGATTTCGTCGGTCGTGGCCATGCGCTGGCAGAAGAGGTCGATGAGCTGGTCGTCGATGGCATCCACGCGTTCGCGGAGCCGGCTGATATCTTCCATGTGCATCCTCGATCGGGGGTCGCGGTGAGGCTCGTGCAGCCCCTAAGGATAGTCTGAACGACGCTCTCGCTCGACCTAGAGGGAGACGGGCCTCGAGGGGTCGCTCGTCCAATCGACCCAGGAACCGCGGTAGTCGAAGATGGACCCGTAGCCGGCCTCCTCGAGAATCTTGGCCGCCGCGGCCGAACGGACGCCCGTTCGGCAATAGACGACGATCGGCTGGGCCCTCTCGGGCACGAGCCCCTCGACGGCGGCGATGAAGCGGGCATGGCCCGGATCTTGCGCATGGGGCGTCACCGTGGCGTTGAGGGCGCTCGGGATGTGCCCTGCGAGGAACTCGTCCGGTCGGCGCACGTCGATGATGGGCACTTCCCCGATGCGGTCGGCCACGAAGGCCGCGTCGACGATCCGGATGGCCATGGTCCCTGCCCTTCCCGGCCCCTAGCGGCGCCGCGTGTCGTTTCTTCTCAGCGCGAGCGGATGGAAGCCCCGCGCCTCGCGCCAATGCTCCGAGAACGCCAGCGCGACCTCGCGGTTCGCCGCAGCGCTCCTCCCGAGGATGCGGAGCACGCACCCTCCCCCGTCGATGGCGCTGATGCCCCATCGAAGGACGTCGTCGTCGATCCCGCGGGCCTCGCAGAAGCTCTCCACGGCCCTCCGGCTGCCCTCCACGAACCCCTGCCCCAAGCCCTCGTCGGCGAGCATCGCCGAATCGAGGTTCGTGTAGCCCTCGAAGTAGCCGAGCCCTTCGAGCCCCACCTCGCCCGGCTCCAGAAGGAGCCGGTCCAGAAGGAGCAGCTTCCCCTCGCGGCGGATCTCGGTGGAGAGCAGGAGGTCGCCGTAACGGAAGGGCTCGCCGGCCTCGGACCAGCCGCCCGTGACCCCGTCGAAGACGAGGCAGCTCGCGCCTGCCGAGAGGTCGATCCGCATCGTCTGGCGAAGCCGGCAGCGCTCGTAGGGGATCATCGGATCCTGGTAGAGCTCGAATACGGCGCCCTCGCCGAGCCCGATGGAGGTGTCCTGCACCGTCACCCGGCCGTGCTCGCATTTGAAGACGCACGTGGGCGCCTGCGTGGCCACGACGGCGTGGGCACCGGGCGGAAGCGAGAACGAATTCAGGTAGCGCTCGCCCTCGACGAGGCCGCCTCCCGTCTGCACGATCATGTTGTAGGCCACGTCGGGACCGGCCGACGAGAGCGATTGCGAGAAGCGCGTCGACCCTTCGCGATAGACGCGCCTTGCGTAGGTCCTCTCGCCTCGGGTTCCGTAGGCGACTTCGAGGATCCCCTCGGCGTGGCCCCGGGTGAGGGAGTCGTCCCAGAGCGGCCCCGCCTCTGCGGGCGCGACGGCCCGCTCCACCCGTCCCCAGCGCCCGGCCGGCGACGGGAGGCTGTCCCTGGGCTCTTGGCCCTTCGGCGACTCAGCCATCGTCCTCTTCCAGGTCCTCGAGGAGGACGTCTCGCTTGATCCAGTCGATCACGTCCTGGAGGCCCTCGTCCCTCTTGAGGTTCGTGAAGAAGAAGGAGCCGGCCGGCCTGAACATCTCGGAGTCCGTGCGCATGCGCTCCAGATCCGCTCCCACGTAGGGGGCGAGGTCGGTCTTGTTGATGATGAAGAGATCGCTCTTGATCATGCCCTGACCGGCCTTGCGCGGGATCTTCTCCCCCGCCGCCACATCGATGATGTAGATGGAGAAGTCCACGAGGTCGGGGCTGAAGGTGGCCGCGAGGTTGTCGCCGCCGCTCTCGATGAAGATGAGGTCGAGGCCCGGGTAGCGCTCCTCCAGATCCTCCACGGCGGCGATGTTCATGGAGGCGTCCTCCCGAATGGCCGTGTGGGGGCAGCCGCCCGTCTCGACGCCGATGATGCGGTCGTCGTCGAGGACCGAGTTCCTCTGCATGAACTCGGCGTCCTCCTTGGTGTAGATGTCGTTGGTGATGACGCCCATGTCGAGCTCGTCGGCAAGGGCGCGGGTGAGCCGCTCGATGAGCATGGTCTTTCCCGAACCCACGGGACCGCCGACGCCGATGCGCACCGCCCTGTCCATTGAAGCCTCCCTCTATCGTTCGTTGCCTGCAGCCGCTGCCGCAGCGGTGTCTCGTGCTTAGGACATGAAGAGCCTCGGCCCCTGGGTCTCATGGGCGATCTGGGCGAGCTCGAGCCCCGGCACGTTGGCGCCGAGGAGCGCGGACGGGAGCACCGACGCCCTCGGCCAGAGCCCCTCGATGAGCCCGAGCGTGCGATGGAGCGCCTCCTGGCCCGCCGCCTGGCCGAGGGGCACCGCCCTGACCGCGTTCTGGGTCATCGTGGAGGCGATGGAGTAGCCGTAGGTGACGAAGGTCTCCTCGGCGAAGAGCCCTCGGCTCCACGCGAAGGCCGCGAACACGATGGCCGGATTCCCCTTGCAGATCCCCTCCCGGATGCGGTCCCGGTAGCGATCGAGCACCCCCACATCGCCGTAGACCCGGCGCACGAGCGCGAGCATCTGGCGCGCCACGCGTCGGGTTCCCTCCCGGGTCTCCCTGGCCACGGTGGCCTCGGTGATCTGGGCGTCGAGATCCCAGAGCGCCTCCTCGTCGCCCGCGTCCATCGCCTCCATGGCGAGCCGCGTGAGCAGGCCCTCGCCGAAGAGGTACTGGGTGCGGAAGTAGGCGGCGAGCCATGCCTCGAAGCCCTCGACATCGGCTATCGGGCCCCGCCAGATGTAGTTCTCCATGCCATAGGAGTGGTTGAAGGTCCCGATGGGGAAGGTCGAATCGGCGATCTGGAAGACCTCGAGGCGGCGGGAGAGCTCGGCTCGTGCCACGGGCCTACCTGCCGTCCTCGCGCTTGTGGGCGTGATGGTGGTGCGGATGCTCCGCCTCATCGAGCGCCCAGCGCTCCTCGCGCTCCATCTCCCTGAGCTCTCTGTGATCCTCGTGGCGCTCCCTAAGCTCCTCGACATCCTCCTCGAGGTGCCGCACCGGATGATGGTAGGGGCGCTCGCCGATGCGCTCGGCATCCTCGCGGACGATGCGCTCCCGGTGCTCGTGGTGCTCCCGCTCATGGAGGGCGCGCCATTCGTCGCGCTGGAGCTCGCGGAGGTCCTCGTTCTCCCGATGGTGCTCGCGGGCCTCCGCCGCATCCTCCTCGAGATGGCGCACGGGGTGATGGTGCCCCTCCGGACCGTGCTCGTGGGGATGGGTATGCGCGTAGGTGTGCGTATGCGCGTGCTCATGGGTATAGGACCCGTCGTGGCGATGCGCGTCCGCGTGCCCATGGTGATGGCCGTCGTGGTGCGCGCCGGAGAGCTTCGCGAGGTCGATGTGGCGAAGCGGATGGTCGAGCTCCATCTCGTGCACTTCCACGATGACGCCGCCGGCGACGAGGTCCCTGTCGACCACCGGGTCGTAGAGGAGCGTGATGGCGCCGTCGGCCACCTCCACGGGCTTATGGAGGTTGCCCAGGTAATGGGCGATGCGCCCCATCTCGTCCATGGAGCGGGGCCTCACGACGAGCATCCGGTCGGGGATGGTCTCGATGGCGAGGAGCCTTCCGTCGCCCACCTCGAAGAGCATGCCGCGCTCGAGCGCCGGCGCGTCGTCGTCGAGCCTGATGCCGTACTCGTTGCCATGGTCGGTCTTCACGCGGATGATCCTCTTCGAAAGATCGTCCGAGGCCACGTAGGCGCTCTCCACGTGGTAGCCGTCGATATCGATGTCGTCGATCTCTTCCCTGGTGGCGAAGGGCCTTCTCAAGATCATGGACGCTCCTCTGGTCGGATGATCCCCTATCGCGGGCGCATGGGGGCGCGCCCGGGGAGAGGGAGGGGCCGGGCGTTCCAGCCCCTCCCCGGTCGTGACGCTTGCCGGGTCCGAACCCCTTCGGGCCTAGAAGAGGTAGTAGCGCTGCGCCATGGGCACCACGTCGACGGTGTCGCAGGTCACGAGCTCGTCATCGACGAAGACGTCGAAGGTCTGCGGATCGATGCGGATGTCGGTGGGCAGGTAGTCGTTCAGGAGCATGTTCCGCTTGGTGAGGTTGCGGGTGTTGTGGACCGGCAGCACGATCTTGTTCAGGCCCAGCTCCTCCTTGATCCCGTGCTCGTAGGCCCAGGTGGAGACGAAGGCGAAGTTGCACTCGTGGACGGCATGCCCCGTGGCGCCGTAGAGCCGGCGCATGATGCGGGGCTCGGGGATGGGGAGCGAGGCCGAGGCGTCGCCCATGATGCCGTAGGCGATGTAGCCGGCCTTGAGCACCATCTCGGGCTTGGTGCCGAACATCTGCGGCTTCCAGAGCACGAGGTCGGCGTACTTGCCCACCTCGACGGAGCCGATGTAGTCGGAGATGCCCGAGGCGATGGCCGGGTTGATGGTGTACTTGGCCACGTAGCGCTTGATGCGGTTGTTGTCGTTGTACTGGGTATCGCCCTCGAGCGGTCCGCGCTGCTTCTTCATCTTGTCGGCCACCTGCCAGCAGCGCATGGCGATCTCGCCCACGCGGCCCATGGCCATGGCGTCGGCGCTCATCATCGAGATGGCGCCCATGTCGAGCAGCACATCCTCGGCCGCGATGGTGGCCTTGCGCACGCGGCTCTCGGCGAAGGCCACGTCCTCGGGAACCTTCGGGTTCAGCGAGTGGCAGACCATCGTCATGTCGAAGAGCTCGTCCATCTCGTTCGCGGTGTAGGGGTTCGTGGGCGTCGTGGACGCCGGAAGCACGTTGTCCTGACCGCAGACGATCATGTAGTCGGGCGCGTGGCCGCCACCGGCGCCCTCGGTGTGGAAGGAGTGGATGGTGCGGCCGCCGTAGGCGTTGATGGTGTGGCCCACGTAGCCGCCCTCGTTCAGCGAGTCGGAGTGGACGCAGTAGACGACGTCGTAGAGGTCGCACGCCTTGATGGCGTTGTCGATGCCCGCGTAGGTGGCGCCCCAGTCCTCGTGGGTCTTGATGCCCGCGGCGCCGGCGCGGATCTGCTCGCCCACGGTCTCCACCACGGTGCCGCCGCCCTTGCCGAGGACGCCGACGTTGACGGGGTCGTCATCCATGCCCTGGAGCGTGCGGGCGATGTTGAACTTGCCAGGGGATGTGGTGGCGGAGGTGGAGCCGTTGGCCGGGCCGGTTCCGCCGCCGAAGAGCGTGGTGATGCCGTTGTCGAGCGCGGCGTTGGCGAGCCCAGGCGTGAGGTAGTGCACGTGGGTGTCGATGCCGCCGGCCGTGCAGATGAGCCCGTCGCCGTTGATGGCCTCGGTGGAGAGGCCCACCACGAAGTCCACCTTGTCCATGTTGTCGGGGTTGCCGCCCTTGCCGATGGCGAGGATCTTGCCGTCGCGGATGCCGATGTCGGCCTTGTAGACGCCGGTCCAGTCGATGATGATCACGTTCGAGATGATCGTGTCCACGACGAGGGGGTTGGTCTCGCGGGTCTCGGTGGCGTTCTGGCCCATGCCGTCGCGCAGCACCTTGCCGCCGGCGAAGATGGCCTCCTGGCCGTAGACTGTGAGGTCGTCGTCGATATGCGCCCAGAGGTCGGAGTCGCCCAATCGCACCGAGTCGCCCTTGGTGGGACCGAAGAGCTCCGCGTACTCTTGGCGGGTCGCTTCAAAAGACATGTATGTACTCCCTTACTCCAGCGAGGTGTCGTCGTCGAGGAACCCGTTGACCTTGTTGTTGAAGCCGAAGATGCGGCGCTTCCCGCCGTAGTCGATGAGCGAGACGGTGCGGGTCTCGCCGGGCTCGAAGCGGATGGCGGTGCCGGCCTCGATGTCGAGGCGCTTGCCCCAGGCCTTCTCGCGGTCGAACTCAAGGCCCTGCTCGTTGGCCTCGTAGAAGTGGAAGTGGGAGCCCACCTGCACCGGACGGTCGCCCACGTTCTTGACCTCGATCTCGACGGCGTCGTAGCCCTCGTTGATGGTGAGCTTGTCGGGAGCGAATCTGATCTCGCCGGGAATCATGCCCATGGCCTCCTCTACTGGATGGGGTTGTGGACGGTGACGAGCTTGGTGCCGTCGGGGAAGGTGGCCTCCACCTGGATCATGGTGATCATCTCGGGAACGCCTTCCATGACGTCGTCCGCCGTGAGCACCTCACGGCTGTCCTGCATGAGAGTGGCCACGGTCTTGCCCTCGCGGGCGCCCTCGAGGATGTGGTCGGTGATGATGGCCACCGACTCGGGGTGGTTGAGCTTCAGCCCCTTGTCCTTGCGCCTCTGGGCGATCATGGCCGCGAGGCTGATCATCATCTTCTCGCGCTCGCGCTCAGTCAGTTGCATGCCCTAACGCTCCTTTCTTCGGCCCCATGCCGATGATCCGCTAGCCGCAAATCCGCTACACCGCGAAGTTGCCGGGCCAGTTGTTGGTGAGCATCAAGAATCCGGGGATCCAGGCGGTGAAGATGCCCTCGAGGAGGCTCAGCCAGCCCACGAACTTGCCGAGGCTCCTCTTGAGGGAGCACTCGATCCAGCCGGTCAACCAGAGGACGCCCCAGCACCACCATATGATCCCGTACCAGAAGTTCCCGCCGTAGCCCTCGAAGCAGAGGATGCCACAGGGGATGGTGTTGATGGCCACGAAGAGGCTGTACCACCCGTAAAGGTTCTGATCGAGGTCCCAAATGGTGTTGATGGCGATGTAAAGGTAGGTGAAAGCGAAGAGGAGCCCTGTCGCGCTCGCGTAGTACCACGACGCGTCGGCGTTCTGGGCGATGCCGATGCCGATGCTGATGATGTTCAAGACGAGGCCGAGGCCGCCGGTGAAGAGGTTCATCACCACGTTGGACTTGTCCTTGATGCCCAGCAGCCTGAAGAGACCGTTGCTCATGAGCACCATGCCCACGTAGAGCAAGATCAAGCCGAGCATACCCACCTCCCTCTCCCGTGCGCGCGAGCGCACGCTCTTCACGCCCTCGTGCGAGAGCCGACGTCCCTATGAACGTCGATGGATCGATGCCCGCAAGAACGTAGACGCACCGATCGGACCTGTCGGTTGCCGCCCCGTTTCGAACGCGTCACGAAGCCCCGGGCGGCAACGATCGAAGGCCCTGACGGTCACGTGCGATGGTGCCTATGGCCCTTGCGGCCGGGACGCGCGTCCGAGCGCTCGAGGTACTCCGCATCGGGCTCGGGATCGAAGACGAGGGCCGCCTCGGACGCCTCCGCCTCCGGCTGGGCCCCGATCGCGCTCGGATCCACGACGTCGTAGGCCGTCTCGTCGAGGAGCACCTTGTCGAGGCCCCGCCGTATGACCTCTTCGCTCGGGCGGATGTCGGTGATGGCGCCCACGACCTTGAGGATCAGCCACGCGACGACGAAGGACCAGACGGCCGCGACGACCACGCCGAGGACCTGCACGCCGAACTGGTGGGGGCTCGCCGCCACGCCGTTGATGCTCTCGTCGGCGAGGATGCCGATGAGGATGGTGCCGGTGAAGCCGCCGATGCCGTGGACGCCCCAGACGTCGAGCGCGTCATCCCATTGCATGTGCTTGCGGAAGGCGACGGCCAGGTTGCAGACGATGCCCGCGACGATGCCCACGATGATCGCCGAGACGGGCGAGATGTAGCCCGCACAGGGCGTGATGGTGGCAAGGCCCGCCACGGAGCCAGTCATGACGTCCACGAAATCGGTCTTGCCATGGGTGATCTTGGCGACGATGAGCCAGGTGACCATGCCGCTCGCCAGGCCCACGATAGTGTTGGTGAAGGCGTGGGTGGCGAGCTCGCCCGCCGAGAGGGCGCCGCCGGAGTTGAAGCCGAACCATCCGAACCAGAGGAGCCCCGTGCCGATGGCGGCGGCCATGAGGTTCGACGGCTGCATGCCGGGCTTCTCGAGCTTGCGGTTGCCGAGCACGAAGATGCCGGCCAGCGCCGCGAACCCGGCCGTCGTGTGGATGACCGTGCCGCCGGCGAAGTCGACGAATCCCATGTCGTAGAGCCAGCCGCCGCCCCAGACCCAGTGGCAGACCGGATAGTAGATGAGGATCGTCCCCAAGATGAGGAACCACAGATAGCCCTTGAGGTTCAGCCGCTCGGCGTAGGCGCCGCTCGAGAGCGGGATGGTGATCACGCAGAACATGAGCTGGAAGAGGAAGAAGAGCGCGAAGGGGATCGTGGTGGCGTGCACCGTATCGGGCGAGAAGCCCACGCCCGCGAGCCCGAAGTAGTCGCCGGGATTGCCGATGATGCCCCCGAAGTCCCGGCCGAACGAGAGGCCGAAGCCGCCGTACATCCACATGATCGTGACGATGCCCATGGCGATCATGGACTCCATCATGATGAAGAGGACGCTCCTGCGCCTGGCCAGCCCGCCATAGAAGAATGCGAGGCCCGGCGTCATCAGGCAGACCATCGCCGTGCAGAGCATCATGAAGGCGGTATCGCCGTTGTTGATCACGGTATTTCACGCCCCTCTCGTCTCCCGGCGCCCCGTCCTCCTTGGTTGGCGCCTCGCTCGTGCGCGACCTTTCAGCGGCGAACGGCGGAACCTGAAAGCCCACGCTTTCAGCTTTCTACCCAAGTGCTTTCAGGAAAAACAAGCTCTTGCGGGATGTTCGGGAGGCGGCCCGCCGCACGGCTCCTCAGCTATCTGAATGCGATTGTGGGATACTCGTCAGCCGGAAGCGACGAGGGGGTGGCGATGGCGGACGGATCCGAGAGCAAGGTGGGATCCTCGACGGCGACGCTCGTCGTGCTCGTCATCGTCACGTTCTTCACGTCGCTCTACATGAAGGGCCTGAACAGCGGCATCCCCTATTACTACGACCGGATCGGGTACTCGGCCACGGTCGGGGGGACCTTCGTCGCCGTCTTCACGCTCTCCGCCACCGTCATGCGCCTCATCGGCGGCCAGATAACCGACCACGTGCGCCATATGCGCGTGCTCCTGGCGAGCCTTTCGGTCATGTTCTTTGGGGTGGCGCTGCCCGCCGTCTGGGACGGATTCGCCGTCGCCATGGCCTCGCGCGTGCTCCAGGGTTCCGGCTTCGCCGTGGCCACGAACGTCATGACCGTCGCCGTCGCCGGATCCTCCTCGAAACGGCACATCGGCAAGCGGCTCGGCATCAAGGGCGCCGGCACCTCGCTCGGCACGATGCTCGGGGCGCTCGTGTCGGTCTGGCTCCTGGACGATGCGGGCTATCGCTGGTTCTACGTCTTCTACGCCGCCCTCATGCTGGCAGCGCTGGTCGCCGTCCTCTGGCTTCGCCGGAGCCGAAGGCGCCATGCGGCCGAGGCCGACATCGCACCCGACGCTCCTTCGCGGCCGAAGGCGAAGGGCACGGGCTGGATCCATGACTTCATCGCGCCCTTCCTCATCCCCGAGGCGGCGCCCTTCATGATCATCTCCTTCGCCAAGCGCATCCCCACGGGCTTCTGCGTGGCGTTCATCCTCGTCTTCGCCCGCCA
Organism: uncultured Atopobiaceae bacterium; assembly: GCA_947631545.1. Classification (GTDB taxonomy): domain Bacteria; phylum Actinomycetota; class Coriobacteriia; order Coriobacteriales; family Atopobiaceae; genus CANRLS01. The sequence continues at coordinate 51,916 of CANRLS010000006.1, forward strand.
CGCCTCCATCCCCATGGGCGCCAGCTTCTTCGTGGTGGCAGGGGCGACGACGCTCGTCCTTCGGCTCGCGGGCGGCAAGGTCTTCGACAGCGATAGGAGCTTCCTTCTTCTGCCGCTCCAGTCGGTCCAGATCTTAGGGTTCATCGTCTTCGCCCTCTTCCCGAGCTACGCGACGCTCCTCGTCGCGGCGCTCGGCTACGGCATCTCCGTGGGCACCACCTCGCCCCTCATCAAGGCGCTCCTCGCCAAGGCCACGCCCAAGGAGCACTGGGGCGCGGTGAACGGCGAGCTCTTCTTCTTTTCCGACATCGGCAAGGCGACGTCGGCCTTCGTCGGAGGGCTCGTCATCGACGCCCTCACCAAGACCCTCATCCCCCAGATCGCCCTCGGGGCCACGATCCTCTCGAGCCTCCTCACGGCCGTGGGGCTCTTGGTGGGCAGGTTCGTATGGAAGGGCGCGGAGCGCAGCCAGTGCGCAAGATGAACATCGAGGCCGTCGAGCTGGAGGAGAACTGCGAGCCAACGAGGTTCTGCGGCCCGAACCTGCTCTCCCCCTACTCGAAGGGCAACGCGAAGCTCGCCCGCGGGAGGTACGTGGAGCGCTTCCCGCACATGTTCGCCCCCATGGAGCCAAAGGAGCGGGTCCAGCACTTCGAGGAGCACTGCGCCCAGATCGAGACCGACAGGGTCGTCTGCTACCGCAAGTACCGCACGGACGGCATCAACATGGGCGGCAAGCGGGGGATCCACCTGCTGGAGCTGCTGTTCCCCGCCTCCGGGGGTAGCCGCAGCAAGACGCCGACGCCGTGGTCATCGACGTCGGTGACGGCAAGCACCAGCACCCGACCACCTGTGCGGTTGTGGATGACGATGGGATCGAGAAGGGTCCCACTACCGTCAAGACAGGTGTCATGCGATCTCAGGACAGGGCGGCGAGCTCCCGGTCGACCGCCCTCCTATAGAACTCGGACTTCGTGATGCCCGCCCTCAGCACGGCGGCCTCGACCGCGGCGAGCCTCGACCTCGGCATCCGGAACGAGACGGTCGTCAGGGCGTCCTCCTCTGGGTCTGGCAGACCCACCACCACGTTCTCCAGGTGGCCCTCCCATTCGCCTCTTCCCCACTCCGAGGCCATCTCCTCGAGCGCGTCGTCGCCGACGGTCCCACCGTCCCTCAGCCGGTACTCCATCGAAACCTCCCTATCGTCCATCCGCCAGTCCGGTCTCCCTCAAGGTCTTCTCCGACGGCGGCGTCATGCAGTGGAACACCAGCGGGGTCCCGTCCTCCAGCTCGACGGCCACCATCTCAAGGAGGCGCCCTCGGGCGTCGATGTCGGCCCGGATCTCTGCGATGTGCTCGTCGACGTGCTTCTCGCCCTCGATCGCCCGCAGCTGGTCCATGTCGAAGACGATGAGGGCGTTGTCATCCGTGACGTGCTAGGCCTCCAGCGAGAAGGTGGCTGTGACGTCGCCGGTGCCGAGGATCTGGCGGAGCTCCTCCGGCGTGGCGTTCTCGACGTGGCCGAGCCTGGTGAAGTTCCAGCTGTTGACGTCGTAGTAGATGGTCACCTGGTCGCCCTGGTAGAGGATGACGTCGCCGGGCTCGGTGGTGATGGGCTCGTCGTTGGCGGGGAGGCGCCGGCCGAGGGGGCCGACCTTCTCGAAGCTGCCGTAGTCGCGCATGGAGACGGTGATGGGGCCTTGCTCGAGCAGGTCGCGCAGTGCCTCGGCGGAGCTGTTGCACGCGAGCGCCACCCTCAGCGCATGGCCATTGACCTCGATGTTCATGGCGTCCTCCTCGTCTGGCTCGACGTCGGTCGAGCTGCTTGCGGTAGCGGGTTCCGGGCCTTCCCGCTGCGATGTCTCGTCGCCAGCCGCTTCGCTCGCGGCATCGGTCCGGGCATCCGCGCTTGCGGTCGCGTCCGCATCGCCCGATGCGTCCGATGGCGCCGGCGCGGCGCAGCCGCCCAGCGCGAGCATCGCCGCGACCGCGATGGCGGGCCACCTCATAGCGAGCGCGCGAGCTCCCGCAGGCGCTCGGCCATGGCCCTGGCGGTCTCGGAATCGTTCAGATGCCCAGTGAGGACGGTGCCCCCGAAGTCCAACGTGACCTTGGTCCCCTTGGCCGCCTCGCGAGTCGGTCTCGTCATCGATGCCCCTTTCCGAAGGTTGTGGTCGATTTCAACTATCCGACTCGGCCAGCCGATGGCAATTACCTATGACTTATATATTTATATGCATGATAGGCATCTACTGCATCGGAGCCGCGAGCGATTGCGCAACGGCAATGACGAACATAACG
>CANRLS010000007.1 GCA_947631545.1 uncultured Atopobiaceae bacterium
TGCGCTCGCGTCGGACGAAAATGCCAGCTCGCGCCTCGCTCGCGACACCTGGCATGGCATGCGCTCGCGTCGGACGAAAATGCCAGCTCGCGCCTCGCTCGCGACACCTGGCATGGCATGCGCTCGCGTCGGACGAGAGCGCCGGTGCGCCTCGCTCGGCGCGTCTGCCGGGACGAGCTGAGCTTGACGAAAGGGGAGCCCATGGCCAGAATGGGCTCCGCACGATAGCACGTCCGCTGCCAAAGACAGCCGGCACCCTTCCCAGGGTCCAATGGGCAACGCCCGCCGGCCGAGGCGCTTCATAGATGGTGTCCGCGCTCGACTGGGCACCGGCTACGAGGTTCCGTCAGGCAGCAGCCGGCGGGATCTTCTCGTATGAAGCGCCCATCGCCTGCGGGACGTGCCCGGAAGGCCAGGGAAGGAGGTGCAACCATGCCATCGCAATCGAACGTCGCCATGCTCAAGAGCGTCGAGGATTCCCTTGACAGCTCCAAGGGCGTCCTGGTCATCGACTATCGCGGGCTCACGGTCAAGGAGTCCCAGCAGCTGCGCCGGAACCTCACCGAGGCTGGCGCCACGATGAAGATCTACAAGAACAACATCGTGAACATCGCCATCAAGGAGCGCGAGCTCCCCGCCATCGACGACATCCTCACGGGCCCTTGCGCCTACGTGTTCTACGAGAAGGATCCCGTCGAGGCGGCCAAGGCCATCAAGAATCTGTCGAGCGAGCTCAAGAAGATCGAGTTCCTCGGCGGCATCTCCGACGGCCAGGCCATCAGCGCCGAGCAGGCGCTCGCCATCGCCGACCTCCCCAGCCGCGAAGAGCTCTACGCTCGCCTTGCCGGCGCCGTGGCGTCCCCGCTCACCGGGCTCGCCCGCGTCTGCAACGGCCCGATCCAGGGTCTCGCGACCGTGCTCGCGCGCATCGGCGAGAGCGAGGAGGAGAAGGCGGCCTAGCGGCCCGCTTCGAATCAGACAAGGGACGGGCCGCTCGCAGGCCCCACATGAAAAGAAGGAGAACCCATCATGGCCATCACCAAGGAAGAGATCATCGAAGCCATCAAGGAGATGCCCGCTCTCGAGCTCTCGGAGCTCGTCAAGGACCTCGAGGAGACCTTCGGCGTCTCCGCCGCCGCTCCCGTGATGATGGGCGCCATGCCCGCCGCCGAGGCCGCTCCCGAAGAGGAGAAGACCAACTTCGACGTCGTGCTCGAGGGCTACGGCGAGAACAAGATCGCCGTCATCAAGGCCGTCCGCGAACTCACCACGCTCGGCCTCAAGGAGGCCAAGGATCTCGTCGAGTCCGCTCCCAAGCCCGTGCTCGAGGGCGCCAAGAAGGAGGACGCCGAGGCCGCCAAGGAGAAGCTCGAGAAGGCCGGCGCCGCCGTCACCCTCCAGTAGTCTCAGAAGCGCAAGCGTTTCCAGGGGAGGTTCGGCGGATCGCCGGGCCTCCCCTCGTGCCCTCGGGTCGGGTCTCCGGCATGGTTCCCGGCCCGTCGGGAGCACAGCGTGGCGATTCCACCACGTCCTCCTCACAGATTGTTGGAAGTTATTGACATCCCCTCACCAGCCTGCGTATCCTACTAGGTTGCAAAAATAGCCGCTTTATGCCGATGGCAAGGGAGGCCATTCCTGGTGAGCAATGTTGCAACCTCCGTCCCCACCGCGAAGAAGACGGAGCGCGTGAGCTTCAGCAAGATTCCGCTGTCCATGGAGCTGCCCAATCTCATTCGGGTCCAAAAGGAATCCTACGGCCGATTCCTCGAGGATGGGGTCGACGAGGTCCTCGCCCAGAGCTCTCCGATCACCAACAGCGCGGGAACCTTGCGCCTCGAGTTCGGCGACCACTTCTTCATCGATCCCGAGAACAGCGACGAGGAGTGCCGTCAGAGGGATCTCACCTATCAGGCGTCCCTCATGGTGAACTCCCGACTCGTGCCCGTCGGCGGCACGGGGGAGATCACCGAGGAGGTCATCTACTTCGGTGACTTCCCCCTCATGACCGACCGCGGCACCTTCATCATCAACGGCACCGAGCGCGTCGTCGTCTCGCAGCTCGTGCGCTCGCCCGGCGTGTTCTTCGAGAAGAAGCTCGAGAACTCCGTCGAGACCATCACCGGGCAATTCATCCCGGCCAGGGGCGCGTGGCTCGAGTTCAAGGTCGACCGACGCCACAAGCTCATGGTCTCGATGGAGCGCAAGAAGTTCATGGACGCCACGCTGCTCGTGCGCGCCCTGGGCATCGCCGAGACCGACGACGAGATCATCGAGCTCCTCGGCGATTCCTCCGTGCTCCGCGACACGCTCGCCGGCGATCCGACGAAGACCCGCGAGGAGGCCCTCCTCGAGATCTTCTCCATCCAGCGCTCCTCCGAGCCGCCCACCATCGACTCCGCCGCCTCGATGATCCGCGGCCTCTACTTCGACCACACGCGCTTCGACCTGGCCAAGGTGGGCCGCTACAAGATCAACAAGAAGCTCGGGCTCGACCTCCCCGCCGACCAGCTCACCCTCACGGACGAGGACATCGTGGCGGCCCTGCGCTACCTCATCGCCCTCGTGGAGGGCGACCCCACCAAGTCCTTCGACGACATCGACCACTTCGGCAACCGCCGCGTCCGCACCGTGGGCGAGCTCGTGCAGAACGCCTTCCGCACCGGCATGACCCGCCTCGAGCGCATCGTGCGCGAGCGCATGGCCACGGTCGAAGCCGACACCATGACCCCCGAGGCGCTCATCCACAACCGCCCCATCCAGGCGGCCATCAAGGAGTTCTTCGGATCCTCGCAGCTCTCGCAGTTCATGGATCAGCCGAACCCGCTCTCGGGCCTCACGCATAAGAGGCGCCTCTCGGCCCTGGGCCCCGGCGGCATCGCCGGCCACAAGAGCGGCTCCAACCGCCGCTCCAACGTGCCCACCGCCGTGCGCGACGTGCACAACTCCCACTACGGGCGCATGTGCCCCATCGAGACGCCCGAAGGCCCCAACATCGGCCTCATCGGCTCGCTCGCGCTCTACGCGCGGGTGAACGACCTCGGCTTCGTCGAGACCCCCTACCGCAAGGTGGTGGACGGCCACGTCACCGAGGACATCGTATGGATGACCGCCGATGAGGAGGAGAGCCACGTCATCGCCCCCGCCGACCAGGCGGTGGATCCCAAGACGGGCACCTTCCTCGACATCGATCCCCTCACCGGCGAGACCTGCGAGGCCAGGCGCGTGATCGCGCGCACCCGCGACTTCGACGGCACCTTCGGCGCGCCCGCCGAGTGCCCGGTCGCCGAGGTGGACCTCATGGACGTCTCGCCTAGGCAGCTGCTCTCCGTGGCGGCGACGCTCATCCCCTTCCTCGAGCACGACGACGCCAAGCGGACCCTCATGGGCGCCAACATGCAGCGCCAGGCGGTCTCGCTCATCAAGCCCGAGGCGCCCCTCGTGGGCACCGGCATGGAGTACCGCGCCGCCTACGATTCGGGCGAGCTGGTGCTCGCCCGCAAGGCCGGCCTCGTCACCGAGGTGGACTCGTCCCACGTGGTCGTGGACTCCGGCGATGGCGAGCCCATCACCTACCACCTGCCGAAGTTCCAGCGCTCCAACCAGTCCACCTGCATCAACCACCACCCCATCGTCCACGAGGGCGACAAGGTGGCCGAGGGCCAGCCCCTGGCCGACTCCAACTCCGTGGCCGGAAGCGAGCTCGCCCTCGGAGCGAACCTCACCGTGGCCTACATGCCCTGGGAGGGCTTCAACTACGAGGATGGCATCGTCGTCTCGGAGCGCGTGGTGCAGCAGGACCTGCTCACCTCGATCAACATCAGCCGCCACGAGATCGACGCCCGCGACACGAAGCTGGGCGCCGAGGAGATCACCCGCGAGATCCCCAACCAGTCGGAGGAGTTCCTCGCGGACCTCGACGAGGACGGCATCATCCGCATCGGCGCCGAGGTGCACCCCGGCGACATCCTCGTGGGCAAGGTGACCCCCAAGGGCGAGTCCACGCTCACCGCCGAGGAGCGCCTGCTCCGCGCCATCTTCGGCTCCAAGGCGAACGATGTGCGCGACACGTCGCTCAAGATGCCCCACGGCGCCCATGGCCGCGTGGTCGACATCACGCGCTCCTCGCGCGATGACGGCGACGAGCGCGTGCGCCAGCCCGGCGTGAACGAGTCGGTGAGGGTCTACGTGGCCCAGCGCCGCAAGATCCAGCAGGGCGACAAGATCAGCGGCCGCCACGGCAACAAGGGCGTCGTCTGCCGCATCCTGCCCATCGAGGACATGCCCTACATGGCCGACGGCACCCCCATCGACGTGCTGCTCGACCCGCTCGGCGTGCCCTCGCGCATGAACGTGGGCCAGCTCCTCGAGTGCCACCTCGGCTGGGCTGCGAGCGCCGGCTGGGACACCGAGGACCCCGATTCCGAGCGCTATGTGGAGGGCCCGATGCCCGTGGCCACGCCCGTCTTCGACGGCGCCACCGGTCCCGAGGTGGGCGAGGTCATGCGCCGCGCCAACCGCAACCTCATGAACAAGGCCAGGGCCGAGCTCGGCGACAAGGTGCTCGACGTCTTCGTGCCCCAGGTGAACGAGCTGGGCAAGATGACGCTCTACGACGGCCGGACCGGCGAGGCCTTCAAGGAGCCCATCACCGTGGGCACGAGCTACATCCTCAAGCTCGGGCACATGGTGGAGGACAAGATCCACGCCCGCTCGACCGGCCCCTACAGCCTCGTTACCCAGCAGCCGCTGGGTGGCAAGGCCCAGTTCGGCGGCCAGCGCTTCGGCGAGATGGAGGTGTGGGCGCTCTACGCCTACGGCGTCTCGAACGTGCTCCAGGAGATCCTCACCGTGAAGTCCGACGACACCGCGGGTCGCGTGAAGACCTACGAGTGCATCGTCAAGGGCGAGAACATCCCCGCCGCCGGCACGCCGGAGTCCTTCAAGGTGCTCGCGAAGGAGATCCGCTCGCTCGCGCTCAACATCGAGCCCCTGAGCTTCCATGAGCCCGAGAAGGAGCCCGAGCCTGCGGTGATGGAAGACGAGGCCGAGGATCTCGTGGGCCTCGACAACCTCGCATCGCTCGATGCGGATGAGGGCGAGGACCTCCTCTCGCTCGTCGGCGACCTCGATTCGGATAAGGAGTAGTCGGTGCCTGACTTCGATTCCCCCAATTTCGACGCCATCAAGATCTCGCTCGCCTCTCCCGAGAAGATCCGCAGCTGGTCGCACGGCGAGGTGAAGAAGCCCGAGACCATCAACTACCGCACCCTCAAGCCCGAGCGCGACGGCCTCTTCTGCGAGAAGATCTTCGGCCCCACCAAGGACTGGGAATGCTCCTGCGGCAAGTACAAGGGCATCCGCTTCCGCGGCGTGGTCTGCGAGAAGTGCGGCGTGGAGGTGACCACCTCCAAGGTGCGCCGCGAGCGCATGGGCTCCATCGAGCTCGCCGCCCCCGTCTCGCACATCTGGTACGTGAAGGGCCAGAGCGCCCCTCTGGCGAAGCTCCTGGACATCAAGTCCAAGGACCTCGAGATGGTGCTCTACTTCGCGAGCTACATCATCACCTCGGTCGACGCCGAGGCCCGCGAGATCGATGCGGACGAGCTCCGGGAGGAGCTGGCGGCCGACCTCGAGCAGCTCGACGCCGAGCGCGACGAGCAGATCGAGCGCGTGCGGGCGCAGGCCGAGGCCCCCGAGGGCTTCGGCGACGACGAGGTGCTCACCGAGGACGAGGTGCGCGCCGAGATCGCCGACATCGAGGAGGAGTTCGCCGAGGAGAAGCAGCTCCGCCAGGAGGCCTACGACAAGTTCATGAGCCTCCAGGAGCGCGAGCTCATCTCCGACGAGCAGCTCTTCGGCGAGATGCGCCGCTACTATCGCCGCTACTTCAGCGGCGGCATGGGCGCCGAGGCCATCCGGGACCTCCTGCGCTCCGTGGACCTCGTGGCCGAGGCCCAGCGCCTTCGCGAGATCATCGCCGACGAGGGCGGCCAGAAGCAGCGCCGCGAGAACGCCGTGAAGCGCCTCACGATCATCGACACCTTCCTCAAGGGCGGGAACGACCCGGCCAACATGATCCTCGACGTCGTGCCGGTGATCCCGCCCGACCTGCGCCCCATGGTGCAGCTGGACGGCGGCCGCTTCGCCGCGAGCGACCTCAACGACCTCTACCGTCGCGTGATCAACCGCAACAACCGCCTGAAGCGGCTCCTCGACCTCGAGGCGCCGGCGATCATCGTGAACAATGAGAAGCGCATGCTCCAGGAGTCCGTGGACGCGCTCTTCGACAACGGCCGTCGCGGCAATGCCGTGAAGGGCCGTGGCGGGCGCTCCTACAAGAGCCTCTCCGAGGCCCTCAAGGGCAAGCAGGGCCGCTTCCGCCAGAACCTCCTGGGCAAGCGCGTCGACTACTCCGGCCGTTCCGTGATCGTGGTCGATCCGCAGCTGAAGCTCCACCAGTGCGGTCTCCCCAAGGAGATGGCGCTCGAGCTCTTCAAGCCCTTCGTGCAGCAGCGGCTCGTCGATCTGGGCAAGGCCGACAGCTCCAAGGCGGCCAAGCGCGCCATCGAGCACGCCGACTCCACCGTCTGGGACGTCCTCGAGGAGGTCATCAGCGGCAGGCTCGTGCTGCTCAACCGCGCGCCGACGCTCCACCGCCTCTCGATCCAGGCCTTCGAGCCCGTGCTCGTCGAGGGCAAGGCCATCCACCTGCATCCGCTCGTCTGCAAGCCCTTCAACGCCGACTTCGACGGCGACCAGATGTCGGTGCACGTGCCGCTCTCCAACCACGCCCAGACCGAGGCGCGCGTGCTCATGCTCTCGTCGAACAACCTGAGGAGCCCCGCGTCGGGCTCGGTCATGACCGTGCCCTCCCAGGACATGGTGTTCGGCGTGTACTACCTCACCGCCGAGACCTCGGGCGCCGCGGGCGAGGGGCGCCACTTCGGCGACTTCGCCGAGGCCCAGCTCGCCTACGACATGCGCGACGACCTCGACCTCCAGGCCAAGATCATCGTGCGCGTGCGCCCCGAGGACGCCAACGCCGAGGAGAACGGTCGCAAGATTTTCCGCGTGCTCACCGGCAGGGACGCCACCGAGGACATCGACGTCACCGACGGCCCCGTGCGCTTCGAGACGACCGTGGGCCGCATCATCTTCAACACCTCGTGCTTGCCCAAGGACTTCGCCTACGTGAACTACAAGATGTCCTCGGGCGACATGTCGCGCGTCGTGAACGCCTGCTGCGACCGCTATCCCACGGCCGAGGTCGAGCCGATCCTCGACGCCATCAAGTACGCGGGCTTCCACTACGCCACCCGCGCGGGGCTCACCGTCTCGCTCTGGGACGCCGTGATCCCCGAGGAGAAGGAGGCCATGCTCGAGCGCGCCCAGGCGGCCGTCGACGAGATCAACGACAACTACGAGATGGGCTTCCTCACCGAGACGGAGCGCCACACCGAGGTGATCAAGACCTGGACCCGTTGCACCGACGAGCTGGGCAGCCTCATGCTCGAGGGCTTCGACGAGAGCAACCCCATCTACATGCTCGCCGATTCCGGTGCCCGCGGCTCCAAGACGCAGCTCCGCCAGCTCGCCGCCATGCGCGGCCTCATGGCCGACATGTCGGGCGACACCATCGACCTCCCCATCAAGTCGAACTTCCGCGAGGGCCTGCGCCCGCTGGAGTACTTCATCTCCACCTACGGCGCGCGCAAGGGCCTCGTCGACACCGCCTCGCACACGTCGGACTCCGGCTACCTCACGAGGCGCCTCGTGGACGCGGCCCAGGAGGTCGTCGTGCGCGAGGAGGACTGCGGCACCCACGAGGGAGTCACCTACAAGCTACAGATCCCCACGTCCAAGCGCAACGTCTACGAGCTGAACGAGGATCTCGTCGGCCGCTGCACGCTGGAGCCCGTAGTGGATGCCAACGGCGAGGTGCTCATGGACGCCGGCCAGTACATCGAGAGCACGGACGACATCCAGCGGCTCGTGGATCACGGGCTCGAGGAGGTCAAGCTCCGCGCGCTCCTCACCTGCCGCTCGCACTACGGCGTCTGCCAGAAGTGCTATGGCTGGGACCTCTCCCAGCGGCGCCCTGTCGACGTGGGCACAGCGGTGGGCATCATCGCCGCGCAGTCCATCGGCGAGCCGGGCACGCAGCTCACCATGCGCACGATCCACTCGGGCGGCGTCGCCGGCGCCGAGGACATCACCCAGGGCCTGCCCTTCGTCGACCGCATGTTCAACGTCGTGGGCAACGTCAACGAGCGGATCCTCGGCCGCGAGGCCGACCTGGCCAGCCACTCCGGCATCCTGCACATCACGCCGCTGCAGAACGAGTTCAAGATCGAGATCGTCGATGCCGACGATGAGAGCGTGGTCCTCGAGGAGAAGACCGTCCCCGCCTCGGCGCACTTCATGCACGGCATGGAGGACGGTGCGCACGTCAAGGCCGGCGAGCAGATCACCCAGGGCTTCGTGAACTTCCGCAAGCTCCGCTCGCTCACCGACATCGAGTCGACGATGCACGTGTTCGTCCAGAGCGTGAAGGACGTCTACACGAGCCAGGGCGTGCAGCTGAACGACAAGCACATCGAGACGATCGCGCGCCAGATGCTCCGCCGCGTGGAGATCACCGATCCCGGCGACTCCTCCTACCGTCGCGGGCAGTACGTGGACCGTTACGAGTTCGCGGACGCCGTGGAGGACATCACCCGCGCGGGCGGCGTGCCCCCCGAGGCCGAGCCCACCATCATGGGCACCCTCAAGGTGGCCGGCTCCATCGGGTCGTGGCTCTCCAACGCCTGCTTCATCCGCACCACCGGCGTCCTCGCCGATGCGGCCATCGCGGGCGAGGTGGACAGCCTCATGGACCTCAACTCCAACGTCATCGTGGGCAAGCGCATCCCCGCCGGCACCGGCCTCAAGGCCTATCAGGACGTGGAGCTCACCTACCACGGCGAGCCCATCACGCGCCCGACCGCTTCCGACGCCAAGAGCCTGCCCGACTGGGCCCCCGAGGAGCTCAAGTCCATCGAGAAGCAGCTGCCCAGCCCCTCGGAGTGGGTCGGCAACGACTTCTACGGCGGCATCTACACCAAGAACGGCCATACGCTCTCGGCCGAGGACGCCAAGCTCTACCTCTTCGACGACCTCGGCGTCTCGCAGCGCTGGACCAACAAGTTCAGCGAGGTGGGCATCGAGACCGTGGGCGAGCTCATCGGCAAGACCGAGGACGACCTGCTCTCCATCGAGGGCATCGGCGCCAAGGCGCTGGACGAGCTTCGCCAGGGCCTCGAGGCCCGCGGCCTCCTCTACATCCTCGAGCCCGAGGACGAGGGAGCCGATGACGAGGACATCCACGCGCTCCTGAACATGGTCTTCTCGCCCGACTCCGACGACGTGATGCTGGGAACGGGCATCGTCGGCGCCCATTCGGCCTTCGATGACGAGCTCATCGGCGCGCCGAGCTCGAACGACGTGCCCGCCGACGTCATCAACGAGGATCTGGCCTCACTGGACGACCTGCTCACGCAGGTGCAGCAGAACGAGGAGATGGCCGACGACGAGTAGGCGCCCCTGACCTCCGAGCGGCCCCCTGGCCGCCCCGTAGCCAACAGCGCGACCTTCGGCGGCCCGTCGCACGGACAGCGACGGGCCGCCGATCGCGTCAGGGGGCGGGCGGGGATGGCGCGCTCTCCGCGCGCTCTGGAACGCGGGAAAGCCAAGGTGGGAGGCCGCGCTCCGGTGCCGATGAACAAATTGCGATACTTATGGGAACGCCCGGGGTAGTGGACTTTGACAGGCGTGCATAGGGCCGCTAAAGTTGCTCCTTGCGCCTTCGACAAGGTGTGCTTCGTGTGCCCATACGAAGCCCTTTAGCAGGCCAAACAAGGATGCAGCGCATCCGACCCATACAAAGCAAGGGAGCGAGAACGTGCCAACCATCAACCAGCTGGTCCGCAAGGGACGCGAGACGGTGAAGGCCAAGTCCAAGAACGCCGCCCTCAGGGGCAACCCTCAGAAGCGCGGCGTCTGCACCAGGGTTTACACGACCACGCCCAAGAAGCCCAACTCCGCGCTTCGCAAGGTGGCCCGCGTGCGCTTGGTGAACGGCATCGAGATCACCGCCTACATCCCCGGCGAGGGGCACAACCTCCAGGAGCACTCCATCGTGCTCGTGAGGGGCGGCCGCGTGCGCGACCTTCCCGGCGTTCGCTACAAGGTCATCCGCGGCGCCTACGACTGCGCCGCCGTGCAGGACCGCAAGAAGGCCCGTTCCCGCTACGGCGCCAAGCGCTCATAGCTCCGAAGAGACCGAGTAAGGAGATTCCATGCCTCGTCGCGCTGCCGCTGCCCGCCGTGAGATCGCGCCGGACGCCGTCTACAACAACAAGTTGGTGACCCAGCTCATCAACAAGGTGCTCCTCCATGGCAAGAAGTCCGTGGCCGAGCGCATCGTCTATGGCGCCTTCGACCAGGTGGCCGAGAAGAGCGGCCAGGATCCGCTGACCGTCTTCAAGAAGGCCATGGACAACGTGCGCCCCACCCTCGAGGTCAAGCCCAAGCGCGTGGGCGGCGCCACCTACCAGGTGCCCATGGAGGTCAACTCCCGCAGGGCCACGACGCTCGCCATCCGCTGGATCGTGAACTTCAGCCGCGCCCGTCGCGAGAAGACCATGACCGACCGCCTCGCCTCCGAGATCCTCGACGCCTCCAACGGCGTCGGCGCCTCCGTGAAGCGCCGCGAGGACGTCTTCAAGATGGCCGAGGCCAACCGTGCCTTCTCCCACTACCGCTGGTAGCGCGGACTAAACGCACCAAGGAGCGATTCATTCATGCCTAAGAGCAAGTACCAGCTCAAAGACATCCGGAACATCGGGATCATGGCCCACATCGATGCGGGCAAGACCACGACCACCGAGCGGATCCTCTACTACACCGGCAAGACCCATAAGGTCGGCGAGGTCCATGACGGCGCGGCCGTGATGGACTGGATGGTGCAGGAGCAGGAGAGGGGCGTGACCATCACCTCGGCCGCCACCACCTGCTTCTGGAAGGACAACGTCATCCAGATCATCGACACGCCGGGCCACGTCGACTTCACGAGCGAGGTGGAGCGCAGCCTGCGCGTCCTCGACGGCGCCGTGGCGGTCTTCGATGCCGTGGCCGGCGTGCAGCCCCAGTCCGAGACTGTCTGGCGCCAGGCCTCCAACTACAACGTGCCGCGCATCGCCTTCATCAACAAGTACGACCGCATCGGCGCGGACTTCTGGAACGCCATCGAGACCATGAAGGATCGCCTGGCCTCGCCCGCCGTGGCCGTGCAGGTTCCCATGGGCTCGGAGGCCGGCTTCTGGGGCCTCGTGGACCTCGTGACCATGACCGCCTGGGACTTCAAGGAAGACACCGACGGCATGATCTACCCCGAGGAGCTCGATGAGATCCCCGAGGAGTTCGCCGACATCGTCGCCGAGAAGCGCTCCGAGCTCCTCGATGCCGCCGCCGACTTCTCCGACGAGCTCATGGAGCTCGTGCTTGAGGACGAGGAGATCCCGACGGACCTGCTCAAGGCGGCCATCCGCAAGGGCACGCTCGCAAACGAGATGAACCCCGTGCTCGTGGGCAGCGCCTACAAGAACAAGGGCATCCAGGAGCTCCTCGACGCCGTCGTGGACTACCTTCCGAGCCCGCTCGACATCCCGCCGGTGGAGGGCGAGAACCCCAAGACCGGCAAGCCCGAGGTGCGCGAGGCCTCGAATTCCGAGCCCTTCAGCGCGCTCGCATTCAAGATCATGACCGACCCCTATGTGGGCAAGCTCACCTACCTGCGCGTCTACTCGGGCTCGGCAGCCTCCGGCTCCTACGTGCTCAACGCCTCCAAGGACGAGCGCGAGCGCTTGGGGCGCATCCTCGAGATGAACGCCAACGATCGCGTGGATCGCGAGAGCTGCTCCACTGCCGACATCGTCGCCTGCGTGGGCCTCAAGAACACCACGACCGGCGACACGCTCTGCGATGAGAAGCACCCCATCATCCTCGAGTCCATCGATTTCCCGGATCCCGTCATCGACGTGGCCGTGGAGCCCAAGACCAAGGCCGAGCAGGACAAGATGAGCGTGGGACTGGCCAAGCTCGCCGAGGAGGATCCCACCTTCCAGGTGCGGACCGACCACGAGACCGGCCAGACCATCATCGCCGGCATGGGCGAGCTCCACCTCGAGATCATCATCGACCGCCTTCGCCGCGAGTTCAAAGTGGACGCCAACGTGGGCAAGCCCCAGGTGGCCTACCGCGAGACCGCCGGCAAGGCGGTGCCCAAGGCCGAGGGCAAGTTCGTGCGGCAGACCGGCGGCCACGGCCAGTACGGCCATGCCGTCATCAGCCTCGAGCCCCTGGAGCCGGGCAGCGGCTACCAGTTCGAGAACGCCATCGTGGGCGGCGTCATCCCGAGGGAGTTCATCCCCGCCGTGGACAAGGGCATCCAGGAGGCCCTGCAGGCGGGCGTCGTCGCCGGCTACCCGGTGGTGGACGTCAAGGTGACCCTCATGGACGGCTCCTACCACGAAGTCGACTCCTCCGAGGCCGCCTTCAAGATCGCCGGCTCCATGGCTGTGAAGGACGCCCTCAAGAAGTCGAACCCCATCCTCCTCGAGCCCATCGAGGCCGTCGAGGTCGAGACGCCCGAGAGCTACATGGGCGACGTCATGGGCAACCTCTCTAGCCGCCGCGGCAAGATCGAGGGCATGGAGGATCGCAAGAACTCCAAGGTCATCAAGGCCAAGGTGCCCCTGGGCGAGATGTTCGGCTACGCCACCGACCTGCGCAGTCAGACCCAGGGTCGCGCCAGCTACACCATGCAGTTCGCGGAATACGAGCCGGTGCCGCAATCGGTCTCGGAAGAGATACGGGCGAAGGCCGGCAACGCCTCCTGAGGGGCGCGGGAACAGCGACGAACGGTCCTTCGCCCGGGGCGGGGGAGCGAGGAAAAGGAGCCATAGGTGCCAAGCCAGAAGATCAGGATCAAGCTCAAGGGATTCGACCACGAGGTCCTTGACCAGTCGTCCAAGCTCATCGTGGATACGGCTCAGCAGAACGGCTCCCGTGTGAGCGGCCCCATTCCGCTGCCCACCCGGAGGAACCTCTACTGCGTCGTGCGCTCGCCCCACAAGGACAAGGATTCGCGCGAGCAGTTCGAGATGCGCACCCACAAGCGCCTCATCGACATCCTCGACCCCACGGCCTCCACGGTGGACAAACTGAGGAACCTCAAGCTCCCCGCCGGCGTGGAGATCGACATCAAGTCCTAAGGAAGGTACGAAGGAAGCGGTCCTCTGGGCTCCGAGCGCGCGAGCCGCATCGACCGCCGAGAGATGGGATAGCAACATGGTCCAGACGATCCTCGGGAAGAAGCTCGGCATGACCCAGGTCTGGGACGACAATCAGAACGTGGTCGCCGTCACCGTGATCGAGGCCGGCCCCTGCGTGGTGGCGCAGCGCAAGACCGCCGAGACCGACGGCTACGACGCCGTCCAGCTGGGGTATGGCGAGGTCAAGGCCTCCAAGGTGAATAAGCCCATGGCCGGGCACTTCGCCAAGGCCGGCGTGGAGCCCGTCCGCTACCTCCGCGAGGTGCGCGTGGACGCCGACGACGAGACCAAGGCCGGCGACGTCGTCACGGTCGAGGCCTTCAAAGACGCCACGCTCGTGGACGTCGTGGGCACCTCCAAGGGCAAGGGCTTCCAGGGCACGATCCGTCGCTGGAACTTCGCCTGCGGCCCCATGACCCACGGTTCGCGCAACCAGCGCCGCCCGGGCTCCATCGGCCAGTGCGCCTATCCCGGTCGCGTGCGCAAGGGCCTCCGCATGGCGGGCCATATGGGCTCCGACCGCGTGACGGTCAAGAACCTCACCGTGGTCGCCATCGATGAGGACAGCAATCTCATGCTCGTCCGGGGCGCGGTTCCCGGCGGCAAGGGCGGCCTCGTGCAGGTCCGCAAGGTCCGGTAGCGATTCCTGGGTGAACCCAGCCAAGAGACGGGATTGATTCCATGGCTTCCGTAACAATGAAGGACCAGGCGGGCAAGGCGGCGGGCACCGTCGAGCTTCCCGATGAGGTCTTCGGCATCGAGCCGAACCTCCCCGTGGTCCACAGCGTGATCGTGAACTACCTCTCGAGCCTGCGTCAGGGCACGCACGCCACCAAGGGTCGCTCAGACGTCTCCGGCGGCGGGCGCAAGCCGTGGCGCCAGAAGGGCACCGGAAGGGCCCGCCAGGGCTCCATCCGCGCCGCCCAGTGGCGCGGGGGCGGCGTGGCCTTCGGCCCCGTGCCGCACCTCCACGTCAAGCGCTCGAACAAGAAGGAGGTCAAGCTCGCCATGCGGTCCGTGCTCTCGGGCAAGCTGGCCGACGACGAGCTCGTGGTGGTGGACAAGCTCTCGTTCGAGGCCCCCAAGACCAAGGAGGCCGCCAAGGTCATCGACGCCCTCGGCGCCAAGGGCAAGCGCGTGACGCTCGTCATCCCGCGCGACTCCAAGACCGTGGAGCTGTCGTTTAGGAACCTCCCGGGCGTCCAGGTCGTCGAGGTGGGCCGCGCCAACGCCCATAACCTCATCGACAACGCCTGCCTGATCATGACCGCCGACGTCGCGACCCGCCTCGGGGAGGTGCTGCGCTAATGAACAGCCCCTACAACGTCATCATCCGCCCCATCGTCACCGAGCGCTCCTACGACGCGATGGATCAGAACAAGTACACCTTCGAGGTGGCGCCGGACGCCCCCAAGGAGGAGGTCAGGGACGCGGTTGAGAAGGTCTTCGGCGTCCGCGTGACCAAGGTGAACACCCTCTGGGTCAAGCCCAAGTCCAAGCGCCAGCGCTATCAGTACGGCCTCACCCGCAAGTGGAAGAAGGCCGTGGTGACGCTGGCCGACGGCGACAGCATCGAGATCTTCGGCGACACGAGCCAGAGCGCCTAAGCGGCCGGAAGGGATCAGAGGACCATGCCAGTCAAGAGACTCAAGCCCACGAGCGCGGGACGTCGCTTCCAGACCGTCTCGGACTTCTCGGAGATCACCAAGACGACTCCCGAGAAGACCCTCACCGAGTCGCTCTCAAAGAAGGCCGGACGCAACAACGACGGCCATCTCACCATGCGGCACAAGGGCGGCGGCCACAAGCGCCGCTATCGCCTGATCGACTTCAAGCGCGCCAAGGACGGCGTGCCTGCCAAGGTCGTGGCCATCGAGTACGACCCCAACCGCTCGGCGCGCATCGCCCTTCTGCACTACGTGGACGGCGTCAAGGCCTACATCCTCTGCCCCAAGGGACTCTCCGTGGGCGACGAGGTGGTCTCCGGCGAGGACGCCGACATCAAGCCGGGCAACGCCCTGCCGCTTTCGGCGATTCCCGTGGGCACGCTCGTGCACGCCATCGAGTTCCAGCCCGGCAAGGGCGCGGCCATCGCCAGGTCAGCCGGCACCTCGGTGCAGCTCATGGGCAAGGAGGGCAAGTACGCCATCCTGCGCATGCCCTCCTCCGAGATGCGCCGCGTGCTCCTCACCTGCCGCGCCACGGTGGGCGAGGTGGGCAATGCCGACCACGCCAACATCAAGGTGGGCAAGGCCGGCCGCAACCGCTGGAAGGGCCGCAGGCCCCACGTGCGCGGCACCGTCATGAACCCCGTCGACCACCCGCACGGCGGTGGCGAGGGCAAGAACCACACCTCCGGTCGCCCGTCGGTCTCCCCGTGGGGGAAGCCGTCCAAGGGCATGAAGACCCGCGACCCCAAGAAGCAGTCCAACACCCTCATCATCCGCCGTCGTCGCAGCAAGTAGCGGGCAAAGGAGCCGAAGAGCATGAGCAGAAGCCTCAAGAAGGGACCGTACGTGGAGACCCGTCTCCTCGAGCGCGTCATCGCGCAGAACGAGGCCGGCACCCACGACGTCATCAAGACCTGGTCGAGGGCCTCGACCATCTTCCCCGACATGGTGGGCCACACCATCGCCGTCCACGACGGGCGCCGTCACGTGCCCGTCTACGTGACCGAGTCGATGGTGGGCCACAAGCTCGGGGAGTTCGCTCCCACCCGCACCTTCCGCGGCCATAAGGCCTAGGCACGCTAAGGAGACCTGAAGCCCCATGGCAAAGACAGACACCAATCCCAACCACGTCTCCGCGACGGCGAAGTACGTGCGCGTGGCTCCGCGCAAGGCGCGCCTGGTGGTGGACCAAATCCGCCAGAAGTCCATCCCCGAGGCCCTCGACATCCTCCGCTTCTCGCCCAAGGCCGTGGCCGTGGACGTCGAGAAGGTCCTGCGCTCGGCCGTTGCGAACGCCTATGAGAACAACGGCATCCGCGAGGACGACCTCGTGATCCACGAGACCTACGTGGACGAGGGCCCCACGCTGAAGCGCATCCGCCCCCGCGCAAAGGGCTCCGCCTCGCGCATCAACAAGCGCACGAGCCATATCACCGTGACCGTCGCACCCCGAAGGGAGGCGTAAGCGCAATGGGACAGAAGGTATCTCCCACCGGATTCCGCCTCGGCGTCACCGAGAACTGGCGCTCTCGCTGGTACGCCGATAAGGACTATGCGCAAAACGTCGGGTCGGACATCAAGATCCGCTCGTTCCTGAAGAAGCGCCTCGCCCGGGCCGCGCTCTCCCACGTGGAGATCGAGCGAGCCGGCCAGGAGGTCAAGATCACCATCTACTCCGGCCGTCCCGGCATCGTGATCGGCAAGAAGGGCGCGGAGATCAACAAGCTGCGCGCCGAGCTCGAGAAGCTCCTGGGCGTTGGCAAGGGCGGCGTCGCCGTCGACGTCATCGAGATCAAGCGCCCCGAGCTCGACGCCCAGCTCGTCTCCCAGAACATCGCCGAGCAGCTGGAGCAGCACATCGCCTTCCGCCGCGCCATGCGCAAGGCCGTGCAGAACGCCTCCAACGCGGGCGCCAAGGGCATCCGCATCCAGTGCTCGGGCCGCCTCGGCGGCGCCGAGATGGGCAGGCGCGAGTGGTACCGCGACGGCCGCGTGCCACTGCAGACGCTCCGCGCCAAGATCGACTTCGCCACCGCCACCGCCCGCACCATCATGGGCACCTGCGGCGTGAAGACCTGGATCTACCTCGGGGAGCAGCTCCCCGGCCAGAAGTTCGTCAACCCCGCCCTGGAGGGCACTCCCACCAGGCCGCGCCGTCGCAACGAGAGGAGGGGTCGCTAGATGCTCGCTCCCAAGCGCGTGCTGCACCGCAAGGTTCAGCGCGGTTCCATGAAGGGCAAGGCCAAGGGCGGCACCAAGCTCAACTACGGCTCCTTCGGCATCAGGGCCGAGGAACGGCATTGGATCACCAACCGCCAGATCGAGGCGGCCCGTGTGGCCATGACCCGTCGCATGCGCCGTGGCGGCAAGGTGTGGATCACCATCTTCCCCGACAAGCCCGTGACCAAGAAGCCCGCGGAGACGCGCATGGGCTCCGGCAAGGGCAACCCCGAGGATTGGGTGGCTGTGGTGAAGCCGGGCCGCATCATGTTCGAGATCGACGGCGTCACCGAGGAGACGGCCAAGGAGGCCCTGCGCCTCGCCCAGCATAAGCTGCCCATCAAGACCAAGATCGTCTCCCGCGCCAACGGGGACTAGAGGAGGCCCACCATGAAGCCCAAGGAAGTACGGGCGCTCTCCGACGACGAACTCGCCAAGAGGCTCGAGGACGGACGAGTGGAGCTCTTCAACCTCAGGTTCCAGATGGCCACGAGCCGCCTGGACAACACCGCCCGGGTGACCACCGTCAAGAGGGACATCGCCCGCATCCAGACCGAGATCCGCGCCCGCGAGATCGCGCAGGCGAACGCGTCGAAGTAGCAGGAGGCTTGTGAACATGCCCGAGACGCAGGAACGCAATCATCGCAAGGTGCGCGTCGGCGAGGTCACCTCGGTGGCCGGCGCCAAGACCATCACCGTGACCATCCACGAGCGGATCCCGCACCCCAAGTACAAGAAGATGATGAACCGCACCAAGAAGCTCCACTGCCATGACGAGCGGGGCGAGGCCGGCATCGGCGACACCGTCCGCGTCATGGAGACGCGGCCGCTCTCCAAGACCAAGCGCTGGCGGCTCGTCGAGGTCGTGGAGAAGGCCGAGTAGCCGCTGCCGAGGCGAACCCGCAGCACGGGAGGAATGAACCATGATTCAGATGCAAACCATGCTCACCGTCGCCGACAACTCCGGCGCGCGCAAGGTGAGGTGCATCAAGGTGTTGGGCGGCTCCAAGCGCCGCTACGCCGGCATCGCTGACGTCATCGTCTGCGCCGTCCAGGAAGCCACTCCCGGCGGGAACGTCAAGAAGGGCGATGTGGTGCGCTGCGTCATCGTGCGCACGAAGAAGGAGAGGCGCCGCAAGGACGGCTCCTACATCCGCTTCGACCAGAACGCCTGCGTCCTCATCGACAAGGACGGCGGTCCCATCGGAACCCGCATCTTCGGGCCGGTGGCCCGCGAGCTGCGCGACAAGCGCTATATGAAGATCGTCTCGCTCGCACCCGAGACCCTCTAGGAGGAACGCACATGGCTTCCGTACATGTAAGGAAGGGCGACACCGTCGAGGTGATCAGCGGCAAAGACAAGGGTGTCCGCGGCGAGGTGCGCCGCGTCTATCCCGAGACCGGGCGCGTCACCGTCGAGGGTGTCGCGATGGTGAAGAGGCACACCCGCGCCCAGGGCCCCAACGATCCCGGCGGCATCGTCGAGCGCGAGGGCACCGTGGACGCCTCCACCGTCATGCTCGTCTGCCCAAAGTGCTCCGAGCCCACCCGCGTGGGCCACGCCGTGGCCGACGGCAAGAAGGTTCGGGTCTGCAAGAAGTGCGGGGCCCAGTTCTAAGGGTTCCGCAGACCATGCCGAGGCCTCCGGCCCAGCCGGAGGGCGCGAGGTCGGAAACCCCGCGCGCAATCCTCCCAGTGAAGGAGATTCGCAAGATGCCAGACAAGAACGAAGGGGCGTCGAAGGTCGCCGAGGCCGGGGCCGCGAAGGACGGCTACGTGCCGCGCCTGAAGACCGTCTACACCGACGAGGTCCGCGCCAAGCTCCAGGACGAATTCGGCTACGCCAACCCCATGCAGGTGCCCAAGATCGAGAAGATCGTGGTCAACATGGGCGTGGGCGAAGCCGCCATCGACTCCAAGGCCATCGACGGCGCCATCGAGGACCTGAGGACCATCACCGGCCAGCAGCCGCTCGTGACCCGCGCCCGCAAGTCCATCGCCACCTTCCACCTGCGCGCCGGCATGCGCATCGGCGCCAAGGTGACCCTTCGCGGCGACCGGATGTGGGATTTCCTCGACCGTCTCATCGCCATCGCCATCCCGCGCATCCGCGACTTCCGCGGCATCTCTCCGAAGAGCTTCGACGGCCGCGGGAACTTCTCCATGGGCGTCACCGAGCAGACGATCTTCCCCGAGATCGACTTCGACAAGGTGGATCGCACGCGCGGCATGGACATCACCATCGTCACCACGGCCCAGACCGACGAGGAGGGCAGGGCCCTGCTGAAGGGCTTCGGCTTCCCCTTCAAGCGGGACGCCGCGTAATCCCTGAAGAAGCAGTGCCCGAAGGAAAGGATCCATCCCGTGGCCAAGACCTCGATGATCGTCAAGTCCCAGCGCGAACCCAAGTTCTCGACCCGCAAGGTGCGCCGCTGCCAGCGCTGCGGGAGGCCCCACTCGGTCTACCGCAAGTTCGGCCTCTGCCGCGTGTGCCTGCGCGAGCTCGCCCTGGCCGGCGAGCTCCCCGGCGTCCGCAAGGCCAGCTGGTAGGAATCGCCCACGCCGCGAAGGCGCCAAGGCTACGGGCCCGGGCGAACCACGCGCGCATGCGTCTTTAAGGAGACGAGGATGAACGTCACAGATCCCATCGCCGACATGCTCACCCGCATTCGCAACGCCGGCACCGCCAACAAGGAGACGGTCTCCATGCCGTCCTCCAAGGTGCTGGTTGAGATCGCCCGGGTGCTCGAGGAGGAGGGCTACATCACCTCCTACGACGTCGAGGACACCGTCCCGCAGAAGACCCTCACCATCACCCTCAAGTACGGGCCCAAGCGCAGTCGCGTCATCCGCGGCCTTCGCCGCATCTCCAAGCCGGGCCTGCGCATCTACAGCTCCGTGGACGACCTGCCCCGGGTGCTGGGAGGGCTCGGCACCGCCATCGTCTCGACATCCAAAGGCATGATGTGCGACCGCGACGCCCGCAAGGCCGGCGTCGGCGGCGAGGTCATCGCCTACGTCTGGTAGGCCTCTAAGGACCAGGAAGGAGCCATCGTGTCGCGAATCGGAAAGATCCCCGTCGCCGTCCCCGCAGGCGTCACCTGCACCATCGACGGCCAGACGGTGAGCGTGAAGGGCCCCAGGGGCGAGCTCACCCGCACCTTCTCCCCGCTGGTGAAGATCGCCCAGGAGGGCGAGGAGATCGTCGTCTCGCCCGTGGACGAGACCCGCGAGGCCAACGCCCAGCACGGGCTCACGCGCACCCTCGTGCACAACATGGTCGTGGGCGTCTCCGAGGGCTTCGAGAAGAAGCTCCAGCTCGTGGGCGTGGGCTACCGCGCTCAGCTCAAGGGCCGCGACCTCGAGCTCGCGCTCGGCTATTCCCACCCCGTGAAGGTGGCCGCCGGCGAGGGCATCGCGTTCGAGGTTCCCGACAACACGCACATCAACGTCAAGGGCATCTCGAAGGAGCGGGTGGGCCAGGTGGCCGCCGACATCCGCGCCAAGCGCCCGCCCGAGCCCTACAAGGGCAAGGGGATCCGCTACGTGGACGAGCACGTCCGCCGCAAGCTCGGCAAGGCCGCGAAGTAACCCACGGATCCGAAGGACCGGTAAGCCCGCCACCCCGCCAGGTGGCGGCACGAGGAAGGCAGCACCCATGAACAAGATGAAGGCCAAGCACCAAGGCTTGAAGCACCGCCATCGTCGCGGTCGCGACCAGCTCCGGGGAACCCCGGATCGCCCGCGCCTCGCGGTGCACCGCACCAACAAGCACATCTACGCCCAGGTCATCGACGACGTGGACGCCAAGACCATCTGCTCGGGATCGACGCTCGACCCCGAGTTCAAGGCCACCGGCAAGAACGGCTCCAACAGGGAGGCCGCCAAGGCCGTGGGCGAGATGGTGGGCAAGCGCGCCATCGAGGCGGGCGTGACGCGGGTGCGATTCGACCGTGGCGGCCGCATCTATCACGGGCGCGTCCAAGCGCTGGCCGAGGGAGCCCGCGAAGCGGGCCTGGAGTTCTAGGAGATATCGATATGCCACGTACCAAGCAGCGTCGCGAAGCCTCCGAGCTCCAGGAGCGCGTCGTCTTCATCCACCGCGTCTCGAAGGTCGTCAAGGGCGGCCGTCGCTTCTCGCTCGCGGCCCTCGTCGTCGTCGGCGACGGCAAGGGCAAGGTGGGTCTCGGCATGGGCAAGTCCGCCGAGGTGCCCATCGCCATCCAGAAGGCCGTCGAGGACGCCAAGAAGAACATGTTCCAGATCCCCCTCACCGAGGAGGGCTCGATCCCGCATCAGGTCGAGGGCCGCTTCGGCGCCGGTCGCGTGCTCATCAAGCCCGCCATCGAGGGCACCGGCGTCATCGCCGGAGGCCCCGTGCGTCCGCTCTTCGAGCTCGCCGGCATCCGCAACGTCCTCTCCAAGTCGCTGGGCACCAACAACGCGCTCAACATCATCAAGGCGGCGGCCGAGGGGCTGAAGGAGCTCCAGAGCCCCCAGCAGACCGCCGACCGCCGCGGCATCAGCGTCTCGCAGATGTTCGGCACCTCGAAGGAGGACTAGTCCCATGGCTGAGGAACTCCATATCAAGCTCGTGCGCAGCGCCGTGTGCTCGGTCAAGGGCGACCAGACCGCCACGGCCAGGGCGCTTGGGCTCCGCCGCATCGGCGATGTCGTGACCAAACCCGACAACCCCAGCGTGCGCGGCATGATCTTCAAGATCATGCACCTCGTTGAGGTCGAGGAGGTATAGCAATGCAGCTGAAGGACCTGAGCCCTGCCCCCGGCTCCAAGAAGGGCGTGCGCCGCATCGGCCGAGGGAACTCCTCGGGGCACGGCACCACCGCCGGCCGCGGCACCAAGGGCCAGCTCTCGCGCCCGGGCGCCGGCAAGGGCAAGGGCTTCGAGGGCGGCCAGATGCCGCTGGCGATGCGCCTCCCCAAGCTCCCGGGCTTCACGAACAGGAACCGGGTGGCCTACACCCCCGTGAACGTAGGGCGCCTCGAGGCCGTCTACGCAACCGGCGAGACGGTCGACCACGAGTCCCTTGCGGCCAAGGGCGTCATCAAGCACGCGAGCGAGCTCGTGAAGGTGCTCGGCGACGGCGAGCTCACCAAGGCCCTCACCGTCTCCGTCGATAGGGTCTCGGCCTCCGCCAAGGGCAAGATCGAGGCGGCCGGCGGGAAGGTGGCCTAAGTGTTCGAGTCCGTCTCCCGGGCGCTCCGCGTCGCGGACGTCCGCAAGAAGATCGCCATCACCATAGGCATCCTGCTCATCTACCGGCTGGGTGCCTATGTTCCGGTGCCGGGCATCCCCTTCCAGGGCATGCTGAACCAGTTCCAGACGGCGCTCGACGACCAGAGCGCGCTCGCGCTGCTGAACCTCTTCAGCGGCGGCGCCCTGGCCAGGGTCTCGGTCTTCTCGCTCGGCATCATGCCCTACATCACGGCCCAAATCATCCTGCAGATGCTCCAGGCCGTGGTGCCGTCGCTCCAGACGCTCTCCAAGGAGGGCGAGGCCGGCCAGCGAAAGATCACCCAGTACACCCGCTATCTCACAGTGGGCCTGGCGCTCCTGAACGCGGTCGGCTACCTCTTCCTCTTCCAGAGCGACGCCTACGGCATCGACTTCACGGCCATCGACGCGCCGATCTGGCTCACCTCCACCATCGTCGTGGTGACCATGGTGGCGGGCGCCGTCATCATCATGTGGATGGGCGAGGTCATCACCCAGTACGGCATCGGCAACGGCATGAGCCTCATCATCTTCTGCAACATCATGAGCGGCCTGCCCATGTCGATCATCTCGTCTCTGGGGAGCGACATCTCGGGAATCCTCATGACCGTCGGCGTCATCCTCGTCGTGCTCGTGGTCATCCCGCTCATCATCTACATCGAGCGGGGCCAGAGGCGCATCCCCATCCAGTACGCCAAGCGCGTCGTGGGGCGCAGGGTCATGGGCGGCCAGTCCACCTACCTGCCCATCAAGGTGAACACCGCTGGCGTGATCCCCATCATCTTCGCCTCGGCGATCCTGTACTTCCCTGCGCAGATCGCGGTCTTCTTCCCCACGGTCGATTGGATCCAGGCCGTGGCCAACGCCATCAGCTCCGGCTGGGTCAACTGGATCCTCTCGGTGGTGCTCATCGTGGTGTTCGCGTACTTCTACACCTCGATGGTCTTCAACCCGCAGGACACGGCCGATCAGCTGCGCCGTCAGGGCGGCTTCATCCCGGGCGTGCGCCCCGGCGCCGCCACGGCGCGCTACATCCAGAGGACCCTGAACCGCATCACGCTGCCGGGCGCGCTCTTCCTCGCCCTCATCGCCGTGGTGCCCTCGATCCTCTTCACGTTCACCAATAACGCGCTCATCCAGGCCTTCGGCGGCACGTCGATCCTCATCATGGTCGGCGTGGCCCTCGACACCATCACCCAGGTGGAGAGCCAGCTGAAGACCCACGACTACGACGGCCTGTTCATCCGCTAAGGCGATCGCGAGGGAAGGGACACCCCATGAACATCGTGCTCCTCGGCGCACCCGGCGCCGGCAAGGGAACCCAGGCCCAGAGGCTCGTGGAGGAGTTCGGCTACGCCCACATCTCCACGGGCGACCTCCTGCGCGCGGCCGTGGCGGCCCAGACGCCGCTCGGCGTGGAGGCCAAGGGCTACATGGACAAGGGCGCCCTCGTGCCCGACGAGCTCGTCATCGGCCTCGTGAAGGAGCGCTTGGCCGAGCCCGACGCCAAGGAGGGCTTCATCCTCGACGGCTTCCCCAGGAACCTCGACCAGGCCCGCGCCCTCGACGCGGCCCTTCCGGAGCTCGGCGTCAAGATCGACGCGGCGCTCCTCGTGGAGGTGGCCCCCGACGTCATCGTCGAGCGGCTCTCGAGCCGGCGGGTGTGCCGCACCTGCGGCTACACCGGCACCGCCGCCGACGCCGTCTGCCCCAAGGACGGCGGCGAGATGTACCAGCGAGACGACGATAGACCCGAGACCATCAAGAACCGCCTCGACGTCTATCGCGCCGAGACGGAGCCCCTGCTCGGCTACTACGCCGATGAGGACCTGCTCGTCACCGTCGATGGCGATCGGCCCGTGGACGAGGTCTACGCCGAGGTGAAGGAGCGCCTGGGACTTTGATTCGCATCAAGTCGCCAGAGGAGATCTTGGCCATGCGGCCGGCCGGAGCGCTCTCGAAGATGGCGCTCCGCAGGGTGGGCGCGCGCATCGAGCCCGGCGTCACCACGGCCGAGCTCGACCGGATCGCCGAGAGCATCATCCGCATGCACGGCGGCGTGCCGGCCTTCAAGGGCTACGGCGGCTTCCCCGCCTCCATCTGCTCGTCGGTGAACGCGGAGATCGTCCACGGCATCCCCTCCGACGAGGTCGTCCTCAAGGAGGGCGACATCGTATCCATCGACACCGGCGCCGTCGTGGACGGCTGGGTGGGCGACAACGCCTGGACGTTCTACTGCGGGACGCCCGATCCCTTGGATCGGGAGCTCTGCGAGGTCACCCGCGATTGTCTGAAGCTCGCCATCGACAAGGCCGTGCCCGGGAACCATCTGGGCGACATCGGCGCCGCCGTGCAAGAGCACGCGGAGCGCCATGGCTTCGGCATCGTGCGGGAGTACGTGGGCCACGGCGTGGGCCACGTGATGCACGAGGAGCCCAACGTCCCCAACTACGGGCGCCGAGGCCGCGGCGTCACGCTGCAGGCCGGCATGGTCATCGCCATCGAGCCGATGATCACCCGCGGGAGCCCCAAGAACGAGACGCTGGCCAATCGCTGGACCGTCGTCACGCGCGACCGCTCCACGGCGGCCCATTACGAGAACACCATCGCCATCACCGATGACGGCCCCCTCATCCTCACCGAGGACGACGAGGGGCCCTGGTGTCCCATGGAGGGCGGGGCCCATGCCTAGGCTCCGCGCATCCCGTGGGTTCGAACCGAGGCGCTGGACGCGCGGCACCTCAACCAATAGACTGAAGGATTGCGCGTCACCAGCAGGAAAAGGAGTTTCGTGAGCAAACAGGACGCCATCGAACTTGAGGGCACGGTGAGGGAGCCGCTGCCCAACGCCATGTTCAATGTGGAGCTGGAGAACGGGCGCACGATACTCTGCACCATCTCCGGCAAGATCAGGATGAACTACATCAGGATCCTGCCGGGCGACCGCGTGGTCGTGGAGATCTCTCCCTACGACCTCACCCGCGGCCGCATCACCTACCGCTACAAGTAGGGGACTCTCGAGGCTCCGGATCGGCGGGGCCTCGCGCATGGAAGCGAACAACGCCAGCGGCTGGGCGAGATATAGCAAGCGAGGAGACTCGACCGAAGGGAACAGACATGAAGGTCCGTCCTTCCGTCAAGAGGATGTGCGACAAGTGCAAGATCGTGCGGCGTCATGGCACGGTCTACGTCATCTGCGATAACCCGCGCCATAAGCAGCGCCAGGGCTAGGAAAGGAGCTCGAAGCGTGCCACGTATCAGCGGCGTCGACCTTCCGCGCGAGAAGCGCGTGGACATCGGCCTGACCTACATCTTCGGCATCGGGCGCACGACCGCCACGAAGATCTGCGAAGCGGCCAACGTCGACCCATCCACCAAGGTCCGTGACCTCTCCGAGGACGAGACCAGCCGCATCCGCGATTACATCGATCAGAACCTCACCGTCGAGGGCGACCTGCGCCGCGACACCCGCACCAACATCGACCGCCTGATGTCGATCGGGTGCTACCGCGGCCTTCGCCATCGCCGCGGGCTTCCCGTGCGCGGTCAGCGCACCCACACCAACGCCCGCACCCGCAAGGGCAAGAGGCGTCAGATCGGCGCAAGGAAGAGGGGGTAGGCCATGCCAGCCAGGAATCGCGGCCAGCAGACCCGCATCCGTCGTGCCGACCGCAAGAACATCGCCGTGGGCCAGGCCCACATCAAGAGCTCGTTCAACAATACGATCATCTCGATCACCGACCCCCAGGGCAACGTGATCGCCTGGCAGTCCGCCGGCACCGTGGGCTTCAAGGGGTCGCGCAAGTCGACGCCCTTCGCCGCCCAGATGGCCGCGGAGGCCTGCGCCCGCACCGCCATGGAGCACGGCATGCGCAAGGTGGCCGTCTACGTGAAGGGCCCGGGATCGGGCCGCGAGACCGCCATCCGCTCGCTCCAGGCCGCCGGCTTGGAAGTGGCGAGCGTTCAGGACAAGACCCCCATCCCGCACAACGGTTGCCGTCCGTGCAAGCGTCGTCGCGTCTAACTGACGAGGAGATCAACCCATGGCAGTAGATAGGACGCCCGTCCTCAAGCGCTGCAGGCAGCTCGGCATCGAGCCCCAGGTGATGGGCTACAACAAGTCGTCCCACCGCCAGCCCCGCCGCCAGCGCCGCCAGGAGAGCGAATACGGCCGCCAGCTGCGCGAGAAGCAGAAGGCGAAGTTCATCTACGGCGTGCTCGAGAAGCAGTTCCACAGCTACTACGAGCTCGCCCTCAAGTACGAGGGCGTCACCGGCGACATGCTGATGTCGATCCTGGAGACGCGCCTCGACAACGTCGTCTTCCGCCTGGGCTTCGCTCGGACGCGCAAGGAGGCCCGCCAGACCGTGCGCCACGGCCACATCACCGTGAACGGCAAGCGCGTCGACATCCCCTCCTACCGGGTGAAGGCCGGCGACGTCGTGGCGGTGGCCCCGAAGTTCCGCGACCTCCTTCCCATCAAGGAGGCCATCATCGCCTCGCAATCCATGGCGGTTCCCGCCTGGCTCGAGGTCGATATCGAGAAGCTCTCGGGCCAAGTGCTGCAGACGCCCACGCGTGACCAGATCGACCTCGACCTTGATGCCCAGCTCATCGTCGAGCTCTACTCCAAGTGATCCGATACCTGGCAAGCGGAGGTCTGCCCATGTCCGAATTCATCCGACCCAAGGTGTCGGTGAAGGAAGTCACCCATAACATCGCCCGCATCTACGTGGAGCCCCTGGAGAGGGGCTATGGCGACACGCTCGGCAACTCCATGCGCCGCGTGCTGCTCTCCTCGCTTTCGGGCGTTGCCGTCGACGCCATCCGCATCGACGGCGTGCAGCACGAGTTCAGCGTCGTGGAGGGCGTCTACGAGGACGTCACCGACATCGTGCTCAACGTGAAGAAGCTCGTCTTCCGCGCCACGTCGGCGGTGGAGAGGGGCGAGGCCTCCATCGTGGCGGAGGGCCCCATGACCCTCACCGCCGGCGACCTCGATCTGCCGGCGGGCTTCGAGCTGGTGAATCCGGAGCTCGTGCTCTGCCACCTGTCCGATGGCGCCCATCTGGCGATGACGCTCTCCATCTCGACCGGACGCGGCTACGTGTCCGGCGAGGATAACGAGCGCGAGGACGACCCCATCGGCCTGATTCGCGTCGATTCGCTCTTCAGCCCCGTGAGGCGCTGCGCGAAGTTCGTGGAGCCCTGCCGCGTGGGCCAGCGCACCGACTACGATCGCCTCATCCTCGAGGTCGAGACCAACGGCGCCATCCCGCCCCAGGCGGCGGTGGTGGAGAGCGCCAACATCATCGACCAGCACATGAAGGCCTTCATGGACCTCTCGGAGGAACCCGAGGAAACCGTCGACGCCTCGATCTTCACGGACGAGGTGGCCGACGAGAGCTCCGAGCTCGACCGGCCCATCGAGGCGCTCGACCTCTCCCAGCGCAGCTACAACTGCCTGAAGCGCGCGAACATCGACTACGTGCGCCAGCTCGTGGACCTCACCGAGAACGACCTGATGAACATAAGGAACTTCGGCGTGAAGTCCGTGGAGGAAGTCAAGGACAAGCTGGAGTCCATGGGGCTCTCGCTCAAGGACTAGACGGCCCATTGATCGGGCCGCGAGCCTTGCGAGCGGCCTCTGGAAGGATGCGAACATGAGACACGCCAAGAAGCACGGGATGAAGCTGGGATCGAGCCCCGCCCACACCCGCGCCATAAAGAGGAACCTGGTGCGCTCGCTGCTCGAGCACGACCGCATCAAGACCACGCTCCCCAGGGCCAAGGCCATACGGGGCGACGTGGATCGCGTCATCACCTGGGCCAAGGCGGGCGACCTGCATTCCCGCCGGCTCGCCATCGCCGAGGTGGGGGACAAGGAGCTCGTGCGCGAGACCTTCGAGAAGGCCGCCCAGGGTCTCTGGGACGGCCGTGACGGCGGGTACACGCGCATCATGAAGCTCGGTCCCCGCAAGGGCGACAACGCCGAGGTGGCCCTCATCGAGATCGTGACCGATCCGGTCATGCCCAAGAAGCCCGCCGTGGCGCCGGTGCGCCCCACCAAGGTCGCCGAGGCCAAGGCGGCGGAGCCCGGGGCCGAAGCCGACGATGCGGCGGATGCCGCCGACGAGGCCGTGCCCGGGGACGGGGCCTAGGGCATACGAGCCAGCAGCTCAATCGCGAGAGGGCCCTTCGGGGCCCTCTTCGTTGCGCTAAGGTGAGGGACATGGCCACAGTCAAGAACACGGATGCGCTGGATGCGACCCTTGTGCTCAAGGTGGGCTATAGGGGCGGGGGCTTCTCGGGCTACGCCGAGCAGGACGATCGCGCCATCCGCACCGTGCAGGGAGAGCTCAGGCGCGCGCTCGAGACGTTCCTTCGGCGCGAGGTGGCCATGGCCTGCGCGGGGCGCACCGATGCGGGGGTTCACGCCCAGGCCCAGTACGTGAGCGTCCCCGTGACCGGCGAGGAGCGCGAGCGCCTCTCCGCGAGGAGGATCCTTTCGGCGCTTCAGGCGCTCACGCCGGATGACATCGCCATCCGCGAGGTGCTGGCGGCGCCTCGGGGCTTCTCGGCGCGATTCGACGCGCGTGAGCGGCTCTACCGCTATCGCATCGTGTGCGGGAGCGCGCCGGCGCTCCTCTGGGACGTGGCCTGGTGGCATCGGGAGCCCCTCGATGTCGATGCCATGGAACGGGCCGCCCGCTCGCTCGTGGGAGAGCAGGACTTCAAGAGCTTCTGCAAGGCGAGCTCCGCGGTGGGCGCCCCAACGATGCGAACCGTCAAGGGCGTCTCCTTCGCCGAGGGGCGGGAGCTCGGCGAGGACGTCATCGCGTTCTTCATCACCGCGAGCTCGTTCCTGCACACCATGGTTCGGACGATCGTGGGATCGCTCGCGCTCGTGGGCGAGGGGAGGCGAGATCCCGCGTGGCTCGCCGAGGTCATCGCCGCGCGCGATCGGAGAGCCGCCGGCCCCACGGCCCCCGCCAAGGGCCTTGTGCTCGAGGGCGTGGGCTATGGGGACGGCGCCCTCGCCCCCTGGGACGAGCGGGATGGGCATCCGCGGGAACTCCGGCTCGTTCCATGAGCTTCTGGGAGGTCATTTGGGAGGGCCTTGTCGACGCCGTGGGCGATACCGCCACGCTCGTGCCCTTCCTCTTCGCCACGTACGTGGCCATGGAGGCGCTCGAGCACGCCGGCCTCGAGCGCTCGCGTCGGCTCGTGTCCAAGGCGGGCAGGGCCGGCCCCGCCGTGGGGGCGCTCCTGGGCGCCGTGCCCCAATGCGGGTTCGCCGCCATGGCCGCGACGCTCTATGCCGTCCGCGTCGTCACGCTCGGCACCCTCATCGCCGTGATGCTCTCCACATCCGATGAGATGCTGCCGGTCTTCGTGGCCAACGGGGCTCCCGCTCAGATGATCTTCGCCATCGTGGGCTTCAAGATCGTCGTGGGGATCGTCGCCGGCTTCCTCGTCGATGGAGCGGTGCGCGTCTGGCGGGGGCCGGAGCCATCGCCGAAGATCCACGAGCTCTGCGAGCGCGAGGGGTGCCCCTGCGATGGGATCGGCGAGGAGCGCGCTGCGGAGTCCCCGCTCGATGCCTGCGGTCGCCCCTGCCGCGAGGGGGAGGAAGCCCCGTCCGATGGCCTGCGCGACCACGCGGAGGCGGCTGCCGACGGCCACGCACACGACCACGGCCACGACCGCGGGCGCGGCGAGGGCAGGTGGCCCGTCTTCCGGGGCATCGCGTTGGCCGCGCTCCACCACACGGTCCAGGTGACCCTCTTCATCCTCGCCATCACCTTCGCCCTCGACCTCGTCCTCGAGGGCGTGGGCGACGAGGCCATCGCCACCTACCTCATCGCGCATCCCTCCCAGGCGGTCGTGGTCTCGGGCGTCGTGGGACTCATCCCCAACTGCGCGGCGAGCGTCATCATCTCCCAGCTCTTCCTCGACGGCGCCTTGGGATCCGGGGCGCTCATCTCGGGGCTCCTCGTGAGCGCGGGGGTCTCGCTCCTCGTGCTCTTCCGCACCGATCGCTCGTGGGGGAGGGACTTCGCCGTGTGCGCCATCCTCGTCGCCGTCGGCATCGTCTGCGGCATCGCCGTGAACCTCTCCGGTTTCAGCTTCGCCTAGGCCCTGGGCGCGAACGGGCTCTGAAGGCCTCGCCCCTCCTCGCCATCTCCATCCATACGTGGGCGGTCTGTGATGGCCGCCCGCCAGCGTCCTCGCAGCATGGAGGGACTGCTACTCTCTGCTGCATGGCGCATCGCGCGCCCGGTTGCCCTCCCGGGAGAAAGGCCCTCCGCCGTCCATGACGCCCAAGGAGCCCACAGTCACCGTCATCATGCCGGCGTACAACGTCGAGGACTACATCGCTCGCGCGGTGGAGTCGGTGCGCGCGCAGACGCTCCGGGACTTCGAGCTCATCGTCGTCGATGACGGCTCCACCGATCGCACCGGCCAGATCCTCGACCGCATCGCCGAGCGCGACTGGCGCCTCGAGGTGATCCACACCGAGAACGCCGGCGCCCCCGCGGCCCGCAACCTCGCCCTCGACAGGGCTCGCGGCCGCTGGGTGGCCTTCTTCGACGCCGATGACTGGGCGGAGCCCCAGATGCTCGAGGAAGAGGTGGCCTTCGCCGAGGCCAACGACCTCGAGCTCGCGATCAGCGGGTTCGTCATCGAGACGCACTGGGGCGAGTACGGCGAATACGACTCGGAGGAGAAGTTCGCCGACACCAGCGTCTACGCCGACGTGAGGGACTTCCACAGGAGCGCGCACCGGCTCTTCGACGAGAACCTCCTCTACACGCCCTGGAACAAGCTCTTCCTGAGGAGCCGCATCGAGGAGCTGGGCCTGCGATTCCGCGACACCTTCTGGGACGACTTCCCCTTCGTCCTCGACTACCTCCGCGACGTCTCGCGCGTGGGCGTGCTGGGCCAGTGCTACTACCATTTCCAGCGCTCCCGAGCCGAGAGCGAGACCTCGCGCTGGCGCCCGGACATGTACGAGAAGCGCGAGGAGGAGCACGGTTGGATGCTCGACCTCCTCGAGCACTGGAACCTCTCCGACGACCCGGCCTCCCGCGAGATGGTGCAGCGGCGTTACATCGAGCGGCTCGTGGGCTGCATCGAGAACGTCTGCGAGCCCGCCTGTGAGCTCGGCGCCGAGGAGCGCCGTGAGCTGGTGCGCCAGATGATCTCCTCGGAGCGGGCGCAGCAGGCCGTGGTGGAGGCCGAGCCCCGTTCGACGATGATGCGCGTCATGCTCTGGCCCATCCGCCGCAAGAACGTGGGCCTCGCGCTCAGCGAGGGAAAGTTCATCGCGTTCGTGAAGCGCAACAACGGCCGCATGTTCGCGACGCTCAAGGCGAGTCGATAGCCGACCGTCGCCTGGGACTCGCGCGGCGCCCCGTCTCGGCGCGGACAGAGCCCGTCGCCCGTCTTCACCTGTCGCCCTCCGAGGCGGTTTCCTACACTGGAGGCAAACAGATCGGAAGGGGATGCCCATGGCTCATGAGGGCAAGAAGGTGAAGGTCCACTACCGGGGGACCCTCACGGACGGCACGCAGTTCGACAGCTCCTACGACCGCGGCGAGCCGCTCGAGTTCACCGTGGGCGCGGGCATGATGATCGCCGGCTTCGACGAGGCCGTGGCCGACATGGCGGTGGGCGAGAAGCGCACGGTGACGCTCGCGCCCGAGAAGGCCTACGGCACCCGCCAAGACGAGCTCGTGGTGAGCTTCCCGAAGGAGCAGGTGCCCAACATGGCCCAGCTCAAGGTGGGTGACACCATCTACCTGCGCTCGCCCCTCGGAGCGCCGGTGCCCGCCAAGGTCATCTCCACGGGCGAGCGGCTCGTCGCGGACGCCAACCACGAGCTCGCCGGCAAGACCCTCGTCTTCGAGATCGAGCTCCTCGAGGTGGGGGACGAGTCGTAGGCGATCCCTCGCTCGCACCCGAGCGCGCGCCTTGGAGGCGCGAGCGCTGCAGCGCCTCGGGCGAGGTGGGAGAATCGGGGCGTTCGCACGGGCGCTCCCGCGCCGCGACTGACGACGACAGGGGAACCATGACTTCACGCATCAAGCACCTTTGGCCATTGCTCGGGCTCTTCCTCGGCGCGCTCCTGGTGGGCGTGGCCCTCGCGGGCTGCCAGGCCGCCGGCACGACGACCAACGACGAGGGCGAGTCCGTGATCGAACCGACGACCGAGGCCGACGAGGAGGCCGAGGACCAGACTGTGGAGGCAGCGGAAATGGGAGAGGTCTACGACGTCACCATCAAGGTGAAGGACTACGGCACCATCGAGGCCCAGCTCTATCCGGAGGTGGCGCCCCAGACGGTGGAGAACTTCGTGAAGCTCGCCAAGGAGGGCTTCTACGACGGGCTCACCTTCCATCGCATCATGGACGGCTTCATGATCCAGGGCGGCGACCCCACGGGCACCGGCATGGGCGGCTCCGACGAGAACGTGGTGGGCGAGTTCGCCGCCAACGGCTACGACAACCCGCTCTCCCACACCCGGGGCGTGCTCTCCATGGCTCGTGCGAACGATCCCAACAGCGCGAGCTCGCAGTTCTTCATCGTCCAGAGCGACAGCGAGTTCCTCGACGGCAACTACGCCGCCTTCGGCAAGGTGACGAGCGGCATGGACGTCGTGGACAAGATCTGCGAGGACGCCCAGCCGACCGACAACAACGGCACCATCCCCGCGAGCGAGCAGCCGGTGATCGAGTCCATCACCGTGACGGGCCCCGTCGAGCAGTAGGCGCGGGAGGCCGGCCTGGAACCGGTTGGAACGAGACCCGGAGCGGCTGGCGCGCTCGGAGTCCTCGGGGTTCTCTGGCGGCACCGGCCGCTCCGTTGTGTTGGCCTAGAGATAGTCGAGGATGACGGAGTAGGCCTCCACGAGGTCGGGAAGGCGCCAGGCGGCGTTGGCCGGGCTCGTGGAGGGAAGGACGGTGATGGGCCGGCCGAAGCGCCCTTCGCTGTAGCGCCGGTAGAGCTGGCCCGATTTGGCGCCCGTGGCGAAGAGCGCTTGGATGGGGGCATGGTCGAGCACGGCGGAAAGGTCCGCCGGCACGACGTTCCTGATGCTCGCATCGCTCGCGCCCACGATGTCGCACTCCTCGATCACGTCCCAGATCGCGACGCCGTGGGCGAGGGCCATCGCCCTCTTGCCCTCCGCGCTCTTCGGGAGCTCCTCGCCGAAGAGCGTCGCCAGGACGGGCCAGAAGCGGTTCCGCGGGTGGCCATAGGGAAGTCCCACCTCCCGCGCCTTGGGGGAGGGAAGCGTGCCCAGCATGAGCACGCGGCTCCGTTCGTCGAAGATCGGCCCGAAGGGGTGGACGACGTGCGTGGGCTCGGCCATGGGCGCTCCTTCCCGCATCGCTTCCGAAGGCGCTCCGAGCGGCGCGATCCCCCTTTCAACAGCGCTGAACGGTGCGAGAGGGTGACGGGCCGTCTCTAAGGTGTTCCCTGCTAGCCTAACGATATGACCACGGACGACTTCATACGGGCGCGCACGCCGGAGCAGAAGGCCCAGCGGATGGCGGAGATCAAGGCCGCCACGGCCGAGCAGTTCGCCTCCATCCCCTATCACGAGGTGACGCTCACCACCATCGCGATGGCCCTCGGATGGTCGCGCGGGAACCTCTACAAGTACGTGGCCACCAAGGAGGAGATCTTCCTCGGCCTCTACGAGGATGCCTTCGACGCGCTGCTCGACGAGCTCGAGCGCGTGACGGTGGGGCTCTCCGCCGGCGACGTCGACGCCTTCGCCCGCGCCATCGCCGATGCGAGCGATGCCAACGGCGACTTCCTCTGCTACGAGAGGCTCCTCTCCCAGGTGATCGAGGCGAACGTCACGCTCGAGCGGCTCACGGAGTTCAAGCGGCGCATGATCGTAAGGCTCTCGCGCCTGGATGCCGTCTTCGCCCGCTGCCTGCCCGAAGCCAGCGCCAAGGAGCTCTACGACCTCACCCATGCCTACCGAAACGAGGCGGCGGGGCTCTACACCATGATCGAGTGCGGCGACCTCGTGCGCGAGGCGATGAAGCGCGCGGGCATGGAAGAGCCGGCCCTCGACTTCTCTCGCGACCTGGCGGACTTCCTCCGCCGACTCATCGCGAGCTATCGCTGACGGGGATTACGGGCGCGAGTCGGTTCCGTCCCGCAGCTCCCGCTCCCCATGCGCTCGCTAGAATAGCGAGCGTCGCCGATGCGAAGGAGCTCCCATGCCTGCCGATGCCGCTTCCAAGATCCAGATGAAGACGCCGCTCGTCGAGATGGACGGCGACGAGATGACGCGAATCATCTGGCAGCTCATCAAGGATGAGCTCATCTGCCCCTTCGTGGAGCTCAAGAGCGAGTACTTCGACCTCGGGCTCGAGCACAGGGACGAGACGGACGATCAGGTGACGGTCGAGGCGGCCGAGGCCACCAAGCGCCTGGGCGTCGCCGTGAAGTGCGCCACCATCACCCCCAACGCCCAGCGCGTGGAGGAGTACCACCTGAAGGAGATGTGGAAGAGCCCCAACGGCACCATCCGCGCCATCCTCGACGGCACGGTCTTCCGCGCTCCCATCACGGTGGCGGGCATCGAGCCCAATGTGCGCAGCTGGAAGAGGCCCATCACCATCGCCCGCCACGCCTACGGCGACGTCTATCGCAATGCGGAGCTCCGCATCGATGAGCCCGGCACGGTGGAGCTCGTCTACACCAAGAAGAGCGGCGGCGAAGTGCGCGTGCCCGTCTTCGAATTCAGCGGCCCGGGCGTGGTTCAGGGGACCCACAACCTCGACGCCTCCATCGAGAGCTTCGCTCGGAGCTGCTTCGGCTATGCGCTCGACACGCATCAGGACCTGTGGTTCGCCACCAAGGACACCATCTCCAAGACCTACGACCATCGCTTCAAGGACATCTTCCAGGCCATCTTCGACGCCGAGTTCGCCGA
This sequence comes from uncultured Atopobiaceae bacterium, assembly GCA_947631545.1. Taxonomy (GTDB): domain Bacteria; phylum Actinomycetota; class Coriobacteriia; order Coriobacteriales; family Atopobiaceae; genus CANRLS01. The sequence continues at coordinate 35,460 of CANRLS010000007.1, forward strand.
GCGGTTCGAGGAGGCGGGGATCGAGTACTTCTACACCCTCATCGACGACGCGGTGGCGCGCGTCATGAAGGCCGAGGGCGGCTTCATCTGGGCCTGCAAGAACTACGACGGCGATGTGATGAGCGACATGGTGAGCTCGGCCGCGGGATCGCTCGCGATGATGACGAGCGTGCTCGTCTCTCCCACGGGCGTCTACGAGTACGAGGCCGCGCACGGGACCGTCCAGCGCCACTACTACAGGCACCTGGCGGGAGAAGAGACCTCCACCAACTCCGTGGCGACGATCTTCGCCTGGTCGGGAGCGCTCCGCAAGCGCGGCGAGCTGGATGGGACGCCGGAGCTCATGGCCTTCGCCGACGCGCTCGAGCGCGCTACGCTCGACACCATCGAAGCCGGGGAGATGACGGGCGATCTGGCCCGCATCACCACGCTCGAAGACCCGGTGACGCTATCAACGAGCGAATTCATCGAGGCCGTGGCGGGAAGGCTCGCGAAGGCGCTGTAGCCGTTAGGCCGGGACGGTCATCTCGCCGACGAGGGAGCGGCCCATGGCCTCCTCGACCTCTGCCGGCGAGAGCCCCTTGCCGAAGAGGTACATGAGCTTGGCGATCGCCGCCTCCGCCGTGATGTCCCGCCCCGAGATGACGCCCGCCTCGGCGAGCGCGTCGCCCGTGGCGTAGCGCGTCTCGTCGACTCCGCCGTTCGGGCATTGGGTCACATTCACGATGACGAGGCCGCGGCGCACGGCCGCCGCGAGGGCGCCGACGAGCCGGCTCTTGGTGGGGGCGTTTCCCGCTCCGTAGGTGCGGAGCACGAACGCCTTCGCCCCGGGGCACGCCAGCTGATGGGTGAGAGAGGCCTCGGTGATCCCCGGATGGAGCGCGATGGTTTCGATGCCCGCGGCCATGTCCGTCTGCGGATGCAGGCGCTGGTTCCCGGCAGGCCGCCAGAGGCTCTCGCGATCGAAGCGTATGTGCAGGTTCATGGTGCCGAGCAGCGGATAGTTGAAGGATCTGAACGCCCCGAACTCCGTCGACGAGGCCTTCGTGGAGCGATTGCCGCGCACGAGCGCGCTCCCGAACGAGATGGCCACCTCGCGCACCACAGGGCCGCCGTCGCCATCCTTGGCGGCCGCGATCTGGAGCGCCGTGATGAGGTTCTCGGTGCCGTCCTCGCGGATCTCGTCGATGGGGAGCTGCGAGCCGGTGAGGATCACCGGCTTGGCGAGGCCTTCGAGCATGAAGGAGAGCGCCGAGGCGGTGTAGGCCATCGTGTCCGTGCCGTGGAGCACCACGAACCCGTCGAAATCGTCGTAGGAGCCGGCGATGGCGCGGACGATCTTGGCCCAGTGGGCCGGATCCATGTTCGACGAGTCGATGGGCGCATCGAACCGGGCGTTCACGATGTCGTAGCCGAGCCGCGAGAGCTTGGGGACGTTCTCGACCAGATGGTCGAAGTCGAAGGGGACGAGCGCCCCCGTCTTGGGATCGCTCACCATGCCGATGGTGCCGCCCGTGTAGATGACGAGAATGCGCGGCACGCCCGCGGCGGCTCGGCCGGCGGGCGTGCTGGTGGTTTCGAGGTTTCGAGGGATGGGCGCAGCGCTCTGGGCCACGATGCCTCCGTAGGTCGCAGGTGGGACCTTCGCTAATAGACCATGGGATGGCGCGCTCCCGCGTTCACACGGCCGGTGGAGTACATGAACACGGCCGCGATGACGGAGCTGATGACGCCGATGATGGCCGGCCACATGGGGTTGGTGGCGCCCGCGGTGCCCATGCAGAGCCCGAAGAAGAACGTGGTCGCGCAGGACGTGATGAAGACCACGATGCCCAGGACGAACATGGCTTCGGTGGTGTGCGGGTCGTTGCAGTGGCGAACGCCGACGCAGCCCACGACGAACTGGAAGACGGCCTGGCAGATGCCCAGGATCGACGTGAAGATGAAGAGGGCGCTCATGGGCGCGATGAAGCCGCCGTAGGCGCCTGCGAGCGAACCGGAGCCGAGGAGCAGGCCGACGATGGAGAGCGTGCAGAGGGCGAGCGAGAAGAGGATGAGGAGGACCGAAGTGAGCCAAACGGACCTTTGATAGCCAGTCATCGTCGTTCCTTTCTATCGGGGGCGCGCAGGCGATGGGGTCTCGCCTGCGCGTGCCGTGCGTTCGATGGATTTCATTCCCAAGGCCCGGGCGAGCGAACCGAAGTCGCCCTCCCCGAGCCTGAAGTCCGCAGATGGAAACACGCATTCCACAGAAGCGGCGCAAATGCCAAAGGAACCTTGAAGGGAGGCCCTCCACGGGCGCCGAACGCGCTCGCCCATGTGCGGAGAGGCCGCCTTCGCACTGGGTACAGGCAGGGTAGCGCACGTTGCAAGCGTCCCATCCGGCCATTCGAACAGGAGTCCCATGAAAAAGATCCTCATCGCCGTCGGCTCGTTCAGGGAGAAGTCGCTCAACCGCCAGCTGGCCCGCGAAATCGAGCGGCTCATCGCCGATCGGGCGGAGGTCTCCTACCTCAAGTTCGACGATCTGCCCTTCATGAACCAGGATCTGGAGCATGCCGATGGCACGCAGGATCCCGTGGTGGCGCGCGTGCGCGCGGACGTGGCGGCCGCCGACGGGCTCTGGATCGTCTCGCCCGAGTACAACCGATCCTATCCCGGCCAGGTGAAGACGCTCATCGATTGGCTCTCGCGCCCCGTCATCCCGGGCGACTACAAGACGCCGCTCCCCATCCATGGCATGCCCGTGACCGTCTCCGCCGCCGGCGGTGGCTGGAAGGGCCAGAACATGGCCGCGAAGCTCGTGGAGCTGCTGAAGTTCGTGCGCTTCGCCGACCCGACGGAGCCGATGTGCCTCATGGGCTACGGCGCCGAGGCCCTGAAGACGAACGTCCTCACCTTAGACGATGAGACCGAGAGACTGCTTTCCAGTCAGGTGGAGTCCTTCCTTGCGGCCGTAGGCGCGGACGACTAGGGAAGAGCGCCATCGAACGCGGTGCCGCGGCTGCGCGAGATGCGCGCCGGGTGCACCAACCGCAGGGAAAGCGACACGAACATCTGCAGGAATCATGGGGATGCGGGCGATTCGCCATGATCGCCGAAAACCTCTTTACCTTCTGAACACTGCGTGCAATACTGCGCGCACTGAGAAGTAGTGCACAGATTGAGCAGTACTGCGCACTGCGAGCAAAAGATAGGCACGATCGTTCAGAAGGATGCATGCCATGGCACGTCCAGCGTCACTCGAAGCCGATGCCCTCGAGCTGCAGAGACAGCTCCCGGGCGACGGCGCCGCAAGCTCCGATCCCCGCTGCGTCCGTTCCCGGAACGCCCTTCGCGAGGCGCTGGTGGCCGAGTTCGTCGAGGCGGGCGACCTCTCCCACATCACCGTGACGACGGTCGCCAACCGGGCCGGCCTCACTCGCCGGACCTTCTACTCGCACTACAAGGGCATCGACGAGCTCGCCGATGCGGTGGCCCAGGAGACCCTGGACGAGCTCACTGAGCTCGTGGAGCGGCTCTGCTCGAACGACCTCGACGAGGTGTTCGGCGCCATCGACCGCACCGAGCCGGTGCCCGGTTCGGTGGAGATCCTCTCCTACATGAAGGATCACCAGGGCTACATCACCGCGATCATGGGGCCCGGCGGAGACCCCCGATTCGCCCAGGAGCTCAAGCAGCGCGCCCACTCCATCGCGGCGGCCCACGCCCTGAAGGGCATGGTGGCCCTCGCGCTCGGCGGCTTCTTCGACTACTACGTGTCCTTCGCGGTGGGCGCCATCTTCTCGGTCATCGAGCGCTGGGTGGCCGGCGGCATGCGCGAGCCCGTCGAGGCTCTCGCCCGTCTGCTCTCGCTCCTGGTGTTCGTGCGCCCGGGCGACCTCTACAGCAATTCCTACGACATCGACATCTACGGCTACGGACTCTCGATCATGAAGTCCATGAAGGAGAACCGATGATGAACGCCACCCCCCAGGCGATCTTCGATCTGGATGCCCGCGCGGGCGGTCTTGGGCCCGTTGAGCTCGTGGAGGACGGCGCGGAGCTGCGCCCGGCGGACGCGGCCCAGATCGCCGGCCGCTCGCTCCGCCTCGGCATCGACGTGGGCTCCACCACGGTGAAGCTCGCCGTCATCGACGAGAGCGGAGCCATCGTCTACGCCAACTACCAGCGCCACCACACCGATATCCGCGCCACCGCCAAGGAGCTCTTCGCCAAGGCGCGCGAGGCGCTCGGCGAGGTCCCCATGCGGGTCTCCATCACCGGCTCGGGCGGCCTTCTGCTCTCGCAGTGGCTCGGCCTCGAGTTCGTGCAGGAGGTCATCGCCTCCAAGCGCGCGGTGGAGGCGCTCATCCCCCAGACCGACGTGGCCATCGAGCTCGGCGGCGAGGACGCCAAGATCATCTACTTCGACAACGGCATCGAGCAGCGCATGAACGGCACCTGCGCCGGCGGTACGGGCGCCTTCATCGACCAGATGGCCTCGCTTCTGCATACCGATGCCTCCGGGCTCGACGAGCTGGCCAAGGGCGCCACCCACATCTATCCCATCGCGAGCCGCTGCGGCGTCTTCGCCAAGTCCGACGTGCAGCCCCTTCTGAACGAGGGCGCCGCCCAGGCCGACATCGCGGCCTCGATCTTCCAGTCGGTGGCCAACCAGACCGTCTCGGGCCTCGCCTGCGGCCATCCCATACGCGGGCACGTGGCCTTCCTCGGCGGTCCCCTCCAGTACCTGCCGCGCCTGCGCGAGCGCTTCTACGAGACGCTCGACCTCGACGAGGAGCACCGGATCGTCCCCGAGAACGCCCACCTCTTCGTGGCCCGGGGCGCCGCGCTCGCCGGCGAGGCAGAGGGCGAGGTCACCTTCGCCGAGGTCATCCGCCGCCTGGAGGCCCTCGGCGACACCCAGGGCTCCGAGGTGGCCAGGCTCGATCCGCTCTTCGCCACGCCCGAGGACTACGAGGCCTTCACGGCGCGCCATAGCGCCGAGGCCGTGCCCACGGGGAGCCTCGAGGGCTATCGCGGCCGCGTGTTCATCGGCATCGATGCCGGCTCCACCACGATGAAGGCGGCCATGGTGGGCGAGGACGGGCAGCTCCTGCGCACCTGGTACGGCAACAACGAGGGCGACGTGCTCGGCACGGCGCGCCAGATCATGGACGACTTCTACGACGCGCTCCCCGAGGGCGCGGCCATCGGCCACGTGACCACGACGGGCTACGGCGAGGCGCTCCTCAAGGAGGCCTTCCGCGCCGATTCCGGCGAGGTCGAGACCGTCGCGCACCTGCGCGGCGCCAAGGCCTTCGTGCCCGAGGTGGAGTTCATCCTCGACATCGGCGGCCAGGACATGAAGTGCCTGCGCGTGGCCGACGGCGTCATCGAGTCCATCATGCTGAACGAGGCCTGCTCCAGCGGCTGCGGGAGCTTCATCGAGAGCTTCGCCAACGCCATGGGGCTCTCGGTGGAGGAGTTCGCCGCCGAGGCCGTGTCCGCCGAGCATCCGGTGGACCTGGGCAGCCGCTGCACCGTCTTCATGAACAGCCGCGTGAAGCAGGCCCAGAAGGAGGGCGCCACGGTGGGAGACATCGCGGCCGGCCTCTCCTACTCCGTGATCAAGAACGCGCTCTTCAAGGTGATCAAGCTCCGCGACTCCGCCGAGATCGGCAAGGCCGTGGTGGTGCAGGGCGGGACCTTCATGAGCGACGCGACGCTCCGCGCCTTCGAGCTCCTCATCGGGCGCGACGCCATCAGGCCCGACATCGCGGGCACCATGGGCGCCTACGGGGCGGCGCTTCTGGCCCGCGACCGCGCGGGCGAAGACGGGATCTCGACCCTCCTCTCCAAGGACGAGATCGACAGCCTTCAGGTGAAGCCCACCAAGGTCCATTGCGGCCGCTGCTCCAACAACTGCCTCCTCACCATCAACGACTTCGGTGGCGGCAGGCGCTTCATCACGGGCAACCGCTGCGAGAAGGGGGCCGGCGGCGCGCGCAAGAAGAGCGATGCGCCGAACCTCTTCGCCTTCAAGCACAAGCTCCTGTGGGATCGGGCGGGCATCGCCCCCGAGGATGCCCCCTATGGGACCGTGGGCATCCCCCGCGCGCTCAACATGTACGAGAACTATCCCTTCTGGCACACCTTCTTCACCGAGCTTGGCTTCGCGGTGGTGCCGAGCGACCCCTCGACCAAGGCCACCTACGAGGCGGGCATCGAGTCCATGCCCTCCGAGAGCGTGTGCTACCCGGCCAAGCTCTCCCACGGCCACATCATGAACCTGCTGGGCAAGAACGTTGACATCATCTGGATGCCCTGCGTGAGGTGGGAGCGCACCGAGGACGAGACCGCGGGCAACCATTACAACTGCCCCATCGTCATGAGCTATCCCCAGGCGCTGGGCCTGAACGTGGACGAGCTCAGCCGGCCCGATCGCACGACGGAGTTCCTGAACCCCTTCATGCCCTACGACAACAAGCGCGAGCTCAAGCGCCGCCTCTACGAGGTGCTCTCGCCGGAGCGCGAGGCCCGCTTCGCCGAGCGCGGCGAGGAACCGAAGGGCGGCCACATCACCCGCGCCGCCATCGACCGCGCGGTGAACGCCGCCTGGGCCGAGGACGAGGCCTTCAAGAAGACCATGCAGGCCGCGGGCGACGCCGCCCTCGCCTGGCTCGAGGCCGACGACACGCGCCACGGCATCGTGCTCGCCGGGCGCCCCTACCACACCGATCCCGAGATCAACCACGCCATCCCCGAGCTCATCAGCGGATTCGGCTTCGCCGTGCTCACCGAGGACTCGGTGGCCCATCACCTGCGGCCCGAGCGGCCCATCCGCGTGGTGGACCAGTGGATGTACCACTCGAGGCTCTACCGCGCCGCGCGCTTCGTCGCCGGCCGGAACGACCTCGACCTCATCCAGCTGAACTCCTTCGGCTGCGGGCTCGACGCCCTCACCACCGACCAGGTTCAGGAGATCCTCGAGGCCTCGGGCAAGATCTACACCGTGCTCAAGATCGACGAGGTGTCGAACCTCGGCGCCGCCCGCATCCGCGTGCGCTCGCTCATGGCGGCCCTCGCCGAGAAGCGCGCCGAGCTCGAGGCGGCCCATCCCGGCGAGCCCATTCCCGCCGAGGCCGAGGCCAAGAGCGCGGCCTTCCCCAAGCCCCGCTTCACCGAGCGCATGCGCGACGAGGGCTACACCATCCTCGTCCCGCAGATGGCGCCCATCCACTTCGACCTCCTGCGACCGGTGGTCAAGGCGGCCGGCTACAACATGGTGCTCCTGCCCTCCGTGGACCAGGGGGCCGTGGACGCCGGGCTCAAGTACGTGAACAACGACATCTGCTATCCGTCGATCCTGGTGACGGGCCAGATCATGGAGGCCATCGAGAGCGGCAACTACGACCTTTCGAGGACGGCCGTCCTCATCACCCAGACCGGCGGCGGCTGCAGGGCCACGAACTACATCGCCCTCATCCGCAAGGCCCTCAAGGAGAGCGGCCACCCCGAGATTCCCGTGATCTCGCTCTCGGTGGCCTCGACCCTCGACGAGAAGAACCCGGGCTTCTCCATCCTGAAGCCCCGCACCGTCATGGGCGCCGCCTACGCCATCCTCTACGGCGACCTCCTCATGCAGTGCCTCTACCGCACGCGCCCCTACGAGGAGGTGCCGGGCTCGGCCGACGCCCTCTGCGAGCGGCTCATGGCCGAGGCCCGCGAGCGCATCGCCACCATGAGCCTCAAGCACTTCCACCGGCTCTGCCAGCGGACGATCGACGCCTTCGAGATCCTCCCCCTGGTGGACGACCGCTCCAAGCCGCGTGTGGGCGTGGTGGGCGAGATCCTCGTGAAGTTCCACCCCACGGCCAACAACCAGGTGGTGAAGGTCATCGAGGGCGAGGGCTGCGAGGCCGTGGTGCCCGGGCTTCTGGACTTCTTCCTCTTCGGCCTCACGAGCCCCATCAACATGAAGGGAGAGCTCGGGAGCAAGGTGACGAGCCGCATCGCCAACCGTGTGGTCATCTGGGCCATCGATATGCTCCGAGGACCCATCAACGACATGCTCAAGGAGAGCACGCGCTTCACGCCCTACCCCGAGATCTTCGAGCTCGCGGCCAAGGCCAAGGAGGTGCTCTCGCTCTGCAACACGATGGGGGAGGGCTGGCTCCTCACGGCCGAGATGTGCGACCTCATCGAGGAGGGCTGCCCCAACATCATCTGCTGCTCGCCCTTCGCCTGCCTCCCCAACCACGTGGTGGGCAAGAGCGTCATCAAGCGACTGCGCCAGATGCACCCAGAGAGCAACATCGTGGCCGTGGACTACGACCCCGGCGCCTCCGAGGTGAACCAGCTGAACCGCATCAAGCTCATGATCAGCGTGGCCAAGGAGAACTTCAACGCCGAGCGCGAGGCCGCGGGCGACGGCGTGCTCCGCATCGACGAGGCCGAGACGATGGATCCCTACGGGCTCGATCGCCTGCTCGGCTTCGCGCCCAAGCCCAAGAGCGCCTCGTTCTTCCTCTCCGACGCGCAGATGCAGATGATCGAGCGGGCGAAGGCCGAGGCGGCGCTGCGGCAGGAGGCCGAGGCCGCGCTGCGGGCGGAGGCATACGAGGCTCCTCATGTTGAACAATCAACTATATTGCCGCGAGAAGAAGTATCTGTTTCCAAATGAGAACTGGTATTGATGATGAAATGACGTATTGATAGGGTTTACCACAGCAGGGATGGAAGCGATGTACCTGCAAAGGTAACGGCGAAGAGTCCTCGAAATGACAGGCATCTTGCCTGGTGATGCGCTGAGGATGATGCCCGAGCCGTCGCTTCCCCGCCTGCCGCCCGGTTACGGGCGCACGCACGGACCAACGCAGGCCGGCCCGCCCCGCGAGGGGACGGGCCGGAGCGGTCTGCTTGGTTTGCCTCCGGGGCCCGGTTGTCCGCGTCACCAGCTGGCCCCGGAGGTATCTCCCCTCGAAGTCTCTCACATTCCGGCCCGGGCGTGGACCAGCGAGCCGGAATGCCTTCGCGAAGGGTCGAACGGCTCGATCTCTAGGGGCGCAGGCCCATGCCGCCCTCGAGGGTGAGCGTCTCGCCCGTGAGGTACTTGAAGTCGGGCGTCGCGAGCATCACGACCACGCGCCCGATCTCCTTCTCCACGTCGCCGTAGTGGCCCATCGGCGGCATGTGGACGTTCGCGGCGAAGGCATCGGGATAGGCGTCCTTGAAGTTCTCGAGCTGCGCCGTCCAGGCGAGCGGGCAGACGACGTTCACGTTGATGCCGTCGGGGCCCCACTCGGTGGCGGCCACGCGGGAGAGCCCGCGGATGCCCTCCTTGGCGGCGGCGTAGGCGCACTGGCCGAAGTTGCCGAAGAGCCCGGCGCCGCTGGCGAAGTTGATGACGGAGCCCTTGGACTCCTTCAGATACGGGTAGCAGGCCTGCATGTAGTAGAAGGTCGCGTAGAGCCCCGAGTAGAGCGCGAGGTCGAACTGCTCGGTGGTGTGGTCGGCGAGCGTCACGCCGGAGGCGGAGGCCTGGGCGTTGTTCACGAGGACGTCGATGCCGCCGAAGCGCTCCACCGTCTCGTCGATGACCTTCTGCACGGTGGCCTTGTTGTCGGCGCCGGCGTTCACGTCGGCCTGGACCCAGTGCACATTCACGCCGAACTCGTCCTCGAGGCGCTTCTTGGCCTCCTCGAGCTTGGCGATGTTGCGGCCGGTGATGACGAGGTTCGCGCCCTCCTTGGCGAAGGCCACGTCGATGCCGTAGCCGATCGAACCCGCGGAGCCGTCCTTGAGTCCGGCGAAGCCGCCACCCGTGACGATGACCGTCTTATCGGTGAAACGTCCCATATGCTCGCGTCTCCTCTCTTCTGAGCCGCTCATCCCCGAGATTGACTTCAGGGATGAGAGGCTGCCTTTCGTCGTGCGTCTCTGCCCATACGGTACTCTTTTGGCACGGAGGAATCGCATGCTATCTAAGCTTGGTGATGGTGCGAATCCGCCAGCGCGCGAGGGGGGACCCGCTGACCCTGCTTTGGAGCATATTCGCTGTGCCGCTGGGCGTGGAGGCGTTCTCCGTGCTGGTGGCGACGGCCATCGCCATCCTCGCCGTGGGCGTCGTGGCGCTCCTCGTGGGCCAGTGCGCCATCATGCCGAGGATCGGCAGGCGCTGGTGGGTGGGGCTCGTGCCCGGCTACAACCTCTTTGCGCTCTTCTGCGCGGCCCGATGCCAGGTGCTGCTCGCGCTCTACATCATCGATGCGGCCTTCGTCTTCGGATTCTTCCTCTACCCCGATCCCGCCATCCAGGAGCTCGTCTGGTGGCCGCTCGGGCTGGGCGTCCTCATGGTCATGTGGATGTCGCTCTGCCTCGCCCAGAGACTCCGCTTGGGATGGGGCTGGCAGCTTCTCGCGTTCCTGCTGCCCTCCTATGCCTGGTGCCTCATCGCCCTTCTGTCCTGCGAGGTCGATGAGAGCCATGTGGGGTGGGCCGCGAGGCCCTTCATGTGGGTGGAGCGGCGCCTTCTGGGACGCTCGCCGGAGCCGGCCGTTCCCGAGGAGGCGATGGCCGATGCGGGCGATGGCGAGCCGGGGGAGCGGCTGGCCGTGGAGCCGGCGGTTGGCGAGACGCAGAGGCTCCCACGGGCGGTTCCCGAGGCGGATGACGGCGAGCTCGAAGCCGAGCGCGCGCTGGGGTTGGGACGCGACGCCGAGGATGCGGTCGCGCTCGATGGCGAGAGCCTAGCCGAGAGCGAAGGCGTGGCCGAGAGCGGAGGCCCGGTCGAGAGCGAGGGCGCGGGCGATGCCGAAGCCGAGCGTGACGTCGAGCTCGAGCCCGAGCATGGGAACGAGCCCGCTCCAGCTCGAGAAACGTCGAAGAAGTCCACGAAGCAGCCCAGCAAGCGGAAGCGGAAGCTCCGCCGGCGCAGGGAGCGGCAGAGGCGCGAGCGCGAACTCGAACGGGCCCGTTGGGAACAATCCGAACATGAGCCGGTCGAAGCGGCCGATGCCATGCCCGAGGGCATGGATGGGAATGAAGACCGAAGCGAGGAATCGCCCCGAGGAGGGCCTCTCATGAGCGATGAACAGCAGGGCCAGACGCCCGAGATTCCCGAAGGGGACGGCTACGAGGGCGAAGAGGCGTATGCCAGCGCCGAGTTCGATCCCATAGGCGACGAGGAGGCCGAGGACGAGGCCATCGAGGGCACGGCCCAAGCCGAGGCCCGGACATGGCTCGACGACGAGGCGAGGGCCTTGGAAGAGGAGCCCGGGCTCGCCGAAGGGCCCGACGGCAGGCCCGACGACGACATCTCCGACGATGTTGCGAGCCATATCGAGGGCATCTACGCGGAGCTTTTGGGCGATCCGCTCGTGACCCAGACGGTCGACGAGGTGGACGCGGAGGAGGCCGCCTATATGGAGGCCGACGCCGCCTATGCTCGCGAGAAGATCCTCGATGAGACCCACGACGTGCCCGATGGCAGCGGCTATGCCGGCCGCCACCTCGCCTCGGCGGTGAAGGAGGTCGAGGACGAGGAGGCCAGGGAGCGGGCCGCCTGGGATGCCGCGCGCGCCAAGGCCAAGCGCTTCAAGCCGGAGGGGTTCGAGTCGGGCGCGCCGAAGCCGTCCGCCCCCGCCCAGGCCGACGAGCCCGCGCCCGATGCCGATTCCGCGTCCGGCGCCGAGTCGGCGGGCGTGAATCGCGACCTCAACGAGCGTCTGCCGAATCTAGACTAGGCCGCGTCCGGCTCCGAGCCCTCTGGAGGCCCATTGAAGAAGCGCAACGCCCTGCTCGCGTGCCTTGCGCTGCCGCTGGTGGCGATGCTCCTCCTCGCGCTCGGCGGTTGCGGACGCTCCAGCGTCGGGCAAGCGGGCACCGGCGAGCGGCCCGCCGCAAGCGAAGGCGAGAGCGGCCTCGGGACCATGACGGTCCACTACATCGACGTGGGCCAGGGCGATTCCCAATTCATCGAATTCCCCGATGGCAAGACCATGCTCATCGACGCGGGCACCACCGACCAGGGCGAGGGCGTGGTGGCGTACCTGCGGGGGCTCGGCCACGATAGCCTCGATGTCCTCGTGGCGAGTCATCCCGATGCCGACCACATCGGCGGGCTTCGCTATCCCCTGCGCGAGATGCCCGTCGGCGCCGTCTGGGCGCCGGACGCCTCCAAGGACACCTACGCCTACGAGAAGTTCCTCGAGGCCGTGGACGGCCAGCACCTCACCATCGACGAGGCCGAGAGCGGAAAGACCATACTCGAGGGGCCCGGCTACACGGTGGAGCTCATCGGCCCCGACATGAGCCGCCAGCACGAGGGCTCCGACGCCAACTCCTATTCGACGATCATCCGCGTGACCTTCGGCGACACGGTCTTCCTCTTCACGGGCGATGCCTACAAGGACCAGATCGACCGCGCGCAAGAG
>CANRLS010000008.1 GCA_947631545.1 uncultured Atopobiaceae bacterium
TGGAAGACGAAGCGGTAGCGCTGGTAGGAGGCGAAGAGTCGGTTCACGAAGCGCTTGATGTTCGTGGCCGACCCCTGGACCTCGAGCTCCACCGATCCGTCCATGTGGTTCTTCACCCAACCCGTGAGGTTCATCGAATCGGCGATGCTCGCGGCGGTGTAGCGAAAGCCCACGCCCTGGCAGCGGCCGGTGAACACCAGATGCAGGCGGTTCAGCCCCGTGGGATTGGGGAGCGGCAGGCCGCCCGCGTCGTAGGCGGGCTGCGCCGGCATGGCCTGGGGGCGATCGGCGGCCTCGGTGCTCTCGAAGACGGGAGCGTCGTCCGCGCCGGCGTCCCCGGAATCGGGTTTCCTCTGGTGCCTAAAGAACATCGCCGGCATCCCGGGAACCGTCGGCCGCCGCATCGGCAGCGACGTCTTCGGCCATGGAGGCCGCATCGGCGATGGCCGTCTCGGCGGCTTCGGCCTCGTCCTCGCTCTCGGCCCCGTCGCCAGCCCCGTCCTCGACGATCTCCATGAAGGGCGGCCGCCCCGCCGCGGCGAGATCGCGGTTGAGCGTGTCGAGCGCGCGCAGCTGCCGCTCGGCATCCTTGGCATCGTCGATGAGCGCCTCGTGCTCGGCGATGGCCCGGGCCGAGACGAGCGGCGCGTAGCGATAGAGCGCATCGGACCCGGCCTTGGTCACGGGGTTCTGCTTCAGCCGCGCGAGCGGCCGCCGCACGAAGGGCGCGATCCCCTCATGGGCGAGCGTGTGGCGATAGAAGAGCACCTTGCGGCCGAACCCGCTCGTCTGCTCGGGCCGCTCGAGGACGGCGCGGGCGAAGGCGGCGAGCTCGCCCCGCTCACGGCACCAGCGCGAGAGGTCCTGACCGCTGAAGAAGGCGCGATAGGTGCAGGCGAGGTAGACCTGTACGGTGGTCCGGCCGGGGTTCTCGAGGTAGAGCACGTCGGGCGCGCAGAAGCCCACGCTCCAGAAGAAGAGGTCGCGCCCCCATTTGGCGAGGAAGCCCATGGCCTGCCAGTCCCTCAGCACGTGCTCGACGATGCGCACATGGTCATGGGCGCGGAGCGTGAGGTCGCCGAAGCGCCCCTCCATGAGCGAACCGGAACGGGAGGCCCGGTACACATAGGGCTTGGCGCTGATCACCGCGACGCGGCTCGCCCGAGGGTAGAGCTCCAGCAGGAACGCCTGGTCCTCGCCGAACTCCAGTTCCTCGTCGAAGCGCAGCCCCGTCTCCAAGAGGAGGCCGCGACGGACGGCGACGCGCCAGGCGAAGGGCCGCGTGCCCGGATCGTTCAGGAGCCCCGCCGAGAAGCCCTCGTAGTAGCAGGTCCTGGGCGAGAGCACGAAGTCCAGCCACCCGTAGGAGGCGCTGGCCGGCCAGACGCGGGCGCCGAAGACGACCACGTCCGGCGCGTTCTTCGAGAAGGCGTCGAGGAGGCGCTCGGCGAACCATGGCTCCACGAAGTCGTCGGCATCCACGAAGGCCACGAAATCGCCGGTGGCGGCTTCGATGCCGGCGTTCCGCGCGCTCGCGAGGCCGCCGTTCGCCTTGTCGACGATCTTCACACGATCGTCAACGGCGGCGTAGAGCTCGAGGATGGCGCGGCTCCCGTCGGGCGAGCCGTCGTTCACGCAGACGATCTCGAGCTCGAAAGAGCCGTCCCCCAAGGCCTGGTCGCGCAGGCTCTGGAGGCATTGGGGCAGGTAGTCCTCGACGTTGTAGACCGGGACGATGACGGAGAGACGGGGCACGGCAGCTCCTGGTTCGAGAGGCGTCGGTTAGGCGGTGATGCGGTCGGTGATGCTTCGGGCGAAGGCTCTGGCGGCAAGCGCCGGGCCGCCGGCATCCAGGTACTTCCGCAGCGTCTCCTGCTTGCCGCTGCTTCCGTCGAGCACGAGGTCGTGCATGGGCTCGAAGATCTCGGGCTCCTGGATGATGAAGGCGCGGTGGCGCCAGGCGCCGGGGGCGAAGAGCGTGGGATCGGCGTAGCCCGCCTTGTCCTCGGCCATGAAGTCCGAGCGCATGCGGTCGAGGAAGGCGGGTCTGAACTCCGGTGCCAGACGGTCGTAGTTCCAGAGGTAGGTGTCGTAGCGCATGCGGCAGGTGGTGGGCAGGAGCCAATCGGGGAGCTCCGGATGGGCCGCCAGGTAATCGAGCATGCCCTGGTACTCGTCGCAGACGCAGAAGACCTTGGCGGGCGAGTTCACCGACGAGCCCTCGTTGTCCTGCCGGTAGTGCACGAAGGCCTCGTTCATGAGATAGCAGGTCCTCGCCTGGGCGAGGGCGCGGAAGTTGAAGCCGGCGTCCTGGTAGGAGGCGCCGGGCGTGGGAAGACAGCGCACCTCGCCCTCATCCAGCAGCTCCTTGCGGTAGATGGCGCTCCAGATGCTGGGCTTTCGGAAGAAGACCTCGCGCTCGCATTCGGGCCAGACGAGGCCCGAGAGGCTCCGCTCGCACCAGTTGAAGCGCCGCACGTAGCCGCCCATCGTCCAGTGGAGGAAGAAGTCGGCCTTGACGAGCGGAACGCCGTGGCGCTCGCCGCAGGCGACCATCCGCTCGTAGGCTTGAGGCTCGATGAAGTCGTCGCTCTCGAGGATCGTCACCCACTCTCCCCGGGCGCGCTCGATCCCCTGGTTGATGGAGTCGCCGTAGCCGCTGTTGGCCTTGTCGATCGCGCTGAACCGCGAATCGCCGTCCACGTAGCGCTGTATGATCTGGCGCGAACCGTCGGTGGATCCGTCGTTCACGCAGATGACCTCGATGTCGGCGAGGGTCTGGGCCGCGAGGGAGGCCAGGCATTCGTCGAGGAACGCCTCGACGTTGAAGATGGGGACGACGACCGAGACCACCGGTGAGCCCATGATGCGACCCTCTCTCCTCGAGCCTTGCACCGTCTCGGCTCCCATGATACGGGATGCGCCCCGCCGCCAAGAACGCGCCGGGGCGGTGCCGATACGCGGGGAGCCGGCCCCGAAGGACCGGCTCCCCGTCTCGATCGGCGCTTCGCGCTAGACGCTCGCGACGTTCTTGCTCTGGAACCCCTGCTCGTCCACGACGGGCTTCAGCTCCTCGAGGTCCGCGAGGCTGTAGAGGACGCCCGTGGACTCGTTGTCCACCATCGTCTTCTCGTAGCTCTTGACCTTGGAGGCCGGTCCCTGCACCACGAGGTCGGCGATGCCGTGGTAGGCACGGCTGATCCAGCCGGTGAGGCCGAGCTTCTCGGCAGTCTCCGTGGCGGTGTAGATGAACTGACCGTCGTTCACCTGGCCGGCATAGCTCAGATGGACGCGGCGCATGGGCTCAGCGGGTTCGCTCTTCTGGTTGACGATCTCGGGCTCTTTGACCTTCGTACGGCGAAGGTGCATGCCCTGCCCCTTTTCCTGACGTTTCATGGCAGGTCCTTACAGCGTGTCCGGTACGTTCCCCCCGCACCAGGCCCTATTGGAAGCGCAACGGCTCTTTAGGGTTGTGGGTAGACCGTGAACGCTCGCGAACGGTCGAAAATGGGGCGCCTGCGGTCGTGGCGCCCAACATGGCGCGTTCCCTCGGGTTGCGCTGCGAGGTGCGCTCCGCAAGCGGCTCCGGTGCGCATGCGCGAGGTCTCGGCACCCTCGCCCGCAGCTGCGCGATTGCTTTAGGATTTGGAGACCGTTTCGCCCCCTAGCCAACCTTCCGCCGCTGCTGAGGGGGCCCGCGCCGGGAGGGAGAGGCGCCCTGTGGCCTTCATCGAGTTCAGGGATGTGCTCAAGGTCTACCACATGGGCGATGTGGAGGTTCAGGCCGTGAACGGCATGGACTTCGACATCGAGGAGGGCGAGCTCTGCGTCATCGTGGGGCCCTCCGGCGCCGGCAAGACGACGGTGCTCAACATGCTCGGCGGCATGGATCAGGTCACGGCGGGCTCCATCAGGCTCGGCGATCGCCTCGTGAGCTCGATGGACGAGCGCGAGCTCACGTTCTACCGCCGCTATGACATCGGCTTCGTGTTCCAGTTCTACAACCTCGTGGCGAACCTCACCGCCCGCGAGAACGTGGAGCTGGCGAGTCAGATCTGCCCCAACCCGCTGCCGGCCGAGAAGGTCATGGCGCAGGTGGGGCTCGAGCATCGCATGGACAACTTCCCGGCCCAGCTCTCGGGCGGTGAGCAGCAGCGGGTGGCCATCGCGCGGGCGCTTGCCAAGAACCCCCAGCTCATGCTCTGCGACGAGCCCACGGGCGCCCTCGACTACCAAACCGGCAAGCAGATCCTGAAGCTCCTTCAGGACACCTGCCACGAGACGGGCCGCACCGTGGCCATCGTCACCCACAACCTGGCCTTCACCCAGATCGCCGACCGCGTGATCCACGTGCACGAGGGCCGGGCCCGCGAGATCGAGCTGAACCCGCATCCGGCAGACGCCCTCACGGTTGAGTGGTAGCCCGCCGATGAGGAGCGCCTTCGTCACCGAGGTCGTCCGCTCCGTGCGGCATTCGATGGGCCGCTTTCTGGCCATCGTGGCCATCGTGGCCATCGGCTGCGGGTTCTTCGCCGGGCTCCGCATGACGGGGGTCGGCATGCGCAAATCGGCCGATGCCTGGTACGACGGCACGAACCTCTACGACTTGGAGCTCGTCTCGACCCTGGGGCTCACGGACGCCACGGTGGCCGACGTCGCTGAGACGCCGGGGATCACGGCCGTCATGCCCACCCGCTCGGTGGACGTCATGGCCTCCATGGGCGAGAACCAGCTCGCCTGCAAGATCGCGAGCTTCGATGCGGAGGCGGCTGGCGATTCGACCTTCGATGGGCGCGTGGTGGTGGGTTCGGACGAGGCCGACTATCTGAACCGGCTCATCCTGCGCACCGGGCGCTGGCCCGAGGCCGATGACGAATGCGTCGTGCTCGAGGAGCGCGCCGAGCATCTGGGGGACGCCGATTCGGTCCACGTGCTCTACGGCGCGAGCTCGCTCGACGGCGTGCTCGCCTGCCGGGACTTCACCGTGGTGGGGACCGTGAGTTCGAGCACCTATACGGCGAGCACCTCGCTCGCGCCGACGACGCTCGGATCGGGACTCCTGCAGCAGGTGGTCTACGTGCCCGATGGCGCCTTCGATGCCGATGCCCCCTATACCGAGTGCTACCTGCGCGTGGGGGATGCCTCGGGAGAGGTCACCGCCACCGACGCCTACCAGGAGGAGGTGGATGCCGTCGCCGACACGCTCGAGCTGAGGCTCGCCGAATTCGCCGATGCCCGGCTGGAGGAGATCCGCTCCGAGGCCCAGGGCACCCTCGACGAGAACCGGGCCACGTTCGAGAGGGAGAGGGCCGACGCGCTGAAGGAGCTGGACGACGCCAAGGCGGAGCTGGACGACGCCGAGGCCCAGCTGGCCGATGCCCGACGCCAGCTCGAGGACGGCCATGCCGCCTATGACGATGGCGCGACGCGGCTCTCCCAGAGCCGACGGCAGCTCCAGGAGGGCGAGGCCCAGTGGGAGAGCGGCCGGGCAGAGCTCGCCGACGGACGCGCCCAGCTGGAGGCGGGGGAGCGCGAGCTCGCCGATGCCGAGGCCGCCTTCCAAGCGGAGCTGGCGAGGTTCGAGGAGGCCGAGGGCGCCTACGAGCAGGGCCTTGCGCAGTGGCAGGCCGGCGTGGACCAGCTCCTGGGGTCGGTCTCGGCGCTCACCGGCGGCGCCACCACCATCGACGGCGCCCGAAGCGCCCTCGCCGAGACCGTCTCCCAGCTTGAGGGGGCCGTTGCCGCCGGCGTGCCCGGCGCAGAAGAGCAGCTCGCCCAGGCCCGGGCCGCGCAGGGCCAGTTCGAGGCCGGCGCGGCTCAGCTCGAGGAGAGCAAGGGCGCGCTCGACGGCGCCAAGGAAGAGCTCGATGCGGCCCGGCCCCAGGTGGAGGCGGGCCGAGCCCAGCTCGACGAGGCGCGCCGACAGGTGGAGGAGAGCCGCCGCCAGGTCGATGCCGCCCAGGACCAGCTCGACGCCTCCCGCGCGCAGCTCGACAGCGGCTGGTCCGAGCTCCGGAGCGGCGAGCGCCAGCTCGCCGGATCCAAGGCCGACCTCGACGACGGCTGGTCCGAGTACCGAAGCGGTCGCGCCGACTACGAGGACGGTCTCGCCACCTACGAGCGCGAGCGCTCCGACGCCCTCGAGAGGCTCGCCGACGCCGAGAGGGAGCTCGACGACGCCCAGGCGAAGATCGACGACCTCGAGGGCCCCGACATCTTCGTTCTCGACCGCACCAAGAACTACGGGGCCGCCTCGTATTCCAACGACTCCGAGCGCATCGACGCCATCGCGAGCGTCTTCCCGTTCTTCTTCTTCGTGGTGGCGGCGCTCGTGGCCCTCACCACCATGACCCGCATGGTGGAGGACGAGCGCGTCCTCATCGGCACCTACAAGGCGCTCGGCTACTCCACGCTCAAGATCTCATCGAAGTACCTCGCCTACGCGGCCATCGCGAGTGCCGTGGGGGCGCTCATCGGCATCGCGATCATGTCGCAGCTCCTGCCCTGGGTGATCGCCCAGGCCTACTCCATCGCCTATCCCGTGCCCGAACGGCCCTTCCCGCTCCCCGTGGAGATCGCCCCCGCCCTCTGGGCGTTCGCGCTGGGCGTGGGCTGCACCCTCGCCGCCACGCTCGCGAGCTGCCTGTCCTCGCTTCGCGAGAGCCCGGCCGCGCTCATGCAACCCAAGGCCCCCAAGGTGGGCAAGCGCATCCTCATCGAGCGCGTGGGGCCCCTCTGGCGGCGGTTCAGCTTCTCGTGGAAGGTCACCGCGAGGAACATCTTCCGCTACAAGCGGCGCTTCCTCATGACGGTGATCGGCATCGCGGGCTGCACGGCGCTCCTCGTCACGGGCTTCGGCGTGCGCGACGCCATCCAGGACATCATCGACATCCAGTACGGCCAGATCGTGCACCACGATGTGGTGGTGGGCCTCGCCGAGGGGGCCACGACGGGCGAGGTGGCGGACGTCGAGGACTACCTCGGCCGGGAGGCGGGCGCCGGGGAGCTCGTGGACGCCGACACCGAGAACGTCGTCCTGCGCGATGCCGATGGCGCGGGCGAGGACCGCAACGTCCAGGTCATCTGCCCCGAGGACCTGGCCCAGTTCGAGGGCATCCGGACCTTGCGCGTCCGCCGTACGCAGGAGCCGATCCCCTTCGAGGACGATTCGGTGATCCTCTCCGAGAAGCTCGCCACCAACCTCGGCGTGGGGCCGGGGGACGAGGTGCGCCTCTACGAGCCCGACGAGGCGGGCAACGTCACGAGCGAGGGCGTGCCCGTGACCGTCACCGGCGTCACCGAGAACTACCTGCAGAACTTCGCCTTCATGGGCCATGCGGCCTACGAGGAGGCGTTCGGCGAGGCGCCCGCCTTCGACACCATCTACACCACGATGGACGACGATCCCGCGCTCCGGACGGAGGTGGCCGAGCACCTCCAGGCCATGCCCGACGTGGATACGGTCCTCTTCGAGGACGAGATGATCGACACCTACACGACGATGCTCCACAGCGTGGACCTCGTGATGATCGTGCTCATCGTCTCGGCCGCGGCCCTCGCCTTCGTCGTGCTCTACAACCTCGCCAACATCAACATCTCGGAGCGCGTGCGCGAGATCGCGAGCCTGAAGGTCCTCGGGTTCACCAGGAACGAGGTGAACCTCTACGTCTTCCGCGAGATCCTCCTCATCGTGCTCATGGGAGCCGCGGTGGGGCTCGTGCTCGGCGTCTTCTTCGAGGGCTACGTGATCGTGACGGCCGAGGTGGACGCGGCCATGTTCGGTCGCGAGATCCATTGGCCGAGCTACGTCTACGCCTTCGCGCTCACGATGGCCTTCTGCGGCCTCGTGCTCGTGGCCATGATCCCCAAGCTGAACGCCATCGACATGGTCGAGTCGCTGAAGAGCGTGGAGTGAGGGTCAACGACTGAGGCGCGCCCCCGCCCCCAGCCAGCGGGCGAGACGGCCCCTTCGCCTCCCGTCACGCTAGCGTACGCGGCTCGACCACGATTCCACGGTCTCCTTGCGCAGGAACTCCTTGAAGGGCTCCAGGTCGCCGGTCTCGTCGAAGGCCTCGAGCTCGGCGAAGTACTCGTCCTTGTCGTCCTTGTAGATGATGATGGGCGGATGGTCGGCCCAGAGGAGCACGTAGTTGGAGAGCTCGCGGGCCACGCGCCCCGTCCCCTCGCTGAAGGGGTGGATGGAGACGAGCTGGTTGTGCAGGTAGGCGGCCACCGTGAGCGCCCGGGTGGGGGTGATCTGGGCCCGGAGCTCGTCGTCGATCTCCTTCAGCAGGTCGCGGGTGAGCCGGGGGCACTCCTCCACGGGGGCGCCCACCTCATGGGTCTCGCGCACGATGTAGTCGGAGCGCTTGTAGGTGCCGGGGAACTCGCCGTCGGCGAGCTGGCGGCGGCTGAAGGTGCCGCCGGCCACGAGGCTGTGCATCTTCAGGAGGAACGTCTCGTCCACCGGCGTCTTGCGCGAGAGCTGGCGGAGCATCCAGTCGAAGGCCACCTGCTGGTTGGCGAGGGAGGTGATGGAGCGCACGTCGCCGGTGTAGGCGGTGACGGTGCCCTCCTCGTAGATCTCGCGGGCCTCCTCGTAGTGGACGTCGGAGCGCTCGAGCTTGGTGGAGTTGTAGCCGAACTCGAGGGCGAAGTCCTCGATCTCCACGGCCTTGGTGGCCCCCGGAAGCGCCTCCCACCAGGCGAGGATGCTCTCGTAGCTCTGGGCTTTGCGATGGCTCATGGCTTCCCCTCCCCGATGGTGCCCGATGCCGTCGCCGTTGAACCGTCAACGACGGGCAACTTCCTTCATACTGTGGCACAGCCGTCGGGCGCTCTCGTCGGGCGCACGGCGAGAGGACGCCACGGCGTTGGCATGCGGCGTCGCCCTGGCCGAGACGGCATTCGACGACTGCCCGAGCGACGCAAGAGGAGCCACCATGGATGAGACCGGAGCCCCCACGCCCTTCGAAGCCTACGAGCCGGAGCCGTCGCCCGCCCAGGCGCGCTGCAACCTCATCGTCGATTCGCCGTGCGAGCTGCCGCTCTCGTTCTGCGAGAAGCACGGGCTCTTCGTCATGCCCTACACCTACACCATGGAGGGAGAGGCCGTCGAGGACGACATGTACACCTCCATCACGCCCAAGCAGTTCTACGACGCCATGCGCAAGGGCGCGACGCCCCAGACGGCCTATCCCGACCCCCTCACCTTCGAGCGCGTCTACAGCGAGGCCCTCGACGCCGGCAAGCCCGTGGTCTACCTCTGCTTCTCGTCCGGCCTCTCGAGCGCCTACGACGCCGCCTGCCTGGCCGCCGACCGCCTGAAGGAGAGGCGCGGGGCCGACACCCCGCTCTACGTCGTGGATCTCAAAGAGGAGTCCACGCCCCAGTACCTCGTGTGCTGGGAGGCGGTGCGCCAGCGCGACAAGGGCCTCTCGGCCAAGGAGATGGTCCAGTGGGCCGAGGAGGTCCACTACTACGTCTGGACGCTCTTCATGTGCGACGACCTCGATGCCCTCGCCCGGGGCGGGCGCATCCCCCAGGGCGTGGCCTTCGTGGGCACCAAGCTGAACGTGAAGCCGCTCCTCTCCATCGACCTCGACGGCAAGCTCACGCTGGCGGGGGTGTCGCGCGGCCGCAAGAAGGGCATCCAGCGCCTGGCCGAGTTCTATCAGGAGCATCACGATCGCAGGACGCCCATCGCCGGCGTCGGCAACGCCGACTGCCCGCGCGACCTCGAGCTCCTGAAGAACCTCATCCGCCAGGCCGCCGGCCATGACGTGCCGTTCCTCGCGAGCTCCATCGGCCCCACCATCGGCTGCCACGTGGGGCCGGGCATGATCAGCGTCTGCTGCTGGGGGCCCGACAGGCGCGAGAGCGCGAGCGCGCTCTCGGTCCCCGATCGCATCGCCTCGGAGATCACGAGCGAGGACTCCAACCGCTACGCGACCGATGGGATTCTCGAGCGCCCCGACCCCGCCGAGTAGCCCGGCCAACGCGGGCCGGTGCCCCGGGGAAGCGCCTCGCTTCGCTAGAAGAACCAGACCACGAAGCCGAAGAGGACGAGGCAGAGGAGAAGGATCGCCTCGCCGGCGATGAGCGCCTGGCGCGAGCGGAGGCTCCGGCAGAGCCACCAGCCATGCGGATAGGCCTCGATGGCGGCCGTGTCCATCGCGGCGTCGCCCGTGAGGGCGAGCCCCCTCTGCCAGGAGGCCGGCAGGTGCGTGCAGATGCGGGCCACGCCCCGCCAGCCGTCGCCGTCGAGCATCACGCCCAAGACGAGCGGCAGGAACATGAGGTAGTAGCGGGCCTGCATGCCGAGGATGTAGTTCGACCCCACCTCGTTGTAGCTCACGTAGAGCGCGGTGAGGAGCGCTCCGAAGGCGATGATGAAGCCCGCGAGCGCCCCGAGGCGAAGCCTCCGCCCCTCACGGGTACCGGCCCAGGCGTCGGCCTCGGATCGGTCGGCCAGAGCGAGCCAGGCGAGCCCGCCGAGCTCCACGATGGCGATGATCGCCCAGATCCAGGGCCTCGGCAGGTAGCAGAGGTTCATCGGCAGGTCGAAGAGGATCCTCACGGGGTTCACGTAGTCCACGGTGGTGAGCGCGAGCCCGATGCCGTAGTGCCAGGGCTCCCTCGCCATGAGCCGCAGCTGCTCCCAGGGGCTCACCGCGCTCACGGCCTGGGTATCGACGTTCGACGCGCCATGGCTCGAGAGGAAGGGCGCCATGAAGCCCACGACAAGGAGCGCCATCACGGCCGCCCAGGCGCCCCACCACGCCCAGCGGGCGCCCCTGCCCGGGAACTTCCTCGCCGGCAGGAAGAGGAACGCGATCGCCCAGGGGAAGAGGATCGCCTTCACGCCGGTGGCGAGCCAGTAGGGGATGAGCATCCAGAGGGCGCCGCCCACCGTGAGCGGGCGATCGGGGCGCTGGAGCTCGCCGAGGAGGCTCGTCGTGGCGATGGCGGCGAACCCCACGACCCAGGGGTCGTAGCTCCAGTTGCAGGCGATGAAGAGGTTCGTGGGGATGAGGCAGATGGCGAGGAAGAGCCACCTTCCCGAGACGAGCCTGCGCATGGCGAGCCAGGTGAGCGCGCACCAGAGCGCGTAGTTGGCGATGCGCCCGAGGGCGTAGGTCCAAAGGAGCGGAAGCCCGAGCGCGCGCCCGAGCCAGAGCCCGGCCGCCATGGGCAGGCGCGCGATCGTGCCCATGCCGAAGCCCAAGCTCACCTCGCCGTCGTCGCCGATGCGCGAGAGGCCGTGGGTCGTGACGGGCTCTGCGCTCGCCGCCGCCTCCTCTAGGACCTCCACCTGGCGCGCGAGCCCGGCTTCCGAGAGCGAGAGCCGCCAGTTGGGGTGCCAGTCGTCGTCGGAGGTGCCGAAGGGGATGAGCCCCACCTCGTAGATGCCGTCCCGGTCGGCCATGATCAGGTCGGCCCCGTTGTAGGTGGCATCGCCCCCTTGGGAGATGGCGAGCGCGGCCGAGAAGTGGGTCTGGCCGTCCCAGGCGACCGACGCGATGGGCGGCACGTAGGCGAGGAGCAGGATCCCCGCGAAGACGTTGAAGAACCAGAGCGCGCAAACGGGGCTCTCCGAGAGCCTGCCGCGAAGGCGCCACCCCGTGACGAGCGCCACGGGAACCACCGCGCAGAAGAGCTGGAAGCGCCAACTCGCCGGCCAGACGAGCCAGGAGACGAGCCAGCCGACCGCCGCGAGGGCGATGGCCCAGAGCCACCACGAGCGCCGGAGCGCGCCCACCCTCTCAAAGGCTTCAGTCATGGTCGAATCGCATCCCCCTCGACCTCCCATTGTCTCCGAACGGAGGCGTTCGCGAGGGCGCGGTTGAGTATCATGGGCCCGACCGAGACGATCTGAGGAGCGTTATGGCAGCGTCTGGGAAGTCCGCCTCCCCATCCCGTGCCCGCCTGGTGAAGCTGGCGGCCTGCCTCCTTGCGGGACTTCTGGCCCTGGCCCCCATCGCCGCGCTGGCCGATGAGCCGGCGATTGGCGAGGCGGCGCCGCGGCCCGTCGCGGAGGCGCCGGACGGCGGGGCTCCGGGCGACGCCGCCCCTCTCGTCGACGAGGCTCTGGATGGCGGGGCCTCCGATGGCGCGGTCTCGGCCTCAGACGTCGTGACGCTCACGCTCGCCGAGGGCACGCGGGACTTCGACCGCGCGCAGGGCGCGGTGGACGCCATCAACCGCTTGAGGTCCGAGGCGGCCGAGCCCCTGCCCGCGCTCGTCGTGGATGGGGATCTTCAGGAGACCGCCTTCCAAAGGGCGGCCGAGACGGCCCTCTGGCAGAGCGCCACGAGGCCCATGGGCGGCCAGGTGGACGGCGCCGCGGAGCTTCGCTTCCATGGCGACGGGGCGGAACCGGCGGCGGTCGTGGACGCCCTCGCCCAGGCGGGCGGCGACCTCCTCGGCGAGGACCTCTCGTCCGTCGGCGTGGGCTGCTGGGAGCAGGGCGGCGAGCGGTTCTACGTGGTGCTTCTGGGCTCCGGGCGGGCGGATGCCACCGGCGTGCTTGCGGAGGGCACGCTGCCCTGGTCGCCCGAGGTGCGGGTGGACATGAGCGGGCGCACGAGCCCCCTCCTTCTGGGCCGGCTCCAGGCGAGCGGCTACCGGACGAACCTCTCGATGGTCCCGGAGAGCACCCGGGCCGTCCAGTTCTCTTGGGTGACGGCGCCCGATGAGGCGTCCGCTGCCAGTGACGCCGACCTTCCCGTCATCGCCATCGACCCGTCGAGCTTCCACTGGACCTCGAGCGATCCCGCGGTCGCGTCCGTGAGCCCGGTGGGCGTCATCACCATGCGCGGCACGTCGATCCTCACGCCCGCGTCGAGCCAAGAGGCCGGGGCCGACATCACCGTGAGCCTCGACGGGACCTCCCGCGCGCTCAGCTTCCACGTGAGCGCGGCGGTGCCGGTCTACAGGCTCTACAACGCCGCCAACGGCGCCCACCTCTACACCACCGACGCCAACGAGTACCGGGTGCTCCCCTCCATGGGCTGGACGCCCGAGGGCGAGAAATGGCAGGCCGTCTGGAGCTCCGACGAAGACGGCGAGCTCACCGGCACGCCGGTCTACCGGCTGTTGAACCCGACGAACGGCGACCACCACTACACGACGGATTCCAACGAGTACCGTGCGCTCCCGGGCTACGGCTGGCGGCAGGAGGGCATCGCCTACTACTCCTCCGGCGCTCTGGACGGGGAGCCGGTCTATCGGATCTACAACGGCTACCAGACGGCCAACGGCGGACTCGGGTCGCACCTCTGGACCCAGAGCGCGAACGAGTACGAGACGCTCGCCGCCGGTGGCTGGACGAAAGAGGGCGCGAGCATCTACGGCGTGCGCCCCTAGCCAGGGGATGCGGCGATGCCCGAAGCACCCTTCCCAGGGTGCATCGGCATCGAGCGGCAAGAGAGGGCGGCGAGGGGCATGAGGCTTCTCATCTGCGGTGCCAAGGGGCAGCTCGGCGAGGAGCTCACGAGCCTCATCGCCACCGGTCGCGGCGACATCGCCCCGGTGGACGCCCGCTGGAGCGACGTCGAGCTCACGCGCACCGATGTCGTGGCCGATCCCGAGAGCCGCACGTTGCCCCTCGACATCACCGATGCGGCCGCCGTCGACGCGTTCCTCGCCGACGGGGCCTTCGACTGGGTCGTCAACTGCGCCGCCGCCACGAACGTCGACGGCTGCGAGAGCGACCCCGCCTTCGCCGAGCGGCTGAACGCCGACGCCCCGGCGAACCTCGCTCGGGCCTGCCGCGCCCTCGGCGCCCGGCTCGTGCAGGTGTCCACCGACTACGTGCTCCCCGGCGACGACCCCCTGCCCCAGACCGAGGCCGCGATCCCCCGCCCCAAGACGGTCTATGGGGCCACCAAGCTCGAGGGGGAGCGCCGCGTGCTTGAGCTCGCGCCTGGCTCGCTCGTGGTCAGGACGGCCTGGCTCTACGGGCGCACGGGGAGGAACTTCGTGCGCACCATGGCGGGGCTCGGGCGGACCCGCGGCTCGGTGCGCGTCGTCTCGGACCAGCACGGCTCGCCCACCAACGCGAACGACCTCGGCTGGCAGATCCTCGAGCTCATGGCCTGGGCCGACGAGGTGGGGGAGGCGGCCTCCGGCATCTGGCACGCCACCAACGACGGCGCGACCACCTGGGACGCCTTCGCCCGCGAGATCTTCCGGCTGCTCGGGCTCGAGTGCGAGGTCGTGCCCGTCACGACCGAGGAGTGGGCGGCGCCGGCGCCGCGTCCCGCCTGGTCGATCCTCGATAACAAGCGGCTCCGCGACACCATCGGCGACGCCATGCGCTCCTGGGACGTGGCCCTCGCCTCGTTCCTGCGCGAGGCCGATCTATGAGCCGGCCCCTCGTCGGGAGGTCGCCCCTGCCATCGGCAAAGCCCCTGATAGCCAGAGTCCCCATCGCCCTCGCCATCCTCCTGGCCATCGCCTCGGCCCTGGCGCCGACGATGGCCGGAGCGAGCCCGCTCGTGCCGACGGTGGAGGTGCAGGCCTACCAGGGCGGCGTGGGCTGGCTCGCCCCCGACGCGAGCGGCGGCTCGAGCGGCGGCGACGGGACGGGACGTCCCTTGGAGATGCTCCGCGTGACGCTCGACGCCCCGGCGCACTCGGACGGCCTCTCGCTGTCCGTCTACCAGAACGGCGGCTGGCAGGGCCCCGTCGGCTCGGGGCAGGCGGCGGGAGGCGCCGGGGGAGGTTCCATCCAAGCCGTGCGCCTGAGCCTCACCGGCGAGGCGGCCGATGCCTACGACCTCGTCTATCGCACCTCCTGCGTCGATGTCGGCTGGCTCGGCTGGGCCTCGGAGGGCGAGGTATCCGGCGCCCCCGGTTTCCTGGCGGCGGAGGCGATCCAGGTGGCGCTCGTGCCCAAGGGCGGCGTCCTGCCCCAAGGAGGGGGGTCGCCGACCACCAGCGCTCCGGGCATCCAGTTCGCCGGTTACGTGAACGGCAAGGGCTGGGACGGCCCGAGGGCATCGGGAAACGGCGTCGGCGAGGGCGGCCGCGCCCTGCTCGGCTTCAGCGCGTCCGTCACCGGCGACGGACGGATGGAGGGATCCATCCGCTATCGCGTCTCCACCTTCGCCGGGTGGCAGGGGTGGGCAGCGGACGGCGGCGAGGCCTGCGCCATCGATGCCGGCAGGCCCATCCAGGCCATTCAGCTCAAGCTCACGGGGACCATCGCCAAGCGCTACGACCTCTGGTACCACGTGTACGCGCCCGGGTACGGATGGCTGGGCTACGCCACCGACGGCGCCACGGCTGGCACCACGGGCCTTCGCATCGCGGCCGAGGCCGTCCAGATCTTCCTCGTCCCCAAGGGCGCCCAGGCCCCTGGATCCACCGCGCGGCCGACGGTGGACGTCTCGGAGTTCTCGAAGATCGGCTGGCAGAACCCCCGGGGCTACTACCAGGTGAGCTGCCGGAACGTCCTCCCAAGGCCCGGCGCCTACTGGCCCTTCAACTACGTGACGCCGTCGCGCATCGCCGTCGACGCCTCGAGGGACGACTGCGTCCAGGCCTTCGTCCAGCGGGCGCGCGAGTACGTGGGAACGCCCTACGTCTGGGACTACGCCTGCGCCCCCGGCGTGGGCGTGGACTGCGTTGGTCTCGTCTACCAATGCGCCTACGCCACGGGCATGGACATGGGCGAGTTCAACCCGTGGGACCACTGGGCGACGGGCCCCAACGGCTGGCACAGCCACGACGCGGCGAACCTCTGGAACTACGGCAAGATCCAGCGGCTCCCCATAAGCCAGCGCGAGTACGGCGACCTCATCTTCTTCCCTGGGCACGTGGGCATCTACGTGGGCGGCGACCAGATGATCAACGCCTGGAGCCCCGGCGTCGGCGTCGTCTACAGTTCCATCTGGTCGCTCTCGCCGCTCGGCGTGGGCCGCCTCTACGTGCGCTGAGCGGCTTGCGGCGCGGGGCGCGGTGCGGCCACAATGGTTCTCCCACGGCGACTGGCGAGGAGGCTTGAGCGTGACACCGACCTACCTTGTGACCGGCGGCGCCGGCTTCATCGGCTCGAACTTCATCCTGCACCTGCTCAGGGCCCACGACGACGTGCGCGTGGTGAACGTGGACGCGCTCACCTACGCGGGCAACCTCGAGAACCTGACGAGCGTGGAGGGCGATGCGCGCTACGCCTTCCGCCAGGCCGACATCCGCGACGCCGAGGCCATGACGGCGCTCTTCGCCGAGTTCGACCCCGCCTACGTCGTGAACTTCGCGGCCGAGAGCCACGTGGATCGCTCCATCGCCGATCCGGGCGTCTTCGAGTCCACGAACGTCGGGGGCACGGTGAATCTCCTCAACGTGGCGAGGGCGGTCTGGGAGCGCTCCGACGGCACCTTCGGAGACCATCGCTACCTGCAGGTCTCCACCGATGAGGTCTACGGATCGCTTCCCCTCGACGAGCCGGACGCGCTCTTCACGGAAGGGACGCCGCTCTCGCCCCACTCGCCCTATTCGGCCTCCAAGGCCTCGGCCGACCTCTTCGTGCGCGCCTACGGCGACACCTACGGGCTCCCCGTGCTCGTCACCCGCTGCTCCAACAACTACGGGCCCTACCAGTTCCCCGAGAAGCTCATCCCGCTCATGATCCGAAACGCCCTTCGCCACGAGGCGCTCCCAGTCTACGGCGATGGCCTGAACGTGCGCGACTGGCTCTACGTGGAGGACCACTGCAGGGCCATCGACCTGGTGCTTCGCGAGGGCCGCGTGGGCGAGGTCTACAACGTGGGCGGCCATAACGAGCGCTCCAACATCCAGATCGTCCGCACCATCGTCGAGCGGGTCTCCGAGGCCGTGGACGACCCCGCCATCGACGACTCGCTCATCGCCTTCGTGACCGACCGCAAGGGCCACGACCGGCGCTACGGCATCTCGCCCGAGAAGATCCGCGCCGAGCTGGGCTGGGCGCCCGAGACCCCCTTCGACGAGGGGATCGCGAGGACCATCGACTGGTATCTGGCGAACCCCGAATGGGTGGAGCGGGTCACGAGCGGCGCCTATCAGGACTACTACGAGCGCATGTACGGCGATCGCGGCACGGCCGGGAACTAGCCGAGAGACGGGGCCAGCCATGCGCTACGCGATCTTCAGCGCCCTCTACCCGCCCCATCTGGGCGGCGTGGAGCGCTACACGCAGAACCTGGCGGGGCGCCTGGCGGCGAGGGGCGACGAGGTCACGGTGGTCACGAGCGCGCTCTCGCCCGATGCGCCCGCCCAGGAGACGGACGAGGCCGGCGCCGAGGTCGTGCGCCTGCCCTCGATCTTGGCCATGGATGGCAGGCTCCCGCTCCTCGGGCCGGGTCGCGACCTCGATGGGCTCATGGCCGCCGTCGCCGCCCGAAAGCCCGATCGCGTCGTCGTGAACACGCGCTTCTATCCGCTCTCGCTCGCGGGCATCGCCTTCGGCGGCAAGGCGGCCCTCCCCACCCTCGTCATCGACCATGGCCAGGGATTCCTCACGCTGGAGAGCCCCCTCGCGGATAGGGCGATCGAAGCCTACGAGCGCGCGGTCACGTCATGGCAGGGGCGCTGGCATCCCGCCTACGCCGGCATCTCGGCGGCGAGCGCCAGGTGGCTCTCGACCTTCGGCATAGAGACGGATCTCGTGGTGCCCAACGCCATCGACGCCGACGCCTTCAGGGCCGAGGCCTCCGGCAGGGACTTCCGCCGCGAGCTCGGCCTTGCCGAAGACGTCCCGCTGGCCGTCTTCGCCGGGAGGCTCCTGGCATCGAAGGGGGCCATGGTGGTGGCCGAAGCCGCCCGCTTCCTGCCCGAAGTGGCCTTCCTCGTGGCCGGATCGGGCGCCGCCGAGGAGGGGATGCGGGCCACGAGGGCGCAGAACCTGCGCCTCTTGGGACCCCTCTCGCACGAGGATCTCTCGGCCCTCTTCAGCCAGGCCGACGTGCTCTGCCTGCCGTCCCTCAGGGAGGGATTCGCGACGACCCTCCTGGAGGCCGGCGCCTGGGGGCTCATCCCGGTGACGACCCACGTGGGCGGCTCCGACGAGGTGCTCGCCGACCCCAGCTGGGGGCTCGTCCTCGATCGCAGGACGCCGCTCGCGCTCGCCATGGGCGTCGATGAGGTGCTGGGCTGGCCCGCGAGCGTCCGCGCCGAGCGCTCGGCGGCCCTCGCCGCCCACGTGCGCGAGGCCTGCACGTGGGACGCCACGTTGGGGGCGCTGGACGCCGCCTTCGGATCGGTTGGCGCCTGACGCGCGAGCCCCTTCCGGTGCGCGAGCCGGGCAGGTTGGCGCCATCTGGGGCTGGTATCCTTTCGAGCGGATGGCAGGTGGCCTCGTGGGCCGCCGTTCCCGCTGCGAGGAAGGTGGGGGCATGGCGCTTCGCATCGGCTTCGAGGATCGGGGCTTCGGCTATGTGTACGTGGCCATCTCGGCCGACGTGCCCTCGGGCGGGCGAGTGGTCGCCTCGGCCGAGGCGCCGACGGGCGAGGCGCTTCCCGCGATCGTGACGCGGCTTCCCCGGCACGGCTCCTACGCGCTCGTGGCGCCCGAGCTCGCCTGTGGCTATCGCGTGACGCTCCATGTGGTGGATGCCCGGGGCGAAGAGCTCGCGAGCGAGACCTATTCCGTGCAGCCGACCTTCGAGCGGGCGGGCGACCTGCCCACGTCGCAGCGCGCCGCCTTCGGCGTGGACGACATCCGCTACGTGAACCAGCGCCCCATGCCCGATGCGGCGTACCTATCGTTGGAGACCCTCGTCGACGCCGAGGACGGCGCCGACGTCATCCACGGCACGCTCGTCGCCTGCGTTCCCGAGGGCGCGGAGCCGGCGCTTCCCGAATTGACGGTGATCAAGAGCGACGGCCTCGTCTTCGAGGATGCCCGGCCCCGCTACCTCTGGCACGAGGCGAAGGCCCTCCCCGGCCTCGGCACGCTCATCCGCTCCCAGTTCTCCGTGCGCCTGCCCTCCTGGGAGGGGCACGGCATCGTCTGGGCGCGTCCGGCGGCAGGCGGTGCCGGCGCGGCCGCCACCACGGGGTTCCTCGTGCTCGACGGGGAGACGCTCTGGAGCCTTCGCGACCGGTGGGGCGCGGTGACCAGATCCAGCAGCAACGGGATGGGCTATCACGACTGGTTCCTCTCGTGCGGCCGCGCCACGGACCGCGAGCTCTGGGTGCAGTCGAGGACGACCCTCGAGGGCGCGCCGAAGATCTCCGTGGTCACGCCCGTCTTCCAGACGCCCATGGAGTTCCTGCGCCCGGCCGTGGAGTCGGTCGTGCGGCAGACCTACGGCGAGTGGGAGCTCGTGCTGGTGAACGCATCGCCCGGAAATCGCGAGATCGCGTCGTATCTCGCCGAGCTCTCCGCCCGGGAGCCCCGTGTGAAGGTGGTCGCGCTCGAGGGGAACCTCGGCATCGCGCTCAACACGCGCGCGGGGATCGAGGCCTCGACGGGCGATTACGTGGCGTTCTTCGACCACGACGACCTGCTGGAGCCCAATGCGCTCTTCGAGTACGCCAAGGCCATCGTCGAGCATCCCGATGCGGCGCTCCTCTACTGCGATGAGGACTACCTCATCGATGGGCGCTACTACAGCGGCGCCTTCAAGCCCGACTTCGATCGCGACCTGCTGCTCAACCACAACTACGTGACCCATCTGCTCTGCGTGAGCCGGCGCGTCCTCGATGGGCTGAAGGCGCGGGGGAGGCTTCCCGGGAAGGAGTTCGACGGCGCGCAGGACTACGCCCTCACGCTCGCGGTGAGCTCTCTGGGCGAGAGGATCTGGCACGTGCGGAGGTTCCTCTACCACTGGCGCTCGCACGCCGAATCCACCGCCACCAACGTCAACGCCAAGACCTGGACGGACGATGCCGGGCGCCGCGCCCTGGAGCGCTACCTCGCCGAGGAGGGGATCGCGGCCCGCATCGGGGCGGGCCCCCGCCAGAACATGTACGACCTCGTCTACGAGCTTCCGGAGGATCTCTCGATCCGGGTGGTGGTGAGCCGGACCCATGACGACGCCAGGGCCCGCTCCTGCGTGGACGCCCTCTCCGCCACGCTCGGCGACCGCCCGGCCCAGATCGTGGTGGTCGATCCCTTCGGAACCTTCGAGCCCGGGGAGGGGGAGGGCGGGCGCGTGCCCGTGGACGTGCGCCCCTTCCGCGCGGCGTCGGGGAGGGCGGCGCGGAGAAACGCCGGGGCCGCCGGCTTCGATGGGGACGTCCTCGTCTTCGTGGACGACGCGTGCGTGCCCGAGGCCCCCGATTGGGTGCAGCGGCTCCTCGGCCCCCTCGTGCGCCGCGACGTGGTCGTCACGGGAGCGGGCGAGCTCTACGAGGATCGCCTCTGGCGCCATCTGGGCATGTGCTTCGCGAAGGACTATCCGCGCTACGTGGACCATCTGCTCCCCGAGCGCTCCGAGGTCGCGGGCTACTACAGCATCATGCCGCGCTTCACGCGGGGGGTTTCGGCCGTGAGCGCGTCGGCCATGGCCATCGCCACGGCCGACTTCGAGCGCCTGGGCGGCTTCGACGAGGCCTATGGCCGGGTCTACGACGATGTGGACCTCTGCCTGAAGGTTCGCTCCCAAGGGGGCGGGGTGGTCGTGGTCCCCCAGGCGACGTTCATCTACCGCGGACGGGCGCTCGGCGATCGCGTTGTCTCGCCGCCGTTCCGCACGCCCTGGGGCGATGCGAGCCCCGAGCGATGCCTCGCCGAGAAGGCCGACGAGGCGCGCCTCTGGGAGCGCTGGGGCGGCATCGTCGTGCATGGCGATCCCTTCTACAACGAGCAGCTCTGCGAGAGGCGCTGCCACTACGAGCTCGGGAGCTAGGACGGCGCCTGGCCGGGATGGATCGAGGAGGGCCATGGATCGCATAGGCTTCGGCATGCTCACCACCAAGGGGGGCAAGACCTACGTCCCCATCGACGTGAGGCCGCGGCAGGGCTGGAGCGTGCGGGCGAGCGCGCGCACCACCGGCGGGATGCCAGCGCCGGCCAAAGTCGTCGCCCCCTGGGGCGCGTCCCAGATGGTGGTGGTCGTTCCGGCGCTGCTCGCCACCCTGAAGGTGTCGGTGGTCGTGCGCGACGAGCGGCAGGTCGTCGTGGCCTGGGGGAGCCTCATGGTTCGCCCGAGCCTCGCCTTCCTCCAGAGCAAGTACCATTCGATGCGCCATTACCCCGAGCTCCTCTGGTATCGGGGAATCGACGAGCGTCCCTGCGGCATGAGCACCTACGTCTCCGTGGATGCCGTCTACACCGACACCGTCGAATGGGATGTCATCCACGGCGAGGCGGAGTTCTGGGGAGCCAGCCCCGAAAGGCTCGGGAGGCCCTTCGAGTTCAAGGTGCTCGATGCCTTCGCGCGACCGGTGGACGTGCCCCGATGCGTGGTGGCGAGGGACGCCGTCCGACAACTCGACGACGGCACCCACCTCAGAGTCGTTCGCTATTCCCAGCGCGTCCCCCACAGCATGAGGAGCCTCACGCTGTGGGTTCGCCATGCGAGCCATACGGTGGATGACGGGTTCGTCACCCTCGAGGCCGCCGAGCTCGCCTGGAAGCGGGGCTTCGACGTGGGGTCGCGCTACAAGCGCCCCGACGGGGCCACGTACTTCTCGTGGTACCCGCGCATGCTCCAGACGAGTGCTCTCGAGCTCGAGCGCGAGCGAGAAGATGCCCCCGGGCGCCTGGGCGGGGCCCGGGTGACGCTCGTCGTCGATCTCTCGGATGGCGATCCGGGCGCTCTCGAGCAGACGCTCGACTCCCTCGAGTGCCAGACCATGGGCGCCTGGGAGCTTCTGGGCTACGGCGGCACGGCGCTCGATGGGCGCTGGCGCTGGACGGGCGCAGCTTGGCCGGGCGAGGGCGGCGCCGAGCGCATCTCCCTCGCATCGGCGCCGCCCGCCACGGGCGCCGAGGCCATCGCGATCGCCGGAGGCGATCGCGTGGGCGCCATCGAGCAGGGCGAGGCGCTCGAGCCCGACTGCCTCTATCGGCTGTGCGAGGCCATGGACGGCGATGGCGCGGGCGGCGATGGCCTCGGGGCCGCCATGGCCTATGCCGATTGCGATCGCGTGCGGCTCGACGAGAACGGCAGGAGCATCTACGTCGGCGCGATCTTCAAGCCCGACTTCGACCGGATGCTCCTCTACACGACCGGCTACACGTCCCGCCCCTCGCTCGTCCGCATGGCGTGCCTCGGCGAGCGTCCGATGCCGAAGGATCTTCGAGCCGCCTCGTCCATCGACCTCGAGCTCGCGCTCAGGGCCGTCGAGAGCGGAGGGGTCATCGAGCACGTGCCGCTCGTGCTCTGCCACGCCCCCGCCCCGGCGACGGATGAGCCGGCCCGGCTCGGCCAGGCGATGGGCACGCCCGCGTCCCGGCAAGCCAAGAGGGCCGTGGGCGAGCACCTGGAGCGCACGGGGCATCCGGCCACGGTGGGGGAGGACTCCGCAACCGGGAGCGGCCTCTGGATCGATTGCGAGCTTCCCCGCGCCGGCGAGCGCCCGCTCGTCTCGATCGTGATCCCCAACAAGGATTCGGCGCGGATGCTCGCGGCCTGCGTGGCATCCATCTGCGAGCTCAGCACCTACGATCGCTACGAGATCGTCATCGTCGAGAACAACTCCGTCGAGGCGGCCACCTTCGAACTCTACGAGAGGCTCGGGCGCGACCCGAGGATCCGCCTGGCCACCTACGAGGGGCCGTTCAACTTCTCGGCCATCTGCAATCTGGGGGCCGCGTGCGCCAAGGGCTCGTACCTCGTGTTCCTGAACAACGACACGAAGGTCATCGAGCCCAGGTGGCTCGAGCTCATGCTGGGACCCGTGCACGCGGGCCTCGCGGGCGTGAGCGGCGCGCGCCTGCTCTTCCCCGACGGGCTCCTCCAGCATGGCGGCGCGGCCATGCAGCCGGTGGGGCCCATCCACGTGGAGGGCTACGCGCTCCCCGGCTATCCCGCCTACCTCGGCCTCACCAACGGTCACGCGCACAGCCTGAGCGCGGTCACGGGGGCGTGCCTGCTCATCGGCCGCGAGCTCTTCGACGAGCTCTCGGGCTTCGACGAGTCCTATCCCATCGCCTTCAACGACATCGACCTGTGCCTGAGGGCGAGGGAGGCGGGCAAGGCGGTCGTCATGGATCCCAGGGCCCTGCTCTGGCACTTCGAATCGTTCTCGCGGGGGCTCGATGTGGACGATCCGGGGAAGTTCGTGCGCCTGATCCACGAGAACGCCAGGCTGGCTCGGGAGTGGACCGCCTACTATGCGCTCGGCGACCCCTACTATGATCACCGGTATCGCAACGACAATTTCTTCTACGTGCTGGGAGGCGATCCCTCTCACCCTGCGTACGAGGAGTGAGCCCGCGGCAGGCGGGGCCTTGAGGCAGATCGGACGAAGGGAAGGGTCCTATGGCCATCCGGTTCGGGCAGTCCCAGCGGGGCGGCGGCAAGATCTACGTCTCGCTCACGGCCGAAGTGCCCAAGGGCGCCAGCATGCATGCGCGCTCCACCGCCCAGAACGGCACCGAGCTCCCGGCCCAGGTGGTGGCCACGCCCAAGGACGGATCCTACGTGCTCGTGGTGCCGCAGCTGAGGCTCCAGCAGGTGGTGGCGGTATCGGTCCACGACCCCTTCGGCCAGGTGCTCGAGGCCCAGACCTACCGCATCGACGCCCGTGTCTCGACGCTCTCCACCTGGCAGGGGGCGCGGCGCCAGACGGGCCTCGAGGATGCCCGCAACGCCGATCGCATCCCCTGCGTCGATACGGCCTACGTGCAGGTCGAGCGCCTCTTCGATGCCGGCAGCGGCTACGACGTGATCCACGGGTCCGTGGAGGCCTATGTGCCCAAGGGGTCTCCCGAGGGCACGGTGGACGTCTCGGTCATCGACGACTTGGGGCGCGAGGTGAACCCCGAGCCCTTCATCCCCATGGGCCAGGACCGCACGCCGCTCTCGGACGGCGCCTCGCTCTGGCGGCTCCAGTACTCGCTCAGGGTGCCGAGGGCGCTCGGCCACTTCGTCGTGTGGGCGAGGTTCTCCGAAAGGAGCGTTCGCGACGGCTTCTGCTGCCTCGAGCCGGGGCGGGCCCTCGAGCTCCGCGACGCCTGGGCGCGCACCACGCAATCCTCGGGGACGAGCCCGGCCTACCACGGATGGTTCCTCGACAACGGACGGGCCTCCGAGCGCGACCTCGCCGTGCAGCGGGGCACGGAGCTCGAGGCGGAGCCCGCCTTCTCCATCGTCTGCCCGCTCTATCACACGCCCGCCGACGAGTTCGACGAGATGGCGGATTCCGT
This sequence comes from uncultured Atopobiaceae bacterium, assembly GCA_947631545.1. GTDB lineage: Bacteria > Actinomycetota > Coriobacteriia > Coriobacteriales > Atopobiaceae > CANRLS01. The sequence continues at coordinate 24,308 of CANRLS010000008.1, forward strand.
CTTCGCCCAGACCTATCCCAAGTGGGAGCTCGTGCTGGTGAACGCCACGCCCGAGAACGAGCGGCTCTCGGCCCAGGTGGCCGAGCGCGCCGCCGATCCCCGCGTGACGGTGATCGAGCTCGAGGAGAACCTCGGCATCGCCGGCAACACCAACGAGGGCATCCGCGCCGCCACGGGCGACTTCGTGGGGCTCCTCGACCATGATGACCTCCTGGCCCCCGACTGCCTCTACAGCTATGCGCGCGGTCTCGTGCAGCGCCCCGAGACCGACCTCTTCTACTGCGACGAGGACCTCTTCCAGGGCGGCCGCTACACCATGGGCTTCCTCAAGCCCGACCTCGATCCCGAGTACCTCATGGCCAGGGATTACGTGCGGCACTTCCTCTGCGTGAGGAGGGACCTGCTCGCCGAGCTCGACCGCAAGGGGGAGCTCCCGGGGAGCGAGCTCGACGCCGCCTACGGCCATGCGCTCTGCCTTCGGGTGAGCGAGGAGGCGCGAAACGTCTTCCACGTGCGGCGCGTCCTCTACCACGCCAGGCTCCATGCCCGGGGGAGCGGACACACCTCGCCCCGCGTGGGCTGGGAGGAGGCCGACCTCAAGGCCGTGCGCGCCCACATCGAGCGCACCGGGCTCGCGGCCACGGTGGAGCGATCGGAGGAGCTGAACGCCAACGTCGTGCGCTATGCGCCCCGCCCCGAGCGGCGCGTGAGCGTCGTCGTGGTCCACGAGGGCCATCCCGAGCGGCTGGAGGCTTGCGTCGAGGCCATCCGTGGGGGCCTTGGCCCCGAGGACGAGGTGATCCCCGTCGACGCGCTCTTCAGGGGTTGGGCGGAGGCCAGGAACGAGGCCGCGGCCAGGGCCACCGGCGACGTGATCGTCTTCCTCGACGCCGTCTGCACGCCGCTCGCCGACGACTGGCTCCAGTGCCTCGCAGGCCCCATGGCCCGCGCCAACGTCGCCATCACCGGCGCCAAGCTCCTCTACGCCGACGGGCTCATCCACCACTCGGGCATCTGCATCCCCAAGAGCGCGCCGCGCTTCACGAGCCACCTCTTCCCCAACGCGCTCCCCGGCGTCTACAGCCTCATCCACCTCACCCACGGCGTGAGCGCCGTCACGGGTTCCTGCCTCGCCGTGCGCACGGAGGTCTTTCGGGCCATGGGCGGCTTCGACGAGGTCTTCACGCTGGGCCTCGCCGACGTCGACCTGTGCCTGAGGGTTCGCGAGGAGCAGAGGGACGTGGTCATGGCGCCCCAGGCGGAGTTCCGGATCGACATCGCGGCCGGCCATGGCCGCGTGATGCCCCATGCGCGCTTCGGGCGCCCCGGATCCCCGGAGGATCCCGACGTCTGCGCTCGGCTCCGCCAGGAGGAGGGGGTCTTCATGGAGCGCTGGACCGACTACCTCTCCATCGGCGACCGCTTCTACAACCCCAACTTCCTGCCGGCCCATTGCCACTACCAGATCGTCTAGGACGGTTCATGTACGGGATCATCTGCGAAGGCCACTTCGACGCGGCGCACTTCCTCGCCGACTACCACGGCACCTGCGAGAACCTCCACGGGCACCGCTGGCGCGTGGAGGCCACTCTGGCTGTGCCGGAGCTCAAGGGCTCCGGCGACGAGCGCGCCATGGTGATGGACTTCTCCGAGGCCAAGCGGCTCGTGGCCGAGGCCTGCGCCGAGCTCGACCACACCTTCCTCTACGAGGAGGGGACCCTCGCCGAGGCCACGGTCGCGGCGCTCGAGGGGGAGGGATTCAGCCTCACGGCGCTGCCCTTCAGAACGACGGCCGAGAACCTGGCCCGCCACATCTTCCAGCGCCTTCGGGCCAAGGGCCTGCCGGTGGCGCGGGTCGAGGTGGACGAGACGCCCCATAACCGGGCGTTCTACGAGGGGTGAGCGCGATGGCGAGCGATGGGGGAGCGCGCCCGGAGGATGCCGGCTTCATCGATCTGGGCTACGCGGCGGCCGACACCGACCGGGCCCGCCGAACGGGAGCGGGCGAGGTCATCTACGGCGCCGGCAAGACGGCCGAGCAGGTGCTGGGCATCACCCGGGCGCTCCTGGCCAACGGGCAGTCCAGGGTGCTCGTGACGAGGCTCTCGGCCGAGAAGGCCGAGATCCTTCGCGAGGGCCTCGCATCCGACGGGGCCACGGCCGGCGTGGCCGTTGCCTATCACGAGCGCGCCCGCATCGCCACGGTGGGAGGCGACGGGCCCGCGGACGGCAACGGGACCATCTGCGTGGTCTCGGCGGGGACCTCCGACGAGCCCGTGGCCGAGGAGGCGGCGCTCACGGCCGAGTTCCTGGGCAACAGGGTGGAGCGGCTCTACGATGCGGGGGTCGCCGGCATCCATCGGCTCCTCGCCCGAAGCGCCATCCTCGAGCGATGCCAGGTGGCCATCGTGGTCGCCGGCATGGAGGGGGCGCTCGCGAGCGTCGTCGCCGGCCTCATCTCCGCGCCGGTGATCGCCGTGCCCACGAGCGTGGGCTACGGTTCGGCCATGGAGGGCATCACGGCGCTCCTCGCCATGACGAGCTCCTGCGCGAGCGGGGTCTCGGTGGTGGGGATCGACAACGGCTTCGGCGCCGGCTTCCAGGCCTCCTGCATCAACCATTTGCCGGGACCGGCCCCGTGCCGTCAGGGCGAGGAGGACGCATGAGCACCACGACCCTTTGGCTCGACTGTTCGAGCGGCATCGCCGGCGACATGCTCGCCGGCGCGCTCATCGATGCGGGCGCCGATCGCATGGCCATGGAGCGGGCCCTGGCGAGCCTGCCCGTGGAGGGCTACACCATCTGCGTGAGCCACGTGGAGAGGGCCTCGGTTCGCTGCTGCGACTTCGACGTGGTGCTCCAGCCGGGCCTCGAGACCCACGATCACGACATGGATCGCCTCTTCGGCGACCTGGATCGCGTGGATCCCATCGAGGACCACGCCTACGGCCATCGCCATGGGCATGCGCATGCCCATCGCACCCTCGGCGACGTGCTCCAGATCATCGAGGGCGCCGACCTCACCGAGGGGGCGCGCTCGATCGCCCGAAGGGCGTTCTTCATCCTCGCCGACGCCGAGGCGGAGGCTCACGGGAAGACCCGCGAGACGGTGCGGTTCCACGAGGTGGGGGCCATCGACTCCATCGTGGACGTCGTGGCCTGCTCGGTGCTCGCCGACTCCATCGGCGCGGACAGGGTCTGCGTGACCTCGCTCACGGAGGGATCGGGGCGCATCCGCACCGCCCACGGCGTGATGCCCATTCCCGTGCCCGCCGTGGCGGCAGTGCTCAGGGCCTACGACGTCCCAGTGCGCATCTCGCCGGTCGAGGGCGAGCTCATCACCCCCACGGGCGCCGCCCTCGTGGCCACCTTGGCCACGGACTTCCAGGCGCCGGCCAACCTCGCCCTGCGGGGCGTGGGCTACGGCGCCGGCAAGCGGGACTACCCATGGGCCAACTACGTCCGGGCGATCGTGGGGTCGGAAGATCCCCACGCCCCGGCTGCCTCCGCGGCGCTCTGCGGGGCCATGCCCCAGGGGGAGGGGTCCATCCTCAAGCTCGAATGCGAGGTCGACGACGTCACGGGCGAGGCCATGGGCGTCGTCATCGAGCGCCTCATGGATGCCGGCGCGCGCGAGGCCCATTGGATTCCCCTCGGCACCAAGAAGGGCCGGCCCGCCTGGCAGCTGCAGGCCATCTGCATGCCCGAGGATCGCGAGGCCCTGGAGCTCGTGATCTTCCGCGACACCACCACCATCGGCATCCGCCGCTCGCCCATGGAGCGCACGGTGCTCGCGAGGGAGGAGCTCACCGTGGAGGCGGAGCTCGCGCAGGGGCAGACGGCGGTCTTCCGTGCCAAGCGCTCCCATCTTCCCGACGGGTCGGTGCGGGTGATGCCCGAGGCCGACGACGTCGCGAGGATCTCGGCCGAGCGCGGCCTTCCGCTCCAGCGGGTCTGGCAGGCGACGCTCGCCGCCTGCAGCGACCTCTCCCGCTAGGCGCCGCTAGATGGGCCAGCCGAGCCAGTTCTCGGTCTCGTAGCGCCAGCGCACGCGCTTGAGTTGGAAGTAGCGGCTGTCGGGATCGAGCATGCGGTTGAGGTAGGGGTCGCGCCCGAAGACCTGCGGGTGCCGCTCGAGCATGAGCCGCCGCTCCTCCTCCCAGCGCTCCCGCTCCGCCGCATCGCCGCTCTCGCGATGGCGCGTGCCGAACTCGCGGTGGTGGAGCCTGGCGTAGGGCACGAAGAGGGTTCGGTAGCCGGCCTCGGCGGCCCTCAGGCAGAAATCCGCGTCGTTGTAGCCCACGGCGAGGGCCTCGTCGTAGCCGCCGAGCTCGTCCCACACGTCGCGGCGGACCATCTGGCAGGCGCCCGTCGCCATCGAGTAGGCCACGGGCCGCTGGAGCGTCATGAGATAGCCCTCCGCGCCGTTCGCGCCGCCATGGGCGAGCGCGCCCGGCCAGAGGTTCTGCTGCTGGTGGGCGAGGCCGCCATCGGGCACGGCCATCATGCCCGCGTGCTGCACGAGGCCGTCCGCGAAGGTGAGGAGGGCGCCCGTGATGCCCACCTCGGGCCTCGTGAGCGGCCCCGCGAGCTCGGCCAGCCAATCGCCGTCGAGCACCTGGGTGTCGTTGTTCAGGAGGCAGAGGAGGCTCCCGGAGGCCTTCTCGGCGCCGCGGTTCACGATGGCCGGGTAGTTGAAGCCGCCGCCGTGCCAGGCAACCACGCGAACCCGGGGGTCTTCCTGGAGCTTCGCGTAGAGCGAGAGGATGTCGGCGTCGGTGCTGCCGTTCTCCACGATGACGACCTCGAAGGCGGGCCAGGCCGTGAGCTCGAGGATGGATGCCACGCAGGGGCCGAGGTAGTCGGCGTGATCGCGGTTGGGGATGATGATGGAGACCATGGGGGCGTTCCCGGGCCAGAGGTAGCGCACCCGGAGGACGCCCCCGGGATGGCGCTCGGGGTCGTCCCAAGGGTTGGTCTCGCGGTAGGTGACGTCCGTGGCGAGGCCGCGCCTTCCGAGGTGCGCCGTCAGGGCATCCACCGCCTCCTCCGTGGCGAAGGGCCTGTCGAGCGCGGCGTGCAGGAGCACGTCCTCCACGTGGCGAACCCCTTCGACGCCGCCCGCCTCGAGGGCATGGAGCGCGAGGTCGTAGGCGCCCGGTGCGCCGTCTTGCCACGCCCGCCCAGCGATGGCCATGGGAAGGCCGATCCCATGGCCGAAGTAGAGCTCGTCTTCCGAGAAGCGCGGCTTCAGCCGGGCGCGATGGTAGAGGGGCTCGCCGCCGTCCCAGCTCGCCACGTCCTCATCGGCATAGACGAGGGTGGCTGCGGGATCGGCGGCCTCGCGGGCCAGGAGCTCCAGGGCCCGGGGCTCCAGCACGTCGCCGAGGCCGATGACCACGTTCCATGAGAGGTCGTCCAGAGGGACGGCATCTCCCAGGCACTCGCCCGCCGCCACGTAGCGGACGTCGAAGTCCTCGTAGCTCTGGGCGTCGAGCGAGGCCCGGGTGCGCGCCCTGGCCTCCTCGAGCTCGCGGTTTCGCGCCGCCCTGACGAAGGGGGCCGGCGCGAGCTCGTCGATGACGGAGCCCTTCGGGGGTTCGGGGCCCGTCCAGCCGAGGGGCTCCTCCGCCACGAGCACGCTCAGATGCGGACGGGCCGCGAGGGGCTCCGCCGGCGGCTCGGGCTCGGCTTGGCGGGCCTTCACCCACGCGTCGTAGGAGGGGTCGTGCTCCACCGAGGTCATGGTCGAGCGCGACTCCCGTTCGATGGAGTCGATGATCCAGCGGGGAAATCCCCGGAAGCTCCCCGCGCAGAGGGTGCGGCTCCAGACCCAGAGCACGAAGATGCGCCGCTCCTCGGGCACGCGCACCGAGACGGTGAGCGTGCGCGTCCACGTGCCGTCCTGGGCGCTCATCGCGTCCTCGAGGATCGTGAAGGGGAGGGCCAGCTTGCGACCGCGCTCGTCGATCTGGCGGAACATGAGCGGCTCGCCTTCGAGGGCCTTCGCCGCCTCCGCGTCATCGGTGCGCAGCGTCGCGCGGAAGCGCATCACGCGCTCGCCCGCCGCCTCGACGATCGAGGCGTCCCAGATGAGGCAGGGGGCCTCCCTGAGCTTCCCGATGACGAGCTCCCGGCAGATCCACGAGGGATCGCCCTCCTCGCCGCCGTCGCCCGGGGCGCTCTGCTCCTCGCCGGAGGTCCTGGGGACGCCCAGGAGGACGGCCTTGGCGTCGTCCTTCTCGCCCACGGGATCGGCGGCGTCGCGGAGCTCGACGTAGACGGGGGCGTCGAAGGCTGGGGTGGCGATGAGGACGGGCCTTCCGGCGAGGCGCTCCCGCCGAATGCCCAGAGCGCTGAAGAGGGCGTCGGGAAGATCGTCCTCCACGAGGAGCATGGGCACGGGGTTCTCGAAGATGAAGGCCTGCGCGCTCAAGGGCGGCTCGTCCCCCCTCACGCAGAGGACGCAAAAATCGAATTCGTCCCTGAACCCGTCGTAGAGCACGTCCCAATCCATGGGGATCCTTCCTCGTAGGGGCGGCGCGGGGTGTCGCCGGGGTGCATGGGGTGCGGAGGGCGCCTCAGATGCCGCGGGCGCTCCTCCACGCGGCGAAGCTCAGGTGGTGGCGGTCCTTGTCCGAGAGGATCGGCCCATCGGGCAGCTCGTCCAGCCCCGGCCATTCGATGGCCAGATCCCGGTCGTCCCAGGCGATGCCGCCCTCGTCGCCGGGGTGGTAGACGTCGTCGCACTTGTAGGCGAAGACGGCGCGCTCGGAGAGCACGAGGAAGCCGTGGGCCATGCCCCGTGGGACGAAGAACTGCCTGCGGTTCTCGGCCGAGAGGCGGATCCCCTCCCACTGCCCGAAGGTGGGGGAGAGGGGCCTGAGGTCCACGGCCACATCGAAGACCTCGCCCTCGAGCACGCGCACGAGCTTCGCCTGCGGGTGCTCGATCTGGAAGTGGAGGCCCCTGAGGACGCCCTTCACCGAAGAGGACTGGTTGTCCTGCACGAACTCGCAGTCGATGCCGGCCGCTTCGAAGTCGGGGCGCTTGTAGGTCTCCATGAAGGCGCCGCGCGCATCGCCGAAGGACGCGACGTCCACGATCGTGACGCCGGGGAGCGTCGTCCGCGTGAAGCTGAAGTTTCCGTGGGTCTCCTGCGGGTGGACCGTTGTATCCATAGGCTTGCCGCTCCTCGTTCCGTGACCTCGCCCATGGTAGCGAATGGGCAACGTCCACCAGCTACACTGTCCGTCATGCGAACCCTTGCGATCGTACCCGCCTATAACGAAGAGGACGTGATCATTCCCACCCTCGAGGGGCTCGTCGCAGCCTGCCCCGAGGTGGAGGTGCTCGTCATCGACGACGGCTCCGCCGACGCCACGGCCCGGCTCTGCCGGGAGGCCGGCTTCCACGTGGTGAGCCATCCCACGAACTGCGGCCTCGCGACGGGCTTTCGCACGGGCATCCGCTTCGCGCGCGATCACGGCTTCGACGCCGTGGTGCAGTTCGATGCCGACGGCCAGCATCTGCCCGAGTACATCCATGACATGGAGGCCGCCATGGACCGGACCGGCGCCGACATCGTCATCGCGAGCCGCATCGTCGAGGGCGGCGGCGGCGAGATCGAAGGGCTCCGCGCCGTGGGCTCCAAGCTCATCTCCTCCCTCGTCAAGCTCACGACGGGCACGCGCATCACCGACCCCACGAGCGGCTTTCGGCTCTACAGCTCGCGCCTCTTCGACGAGTTCGCCGACGGGTTCGATCTGGGGCCGGAGCCCGACGCCCTCGCCTGGCTCATGCGCCACGGGGCCACCGTGGCCGAAGTGCCCTGCTCCATGCGGGAGCGCCAGGGCGGCACGTCCTATCTCGCGGGGTTCTCCTCTTTGGCCTACATGGCCAGAACGTGCTTGAATATCCTCGTCTTCCAATGGTTCAGGCACTGAGGGGCCGCCCGCGCCACGGGGCCCTCGCGAATGCCGGGAGGGAGCCAGCCTCGCCATGAGCATCACCTTGCGCCTGGGACTCACCATCGGGGCGTTCGTCATCTTCGGCCTCGTCTGCTACGAGGTGAGCCGCAAGCGCATCCGGGTGAGCGACTCGGTCTTCTGGGTCATCTTCTCGCTCGTCCTGGTGTTCATCGCGCTCTTCCCGCAGATCGCCATCGGTCTGGCGAACCTCGTGGGGATCGCGTCGCCCGCGAACTTCGTCTTCGCCGTGGCCCTGGGCATCCTCATCATCATCTGCATCCTCCTCAGCACGAAGGTCTCCATGCTCACGGACAAGGTGCAGAACCTGGCGAGCAAGGTGGCGCTCCTTGAGGATGAGCGCCGCCGCGAGCGCTAGCGCGAGGCGGGAAGGTCCCCCAGGCGGGGCGTCCCGCTTGTAGAATGACGGGCGCGAGCCCAACGTATCTGCCGTCGCCTTCTGCGGAGGAGTCCCATGGAACGCCCGTCCTACTACATCACCACCCCCATCTACTACGTGAACGCCGCGCCCCACCTGGGCACGGCCTACTGCACGGTGATGGCGGACGTGCAGGCGCGCTTCCGTCGCTCGGCCGGCTTCGACGTGCTCTTCCTCACCGGCCTCGACGAGCACGGCGAGAAGGTGGCCCAGGCCGCGGCCGAGCACGGCATGACGCCCCAGCAGTGGTGCGACTCGCTCGTGGGCGACTTCACCGACCTCTGGAAGCGCCTCGACATCACCAACGACGACTTCATCCGCACCACCGAGGATCGCCAGACCGTGAGCGTCCAGCACCTCTGGGACGAGCTCTTGGCCAACGGCTCCATCTACAAGGGCACCTACGACGGCTGGTACTGCCAGCCCGAGGAGACGTACTTCACAGACACCCAGGTGCGCCAGGCCAACGAGCAGAAGTCCACGAGCGTCGACGTGAACCATCGCGAGATCGCCAAGGCGGCGAAGAGGGCCCCCGAGGACGCGCCGCTCTGCCCCGACTGCGGGCGCCCCTTGAAGCGCGTGCAGGAGGAGAGCTGGTTCTTCAAGCTCTCCGACTACCAGGAGCCACTGCTCGAGCTCTACCGGGAGCACCCGCACTTCGTCGAGCCCGAGATCCGCCGGAACGAGGTCGTGAGCTTCGTCGAGGGCGGCCTGAAGGACCTCTCCATCTCGAGGACGAGCTTCGACTGGGGGATCCCGCTCCCCTTCGACGAGAAGCACGTGACCTACGTGTGGTTCGACGCGCTCATCAACTACATCACCGCCGTGGGCTACGGCGTCGAGACGCCCGAGGCGAAGGCCGAGTTCGCCCGCCGCTGGCCCGCCCAGGTGCACATCGTGGGCAAGGACATCATCCGCTTCCACTGCGTCATCTGGCCGGCCATGCTCATGGCGGCCGGGCTCGAGGTGCCCGAGGAGGTCTTCGCCCACGGCTTCCTCATGGTGAAGGACGACGGGGGCGCCGACGTGAAGATGTCCAAGAGCCTCGGGAACGCCATCTCGCCCGATACCGTCTGCGAGCTCCTCGGCGTGGACGGCTTCCGCTACTACTTCATGACCGACGTGCGTCCCGGCACCGACAGCTCGGTGAGCTGGGGCCGCATGGAGCAGGTCTACGACGCCGATTTGGCCAACAGCTGGGGGAACCTCTGCTCCCGCGCCCTCAACATGAGCGCCAAGTACTTCGACGGCAAGACCCCGGAGCTGCCCCGCGGCTGGGCCGAGGAGGCGAACCCGCTGCGCGCGATCGTCGAGGGCGACGGGCGCGAGGGCCTCTACGAGCGCTACGCGGCCGCCATGGGGTCCTTCGCCTACGACGAGGCCGCGGCGGCCGTGATGGAGCTCGTCCACGAGGCCAACCACTACATCGAGGCCTCCGAGCCCTGGACGCTCGCGAAGGATCCCGCGAGGGCCGGCGAGCTCGCCCAGGTCATCGGCAGCGTGCTCGAGAGCATCCGGGTGACGGCGCACCTGCTCATGCCCTTCATGCCGAGGACATCGACCGAGGTGCTCTCGCGGCTCTCGCTCGCCGAGGAGGCCGAGACGACCGACCTCGCCGCCGCCTGCGCCTGGGGCGGCCTCACGGGTGGCGCCCCCGTGGCCAAGGGGGCCCCGCTCTTCCCGCGTCTCGCCCAGAAGAAGGGCTAGGCGGCGCGCCGCCCGTGGTTCGGATCGGCTCGGATCCCATGAGCGAGGACCCCCTGGCGCTCGCCGCGCCGGGTGCGACCAGGCTCGTGCTCGAGGCCCATGGCCTCGAGCCCAAGAGGCGCCTCGGCCAGAACTTCCTCGTGGGGCGGTGGGTGCTCGAGCGGATCCTCGAGCGCTCCGAGGTGGGCCCTGAGGACGTGGTCCTCGAGGTGGGGCCCGGCATCGGCACGCTCACGCGGGCGCTCCTCTCGCGCGCGAGGGCCGTCGTGGCGGTGGAGGCCGACCCCTCGATGGAGGCGGTGCTGGCCGATACCTGCGCCTTCGGCAAGGATCGCCTCGCCCTCGTCATCGGCGACGCGGCGAGGACAGGTCCCGCCGGCCTCTCCCGGGCACTCGAGGCCATCGGGCTCGGCGACGGGGGAGCGCCGACCCTGCCGTCGAAGCTCGTGGCGAACCTGCCCTACGGCGTCGCCGCCACGATCGTCCTCGACGCCTTCGGCGCGATGCCCTCGATCGAGCGCGCCACGGTCATGGTGCAGCGGGAGGTGGCCGATCGGATCGGCGCCGTGCCCGGCACCAAGGCCTACGGCGCCTACACCGTGAAGCTCGCGCTCCGCGCGCGCCTCGCGAACCGCTTCGAGGTCTCGAGGCGCGAGTTCCTGCCCCGGCCCCACGTGGACTCCACGGTGGTCACGCTCGCGCGCCGCGAGGGGGATGCCCTGGGCGAGGCGCGCGCCCGGGAGGTCTCGGCCGTGGTGGACGCGGCCTTCGCCCAGCGCCGGAAGACGCTCGCGAACTCGCTCTCCCGGGCCGGCTACGATCGTCAGGCGGTGGAGGCGGCGCTCGAGGCCATGGGGCTGGATGCGATGGTGAGGGCCGAGCGGCTCTCGCCCGAGACGTTCGTCGAGCTCGCGGAGCGGCTGAAGGGAATGGGAACGTGATGGGCGATCGCTGCTGGATCGACGAGGCGCTTGAGAGGCAGGGCCTCCTCTTCGACGCCAAGGGCAGGGCGAGGCGGATCGACGCGCCGCTGGCGCCCGTGGCCGACACCCACGCGCACCTCTCGATGCTGGGGCCCGATTCCGATGGCGCCAAGGTGCCCTCCCGAGCGTCGCTCGAGGCGGCGGCCGTGGCGCTCGCCCGGGCCTGGCTCGTGGGCGTGACCTGGGTCGTGAGCATCGCCGACGCGAGCGAGGACGCGAGAGACCCCGCCGCCTACCTCGATTGGCTCTCGGCCGTGGAGGAGCGCGCCCACGAGGAGATCGAGGCCGCCCTCGCGGCCGGCATCGTCCCCGCCTTCCCCGACGAGCCGCTGAGGGTCTCGCTCTCCGCGGGCGTGCATCCCTACGGCGCGGCCGACGTCGACGACGAGGCGCTCGGACGCCTTCGGCTCATCGCTTCCGATCGGCGCTGCGTCGCCCTGGGCGAGATGGGCCTCGACTACCACTGCGACGTCGATCGCGAGCTGCAGAGGGCCGCCTTCGAGCGGCAGCTCGCCCTGGCCGTGGAGCTGGGGCTTCCGGTGGAGCTCCACGTGAGGGACGCCACCGGCGACGCGGAGCTCGTCGCGCATCGGGATGCGTTCGAGGTCGTCGAGGCCTCGGGCATTCGCGATCGGGGCATCGACCTCCACTGCTACACGTTGGGCCCGGACGCCATGGCGCCATGGGTGGGCCTTGGCGCGAAGGTCGCCTTCGGCGGGGCCCTCACGTTCAAGCGCTCGGACGAGATCCGCGAGGCGGCCGGACGCTGCCCCTCCGAGGCGCCCATCACGGAGACGGACAGCCCCTACATGGCGCCCGAGCCCTTCCGAGGGCGTCCCAGCGAGCCGGCCCTCGCGCTCGCGACGGCCTGGCGCGTGGTCGAGGCGCGCGCCGGGACCGACGCCTCTTCCGAGGCGACCTTCCGGGCGCTCTGGAAGAACGCCCGCGCCCTCTTCTGAGCCGGGACGCTTCCCCTGGGGAGCGTCGCCGCGTTCCCAACCGGTCGTGGGGAATGCCGCTCGCGGAGAGCGGGAGCGGCGCCCTCGGCCCCGAGCCGCGTAGGATGGCCTACCCAAGGCGGAGGGAGGCCCCACGGGCGAGCACGGCAGCGTCTTCAAGGCCCTTCTGGGCATCGGCGACGACCTGGCCGAGTTCCTCTGGCCGGCTCGCTGCGTGGGGTGCGACCTTCCCGGGACGCTTCTTTGCGACGAGTGCCGGGAGGCGCTGCCCGTCATCGACCAGGACTTCGCCTGCCCGCGCTGCGGCGCCCCCTTCGGGTCCATCGTCTGCACGGAGTGCTCGGCCGAGTGGACCGAGATCGGCCGCACCGTGAGCGCGCTCGTCTTCGACGGCACCGCGCGCCGGCTCGTGACCGTCTACAAGGACGCCCACGAGCGGCGGCTGGCCCCGATCCTCGCCGGCCTCATCCATCGCGCGCTCGAGGAATCGGGCGCCCTCGCCGGGCTCGAAGCGCCCCTCGACGCCATCGCCTTCATCCCCTCCACGCCCTCGGCCTACGCGCGTCGCGGCTTCGACCCCATGGAGGGGGTGGCCGCCGAGCTCGCCCCGCTTCTCGGCCTTCCCGCCATCGACGTGCTGGCCCACGAGGACGTGGGCGATCAGCGCGCCCTCGGCAGGAGCGAGCGGGCGGCCAACGTCCAGGGCAGCTTCGCGGCCATCGGGGACCTCTTCGAGATGCGGCTCCTCCTCATCGACGACGTGATCACCACCGGCGCGTCCGCGCGCGCCGCCGCGCTCGCCCTCGCCTCCCACGGGGCGACGGTCGAGGTGTGCGCGAGCGTCGCTCGCGTGTGGTAGCGCTCCCAAAGGGTTCGCGGCATGGCCGCTTGGTATAATCCGAGGGTCCCTTGCCAGGTCTGTGGTTGCGGGCTCTTGCGCGGCGAACGCTCATGCGCAGGCACCCTAGTCCATGGCAGACGAGGCCCAACGGACCCACGTAAGCCCGGACGCGCGCGTCCGGTCGATCACGGCTCGTCCTAGGAGTAAGCCGCACCCCCCGCCCATTGGGGCAGGATGGCTCCACGGGGGAGAGGGCCGAAGTGGCGGCACCGCGGTGCCCGAAGCGACGGCCCCGGTGCGCGAGTGTGGGGTCGAAGACCAGGTCAGCTGGAAGGGACGTCGGGCCGGGGCTTCTGAGGGCCGTTCGGAGGGGAAGGTGGCTCATGGAGGGACGTTCGCTGGAGCTCGGGGACAAGAGGCGTCCGCTGGTCCTCGCCATGGCCCTGGGGCTCATCCTCGCCTTCGCGCTCGCCGGCTGTTCGAACCCCTTCGAGCAGACGAGCGTCGCCGAGGCCCGGGCGGCCCGCGTCGCCGCCATGAGCCCCGCGCTCACGGGCGACGACCTCGTGAGGGAGGGGGCCCTCACCATCGGCCTCGTCGCCGATGACGGCGCTCCCTACGTGATCCAGGGCGCCGACGGCACCTACACGGGCATCGATCCCGACGTGGGCGCCGCGCTCGCGCAATCCCTCGGCCTCCAGGCCGATTTCGTGCCCATCGTAAACGACGCCGCCTCGGCTCTCGTGCAGGTCGACGTGGTCATGGGCGTCTCCGCCGAGCAGGCCATGGGCCAGGTGGTGGCCTCGGACTACGTGGAGCAGGCCACGGGCTTCTTCACCCTGGGCGACGAGCCCACGGTGGCGAGCGCGGACGAGCTCATGGGCAAGACGGTGGGGCTGCAGGAGGGCTCGGCCTCCCAGCAGCTGCTGAACGCCTCGAACCTGACGATGGAGCAAAAGGGCTACGAGAACCTCGACGCGGCCATGGAGGGCCTGAAGTCGGGCGAGGTGGACTACGTGCTCTGCCCGGTCTATCCCGGCGCCTACCTGGCCCACGAGATGGGCGGCATCGCCTTCTGCGGCACGCTCGACATCCCCACGACCCAAGGGGTCGGCGTGTCCTCGGGCTCGCAGGCCCTCGCCCAGGCGGTGCAGCAGTCGATGGACGACATCCGCGATAACGGCGTGCTCGGCGTGATCCTCGCCAAGTGGGTGGGCGACCTCCCGCACCTCACGGCCGAGTCGCAGGTGACGGGCGTCGTCCTCGCCGACAGCAGCCTCGCCGCAGCCGAGCAGGCGACCCAGCCCGGCAGCGCCGGCACCAACGCGGTGGGCGCCGATCAGCTGCCTGAGGAGACCCAGCCCGGCGAGGAGCAGCCCGACGAGTACACCGAGCCCACCGAGCCCGACGCCGACGACGGCGCGGAGGCCGGCGACCAGGGCGAGGGCGCGCCCGCGATCTCGCCGGCCTAGCGCCATCTGGGTAGAAACCAGCCGTGGCTCAAGGCCCGCATCCCCCACGACTCGGAGGTAGTGATGGACATCAAAGTGACCGGCCGTAAGATCCGTGTGACCGACGCCCTGCGCGACCGCGTGGAGCAGAAGGTGGGCGGCGCTCTCAAGGTCTTCGATATCTCGCCCATGACCTGCGACGTCGTGCTGCGCGTCGCCGATTACAAGGGCACCAAGGAGCGGGCCGTCTGCGAGGTGACCGTGCGCGTGCGCGGCACCGTCGTGCGCGTGACCGCCACGAAGGACGACATCGAGGCCGCGATCGACGAGGCGGCCCGCATGACGAGCCGCCAGCTCCGCAAGTACAAGACCCGCGTCATCGACCGGCGCCATCGCGTCCACGGGGAGGACCTGCCCTCCGTGGAGCCGGGCACCCCGCTCGCGGACACCGTGGCCAAGGGCGAGGAAGAGGCCCTCGAGGACGAGGAGGAGCTCGTCCGCACCAAGTACATCGAGTACACGCGCCTCACCGAGGAGGACGCGCTCGTGCAGGCCGATCTCCTCGGCCACGACTTCTACGTCTTCCGCGACATGGTCACCGGCAACGTCCACGTGATCTATCGCCGCAAGAGCGGGGGCTACGGCATCCTCAAGCCCGAAGAGGAGGAGCCGACGGCTTAGAATCGGACTCGAAGAAGCGAACCTCCCAGCGCCTCGGCCCCGGCCGGGGCGCGCTCCGAAGAGCGAAGGACGGAAGAGGTGAGGCACCATGGCCGATGACGTCTCCCCGAAGGGGGATCTCGAAGAGGTGAACCCCGAGGGGCTCGCCGCCGATGCGCCCAAGAGCGAGGTCAAGGAGGAGGAAGAGCACTCCGGATCCCACGGCTCCACCTACTCCCAGCCGATGTACCACAACAAGCGCAAGGTGAACATCATCGTCGACACCTGCGGGGACTTCGACCCGCTCGTGGCCCACGCCCTCGATGTGACCATCATCGGCTTCCCCTTCGTGGTGAACGGCGAGGAGCACATCGACGACCTCTGGGAGACCATGAGCGCCAAGGAGTTCTACGACGCCATGCGCAAGGGCGCCGACGTCTCCACCTCCGCGGTGACGCCCGGGCGCTACCTCGAGATCTTCGAGGAGGCCGCCAAGAAGGGCGTGCCCACGGTCTACCTCTCCTTCACAGCGGGCCTCTCGTCCTCCATCCGCGCGGCCGAGGAGGCCGCCAACATGGTGAAGGACGAGTACCCGGGCTTCGAGATCTACGTCGTGGACAACAAGTGCCCCTCTGCGGCGGCCGAGCTCTTGGCCGTCGAGGCGGTCCACCAGGCCGACATGGGCGCGAGCGCCAAGGACCTCGTGGCCTGGGCCGAGGAGGCGCGCTACTACATCCAGGGCTACTTCACCCTCGACAACTTCGACGCGCTCGCCAAGGGCGGCCGCATTCCGCCCCAGGCGGCGGCCATCGGGGGCAAGCTCGACATCAAGCCCGAGCTCTCCTACGACACGGCGGGCGCGCTCTCGCTGAAGCGCATGTGCCGCGGTCGCAAGAAGGCGCTCCGGGCCATCATCGACGACTTCAAGGACCAGTTCACCGGCGAGTTCAACCTGCCGGTGGCCATCGTCTCCTCCGACGCCGAGAAGGACGCCGACTTCCTCGAGTCGCTCGTGCGACACGAGCCCGGCTGCGAGGATCTGGCCGTGATCAGGAGCAGCGTGTCGCCCGTCATCGGCTCCCATGTGGGACCGGGCATGGTGGCGCTCATCTTCTGGGGCAAGGATCGCCGCGAGAAGACGAGCCTCGCCGACCGCATCGCCCGTGCCGTGGGCAAGGGCGGTGCCGGCTCCGATGCCGCAAGCGCCCGGAACGGAGCTGGCGCGTGACGGGCGGCCTTATCGAAAGCCCCATGCCGATGACGCGCGCTCGAGGCCCCAGGGCAGGTGCGCGTGGGTAGCATCGCGGTCTTCATCACGGCGCTCCTGCTCGCGATCCTGGGGATCGTCATCGGGTTCCGCGTCGGGCAGGAGTGGGCCAAGCATGCCCAGACCAAGCGCCAGTACTGGATCTTCAATGGCATCGCCTACGTCGTCTGCATCGTCGCCTCGGCCTTCATCGCGGCCCTTGGCCTCGTGGTGCTCGTCTTCGCCGTCATCGGCCTTCTGGGCGGCTGCATCGCCGGCCTCAAGTTCGGGTTCGGCTCCACGGGCGCCTGGAAGAAGGTCGACCAGGTCATGGCGGTGAAGAACCGCCATCTCGAGCGCGAGGGCATGCCCGAGGGCCAGGAGGAGCCCGAGCTCATGAGCGTGCAGGATCCGGGCCACGTGCCCGACCGCAAATCGAGAAGGAAGGGCTAGCCCATGGCAGCTGAGGCCTCCATCGCCGTGCTCATCGATTACGAGAACCTCGCCCGCGGCATGGGCGGCTCGCAGCAGGGCGCGAGCGTCGGCCAGGGCAGGCGCCGCAACCACCGCCGCTCCTTCGCCGGCCCCCGGCCAGACGTGCGCGCCATCCTCGAGCGCTTGGTCGAGATCGGCCGCATCGTCTCCAAGCGCGCCTACTGCGACTGGCAGCTCTTCACCGATTCCATCCAGGATCTCCACGAGCTGGGCATCGAGCTCATCGAGATCCCCGATCGCCAGTACTCGGGCAAGAACTCCGCCGACATCCGCCTCGTGGCGGATGCCGTGGAGATGTGCCTCACCCGCGAGCACATCGACACCTTCGCCATCCTCTCGGGCGACTCCGACTTCACGCCGCTCGTGGCCAAGCTGAAGGAGTACGGCAAGGACGTCATCGGCGTGGGCATGCGCGACTCCACGAGCCCGCTCCTCGTCGAGAACTGCGACCAGTTCGTCTTCTACGAGGACATCATCAACCCCCAGGGGCTGCCGGCCTACGAGGACAAGGTGCCCGCCGAGCGCCAGGCCTGCTACCAGCTGCTCTTGGAGACGATCGACGCCATGCTCCGCGAGAACGAGGGGCCGATCCTGGCGAGCCTGCTCAAGCAGACCATGCGCCGCAAGCAGCCCTCCTTCACCGAGCGCAACTACGGCTACAAGAACTTCACCGCGCTCCTGAACGACGCCGCGTCCCTGAATCTCATCTCGGTGCACCGGGACGGCAAGTCGGGGACGGCGATGGTGGACGGGTTCGCGGAATAGCGGACGCCAAGGCAAGCGGCCATCGCCCGGACGCGACGGCCGAAACGACGGATCGAAGGACGGGGAACATGACCCAGGAGATGCCGACCTCCAAGGACGCCGAGGTGGAAGAGGCCGCAAGGAAGACGGTGGTGGACGAGGCCGCCAAGGAGGCCGAGGCCGACCTCGCCGCCCAGGTGGTGGCCGAGGCCAACGCCCAGATCGACCTCGATCGGGAGGCCGAGGAGGACGAGGACGCGGAGCCCCCCATCGAACGGCTCCTGGAGATGCTCTCCGAGGCGTCGCGCCTTCGCCGCCAGGATGCCGCCAAGCGCATCCGCGAGTACGCGGAGGCCCATGCCGAAGAGCTCAAGGGAAAGGTGGACGTGCTCGTGGACGCCCTCGAGCGCCCCGAGGCCCAGACGCGCTGGCAGGTGCTCGACACCCTCATGATGGTGGGCGCGGACGATCCGGAGCTCGTGGCCGACGGCTTCGAGGGGGCTGAGAACGCGCTCTTCGAGGAGGGCGCGGGATCGTCGCCCGTGCGCCTCTCGGCCTTCCGGTTCTTCGCCCTTTTGGGCAAGTCCTCGCCCGAGCGCTCGGACGAGGTGTGGCCGCTTCTGAACGAGGCCGCTCAGGTCTACCACGGGCTGCCCGAGTATCGCGAGATGCTCCTCGCGCTCCTGGACTTCGCAGGCGGTACCATCTCCGAGGCGACGAGGAAGGCGCTCGCCGACAGGGTCCGCTTCGACGCCGAGGGCAAGACCGGCGGCTTCATCAAGACCTATTCCGCCCAGATCCTGGACGTGGTGGATCCGGGGAGCCGCAAGGGGAGCGCCAAGGCAGAGGCCGCTGACGGCGAGTAGGGCGAGGCAGGGGGAGGACCGATGGCCCAGCACGCGCGCGTACCCATGGATGGCGAGAGCTACGAGTCCCGCAGCGCGGCGCGCGGCAGGGCGAACGGCGCGGCGCGCGACAGGGCGCGCGGCTCCGACGGCTACGAACCCTATGGCTCCTACGGCGCCCCCCGGCCGGAGAGGAAGAGGGTCGTGCCCGTTTGGGTGTTCGTGCTGGTGGCCCTCGTCTGCCTCGTGGGCGGCGGCCTCATCGGACGCTTCGTCCTCACCCCCACCTACGACTACGTGAGCGGCAAGACCACCCTCACCGAGCAGGAGCTCGACAGCATCGTGGGCACCTACGAGGTGAACGGCGCCTATCACGAGATCACGGCCCGCCAGGCCATCGAGACGACGCTTTCGCTCGACGCGGCGCTCCAGGAGGACGGCACCTACGCCATGCCGAGCGCCGATAGCGTGCTCGCGGCTGCGAGGAACCAGATCCTGAACGACGCCGTGGCCCAAGCCGGGATCGAGGTCACGGATGAGGACATCGACGCCTACGCGCAATCGACCTTGGGAACGAGCGATTACGCCACCCTCGCCCAGCAGTACGGGATGACCGAGGACCAGGTGAGGGCCATGGTCAAGGAGAGCGCGGGCGTGCAGAAGCTCTATCAGCAGATGGCGGGCGAGAGCGATGTGACCGCGAATGCGCCCGCCGCCCCCGCCGTCCCGGCCGAGGGCCAGGAGGACGCGCCCACGGCCGAGTACGGCGCCTATATCGTGGGGCTCTTGGGCGACAACTGGGATAGCTCCGCCGACACCTGGAGCAATACCGAGAACCCCTACTACACGGCGCTCTCGGACGAGGTCTTCTCGAGCGATTCCGCGAGCTACAACCAGGCGATGGAGGCCTACTACGTGGCCTACCAGGCCTATGCCGACCAAGCGGGCGAGCAGACGAGCTCCTGGACCGACTACGTGAACGGCCTCATGGCCAACGCCACCATCACCATCGGCGAGCTGGTGAGCTAGGGCCCGCGGCGTGCGAGCGGCACCGCATCGAGGCCTGCGGCGATCCGCCTCCGCGCAAGCGATTCGCGCCGTCGCGTCCCGCACAGCGCGCATGCCCGCCGCGTGAATAGCATGCCCGCGCCGATCGTCTCGCGGACTGGGAGGCGGCCGCATCCTCGACGCGTCCGCGCCCGCATCCCGATGCCCGCGAGGACAGTAGGGACGCGATGAGAGTCGCCGTGAGCCATTGCCTTTTGGGATGCCCCTGCCGCTATGACGGGGCGTCGAAGCCCGATGCCCGCGTGCGGGCGTTCGCCGAGCTCCCGGGCATCGACGTCGTGCCCCTGTGCCCCGAGCGCGCATCGGGCCTGCCCGTGCCGAGGCCGCCCGCCGAGCGGGTGGGGGAGCGCGTGCTGCTCGCCGACGGCACCGACGTGACCGATGCCTTCCGGCAGGGATCGGAGGCCGAGGCCGCCCGCGCGATCGAAGCGAGATGCGAGGCGGCGATCCTCAAGGCGAAGAGCCCCAGTTGCGGAACCGGCCTCGTCTACGACGGGACGTTCTCGGGCACGCTCACGGCGGGCTGGGGCACCATGGCCCAGATCCTCCGCGATGCCGGCGTGCGCTGCCTGTCGGAAGAGGGCGTGGAAGGGCTTCGGCAGGACGTGGGAGAGCGATAGGGGAGGCTACGGGCCGGATTCGGTCGAGGGATGGCTTCGGCCACCCGCGGCTCCCGGGATATCGCTGTTGCGACGGGTTCCCGGGTCGTTCCGCCGCCCAGAGCGCGTTCGGCGATTTCAGGTTGTGTTCAGAAAAAACCGTCGGTACCATCGTTACACGATGGTCGGGGGGCCGAGCGAGGGAGCCTGATGCCCCGGGCCAGATCACATACCCAGCGCGTGCGCCGTCGCATCTTCGCCGGGCTCGGCATCGTCATTGCCGTGCTGGCCCTCTTCCTCGTGCCTTCGAGCATCGGCATCGCCGAGGATGCGGACGAGGGGGCCATCCGCGTCGGCTTCTTCGAGTTCTCCGGCTATCAGGACGAGACCGAGGACGGCCAGCGGAGCGGCTACAGCTACGACTTCCTCCAGAAGCTCCAGTCCTATCTGCCCCTTCCCCTCGAGTACGTCGATTACGACATCTCGTTCTCCGATTCGCTCGACCTCTTGGAGCAGGGCGAGCTCGACCTCATGGCCACCATCACGAAGACGTCCGAGCGCGAGGAGCGCTTCCTCTTCTCCGACGAGCCCATGGGCACCGAGGCGACGAACCTCACCATCAAGGCCGGGAACGAGGAGATCATCCCCGGCGACTACGACACCTACGACGGCATGGTCGTGGGCATACTCGACGGCAACACCGCGTATGAGAGTCTCGAGGCGCTCGCCGAGGAGAAGGGCTTCAGCTACGAGCCCTTCATGTTCGAAACCGAGGAGGAGCTCATCAAGGCGCTGGACGACGGCATCGTGGACGCCATCCTCGTGAGCTCCATTCGAAACACCGACGGCGAATGGCTCCTCGAGACCTTCGAGCCCACCGACATCTACGTGGTGGCGAATCGCGAGGACGGCGAGCTGATGGATCTGGTGAACGCCGCCATCGCCTCCATGGACGTGGCCGATCCCGAGTGGCGGGAGGAGCTCGCCGCGAAGTACAAGATCGTCGGCGCCACGGTGAGCCTGGATGCGGATGAGCGCGCCTATCTCGAGGGGCTCGCGAGCGAGGGCCGCTCCCTCACCGTGCTCGCGAGCCCTGACCACGAGCCCTATTCGTATTTCACGGAGCAGGGCGAGGCCGATGGGATCTTCCCGGCGCTCTTCGACGTGATCGCGACGAAGGTTGGACTGCCGTACACCTATCTGGCGCCAGCGGATAACGCCGCCTACGAGGAGATGATCGCCGACGGGGAAGCCGACATCGTCCTCGATGTGCCCGACGATGCCGAGACCGCCGAGCTCATGGGGCTGAAGCTCACCGATCCTTACATGAGCGAGAGCTTCGCGCGGATCCTTAGACGGGACTTCCGGGGCGAGCCTCAGAGCATCGGCCTCGTGCAGGGCGACTACTCGGAGCTCGTGGGCTACCTCGACAGCGCCTATCCGGCGGACGCGATCCGCACCTTCGATACGGGCGAAGCCGCCATCGAGGCGCTGCGCGCGGGCGAGGTCGATGCCGTCATCGCCCACCTGCGATCCGCCGAGAGCCTGGTGCTGGACGATCCGCGCGGGAGCCTCATCTACACGCTCTTGGGCATTCCCGCCGAAACCTACGCCATCGGCGTGAAGGAGAGCGAGCCCGACGTGCTCGTGACGCTCCTGAACCAGGGCATCGCCTCCATCGATTCGGCGTCGGCGGGAAGCGTCATCGCCAATGAGACGGCTTTGGCCGAGCGCCCGATGGCGCCGCTCGTGTACCTCTCGCTGCATCCCTTCCTGGCGGGCGTCTGCGTGGTGGCGCTCCAGGCCGCGGTCGGCGTGATCGTGTTCCTCGTCACGAGTGCCTACGACAAGCGGCGCTGGGGCGGCGGCGGGGATGGCGGCGTCGCCGGCGGGCGCCGCGCGGGCGGGACTGCTGGCGAAACCGCTGGCGGGGCAGCCGAGGTTGAAAGCTCGGACGGGCAACGGTAGAGTTGTAGCCCGTTGAACGGCGCGCCAGCTTAGCTCAGTCGGTAGAGCACCGCTCTCGTAAAGCGGGGGTCATCAGTTCGAGTCTGATAGCTGGCTCCAGGTAAACCCGCAGGTCAG
>CANRLS010000009.1 GCA_947631545.1 uncultured Atopobiaceae bacterium
GGCTCTCGGATGGAGCCCCGGACCGCACCTCCCGGGGCCTCTGCCCACAGCTCCAGCGGCCTCGCTACCCGTTCAGCGCGAGTCGCATGATGCCGCGAAGGGTGAGGTCGGGGTCGATCGCCGTGAAGCAGTCGGTGGCCATGCTCACGGTGCGGGCGAGGCCACCCGTGGCAACGACCGGGCAGCCCTCGATGCCGAGTTCCGCCTGGATGCGCGTCACAAGTCCCTCGGCCTCGGCGGCGGCGCCCACCACGAGGCCCGATTGCAGCGCCTCCTCCGACGTGGTGCCCACCACCCGGGGCGGGCACTCCACCGCCACATCGGCGAGTTTGGCGGCGCGGGCGAAGATCGCCTCGGCCGAGAGCATCAGCCCGGGGCTGATGACGCCGCCCGCGAAGCGCCCTTCGGCGTCCACCACGTCGATGTTGGTGGCCGTGCCGAAGTCCACGACGAGCACGGGAGCACCGTAGGCGGCGCGCGCCGCCACGGCGTTCGCGATGCGGTCGGCGCCCAGGGTCTCGGGGTGGGGGAGCGCCACCTCCATGGTCGATTCGCTCGAAGGCCCGATGACCGTGACCTCGGCGCCCAGTCGCGTGAGCGCGCGATGCCAGCTCCGCTCGAGCGCCGGCACCACGCTCGCGAGGCCGATGGCGCTCACGTCCTCGGGTGCGAAGCCGCGCAGTCGCAGGTAGCCGTCGAGTCTCAGCCACAGCTGGTCCGTCGTCTCCCGTGGATCGCTCTGGCAGCGCCAGCGGGCGCGGACGATGCCCGACCCGTCGAAGAGGCCGATCGTGGTTTGGCTGTTGCCGGCGTCGACGGCGAGGAACATGGCATCTCCTATGGACGATCGTTGGATTGGAGCCCGACCATTATCTTCCATGGGCAACAGAGCGGCGGAGTGCTACCATGCTGGGGCTTTGCCTTGGTCGGAAACCAAGGCGCGGAAAGGACGGTACCATGAAGCCCAAGATCCACCCCAAGTACATGGAGTGCACGGTGCGCTGCTCCTGCGGCAACACCTGGACCACCCGCGCCACCGTGCCCAGCATGACGCTCGACCTCTGCAACAAGTGCCACCCCTTCTATACCGGCACGCAGAAGCTCGTCGACACCGGCGGTCGCGTCCAGCGCTTCGCCGACAAGTTCGGCAGCGCCGCCCAGGCCCAGCTCAAGCGCGAGGCCGACGCCAAGGCCGCCCGCGCCCAGAGGGCCGCTGCGGCCGATGCCAAGCGTCGCGAGGCCAGCGAGGCCAAGGCCGCCGAGAAGGCCAGGCGCGCCAAGGCGTTCGCCGAGGAGCAGGAGGCCCAGAAGCGCCGCGCAGCCGACGCCGCCAAGGCCGCTGCCGAGAAGGCCGAGCTCGAGGGCGGCGCCGCTGCCGCCGAGTCGCCCGAGGCCGCTCCCGCCATCGCGGACGCCCCCAAGGCCGAGGCCGGAGCTCCCGTCGAGGAGCCCAAGGCCGAGTAACGCCCGCCAGAGGACTGGAACCGGAACCGCCCCGGGGCCTTACGCCCCGGGGCGGTTTCTCTTGGCGATGACGCCAGCGTGCGAGGGCGCGAGCGCGCATCGGGATGGTGGCCGCGTCCCTCTAGACGAGCTTGAGGTCGGGGCCGCCTGCGGGCGATCCGCCCTTGCCGCCCTCGCTCCCGGGGGCGGGCGATGTCTCGCGCAGCACCTTGATGCGCTCGAACGCGTCGCGAAGCCGCTGGCCGCGCTCGTGCGCCTCCTCCGGCGTCTCCTCGCGATAGGCGCAGGTGCACTCGGCTGCCACGACGTGCGACGCCTTGGTGATGAGGCACTGTCGGCGCAGGTCCTCGAAGCCGCCCGAGCGCCTGGCGCTCTCCAAGAGCTCGCGGGTCTCGGCGGCGGAGAGGCCGAGGAGGAAGGGGATCTCGCTGTCATCGACCTTGAGCTTGCGCTCGCTGGCGAAGGCGCTGAAGGCGGCCTCGCGCGAGGCCATGACCTCGGCCTCCTGGTCGAGGGTGGCGTCGAAGGCGCTCCGGCTCAGGCCCGATCGGGCCAGGAGGTCGTCGAGGGCGAGGCCCATGCGGCCGGCATCCAGCTCGTTGGAGCGGAGCAGCATGGCGCGATAGCGGGCCACTTCGTCGGCCGGGAGCGCCTGGCCCAGCCGCTCGGCCAGCGCCTCCGAGGCCCTCTCCTGCTTGTCGCGCTCGGCGAGGCGCCGTGCCTGCTGGAGGCGATCCTCGCGGATCCTCTCGCGGAGCTCGGCCACCGTGCCCGCGCCGACGGCATGGGCCCTCACCCACTCGTCATCCACATCGGCGAGCGCCACGCCCGCCTCGTCTGCGAGCGATTCCAGCGTGAGGTCGATGTCCTCCTCGGTCACCAGCTCCATCGTGACCTCCACCTCCACGGGCGCATAGCTCGTGAGCGTGTAGAGATAGCGGTCGCCCAAGCGGATCGGTTGGGGCTTTGAGATCTCGATTGCCATGGGTCCTCCGAAACGTCGTGGTCGTGGTCGGTGGTTCGCGCGTTCATGCTCCCCTGCATCGCGTTCGTGTGGAAATCATAGAAAAGAGAATGTGGGCCCATCCCAGGCCCACATTCAGAGAAGATAAAGATGGCTGGGGCACTGTCGGGGGGATGGAGCCCCAGCCACGCTTCACTTATTCCCGATTTCCGTGGGTATACAGCTCTCTTGGCGGCAATTCTCCGAACGACACTCCGCAGCGCCCGAACGCGAATCCCGGGAACCCCCGCACCCCGCCCCGTCTCCGACGCCGCCAGGACGTGCGACCGCGAGTGCGCGCGGGCGCCTCGCGATGCCCGCGACCTGCGGCGGTGCTAGTATCCAAGGCCGACGACTGCGAGAGGGACCTGCCATGCGCGAACGACTTCAGAAGCTGCTCGAGGCCTTCGCCGAGCTTTCGGCGAAGCTCGCCGACCCTGCCGTCTACGGCGACCAGAAGGAATACGCCAGGCTGGCGAAGGAGCATGCGGCCCAGGCTCCGCTCGCCGAGAAGGCCGAGGCCTATCTCTCCGCGCTGGACGACATCGACGCCGCCAAGGAGCTCCTCCACGAGGAGAGCGACCCCGACGCCAAGGCGCTCCTCCAGGCGGACATCGAGGCCAACGAGGCGATCCTCCCAGCCCTCGAGGACGAGATCAAGGTCATGCTCATCCCCGGCGATCCCAACGACGCCAAGGACACCATCGTCGAGATCCGCGCCGGCGTGGGCGGTGACGAGGCGGCCATCTTCGCCGGCGACCTCTTCAAGATGTACGAGCGCTTCGCCCAGGCCCGCGGCTGGAAGGTGGAGGTGCTCTCGAGCTCGCCCTCCGAGGCCGGCGGCTTCAAGACCATCGAGTTCAAGGTCACGGGCCAGCAGGTGTACTCGATCATGAAGTTCGAGAGCGGCGTCCATCGCGTGCAGCGCGTTCCCAAGACCGAGAGCCAGGGCCGCATCCAGACCTCCACGGCCACGGTGGCGGTGCTCCCCGAGGCCGACGAGATCGACATCGAGATCGACCCCCAGGACCTGCGCATCGACACCTATTGCGCGAGCGGCCCCGGCGGCCAGTGCGTGAACACCACCTACTCGGCGGTGCGCATCACCCATCTGCCGACGAACCTCGTGGTGCAGTCCCAGGACCAGCGCTCCCAGATCCAGAACCGCGAAGCCTGCATGCAGATGCTCCGCGCCCGACTCTACGAGCGGGAGCTCGAGCGCCAGCGGGCCGAGATGGGGGCCGAGCGCCAGAGCCAGATCGGCCACGGCAACCGTTCGGAGAAGATTCGCACCTACAACCAGCCCCAAGATCGCGTGACCGACCACCGCGTGGGCTTCAACGGCACCTACAACGGCGTGCTCCTGGGCGATACGCTGCCGAGCGTGATCGACGCGCTCGCGGCCGCCGATCGCGCCGAGCGGCTGGCAGCCGCGGTGTGATCTGCCGGGCGTTGGCGGGGCGAGCGGCGTGGCGGGCGTGATGCCGGGCGGCACGGTTCCCGCTTCGATCGGGCCGACCATCGCCGAATCCCTCCTGCAGACGAGGCTCACGCTGGCGAGCGCCGGCGACGAGCACTCCGGCGTGAGCGCCGAATGGCTCGTGGGCTGGGTGGCCGGCATGGGCCGTGCCGAGCTTTACGCCCATGGCGACGAGCAGCTGGGCCTCGCCGAGCGCTTCAAGCTCATGGCCGCCACGGCCAAGCGGGCCGCGGGCGAGCCGCTGCAGTACATCACCGGGAGCGCCCCCTTCCGCGGCATCGAGGTGGCCTGCGCGCCGGGCGCGCTCATCCCGCGCCCCGAGACCGAGCTCCTGGTGGAGCTGGCGCTCGCCGAGGCGCCCACGCCGAGCCGCGTGCTCGAAGTGGGCTGCGGCACGGGCTGCGTCGCCTGCTCCATCGCGAGCGAGGCGCCGGGTTCCGAGGTCTGGGCCACCGACATCGCTCCCGAGGCCGTGGACCTCGCTCGAAGGAACGCCGAGGCCCTTGGCCTTTCCTGCGCCGTGCACGTCGTCGAGGGCGACCTCGCGGACGGCGTCCCCGTCGAGCTCCTGGGCACCTTCGACCTCCTCATCTCGAACCCGCCCTACGTGCCGAGCGCCGTCGTCGATGGGCTCCCGGCGGAAGTGATCGACCACGAGCCGCGCCTCGCCCTCGACGGGGGAGGGGACGGGCTCTCCGTGATCCGGCGGATCGTCGAGGCCGCGCCCGCCCTCCTCGCTCCCGGCGGCGTCCTCGCCCTCGAGCTCTTCGAGGGCCATGCCGAGGCGGCGAGGGAGCTGGCCGAAGCGCATGGGGATGCGGCCCCGCTCCTTGAGGCTGCGCGCATCGAGCGCGACCTCGCGGATCGCCCCCGCTACCTCATCGCCCGAAGGGCCCGCTAGCCATGGCGCAGGCGAACGTCATCGGCACCGATCCGGCGCATCCGAGCCCGGAGGCGCTCTCCCGGGCGCTCGAGGCGCTCGCCGCGGGCGGCGTCGCCATCTTCCCCACCGACTCCGTCTACGGGATCGGCTGCCTCGCGTCTGCGGGCAATCCGGCGCTGGAGCGGATCTTCGAGCTCAAGGGGCGCGAGCCATCCCAGACGCTTCCCCTCCTCGTGGGCGATGCCCCGGACCTCGACCGTTGGGGGCAGAGCGTGCGCCCCTGGGCCAGGGCCCTCGCCCGCGCCCTCTGGCCGGGGGCGCTCACGCTCGTGCTCGAGGCCTCGCCAGAGCTGCCGCCCGCCTACCGGGCCGCCGACGGGACGGTGGGGCTCAGGCTCCCCGCCTGCGAGCTCGTGCGCGGCCTCGTGCGGAGGGCGGGCCTTCCCTTGGCCGCGACGAGCGCGAACCTCCACGGCGAGCCCGCGGCTCGGAGCGTCGAGGATCTCGGCCCCCTGGCGGAGGCGGTGGACCTGGTCGTCGACGGCGGGCCCGCGCCGCTTGGCGTGGCTTCCACCGTCGTAGATGCGACGGGCGCGGCTCCCCGCATCCTGCGGGCTGGCGCGCTTTCGGCCGACGTCATCGCGAAGGCCAGTGGTCTCTGACATCTTCACCAAGGTAGTGCGGGCGCTTTGAGCCCGCAGCCAGCGGACGCGCCATTTACGGAGCATCGCTGGAACCCCATTCTCGTATCTATTAACATCGAACGGTCCGCAGCGCCTCCGGCCCCCCAGGCGTCGACCATGGTCGTGCCCCGCCCACGTGTCGCGTGCCCCCGTCTGGCGGGTGCCCGGGACGCTGCGGGCTTTCCGTTCGGGCGCCCGCGCCGCGTGCGATCCGGGCGATCCCTGGGACGCGATGCTCGCCCCATCGCTTGCGGCATTCGCCCTCCGAATCGTCCTCCCTGCCCTTTCCCCATGGCAGAATCGGGCTATGTCGGGGAGGCGGGACGGGAGGTTGCAAGATGGCGGAGATGCGCAGCATGCAAGATCTCGACTATGTGCTTTCCCTCGATGTGGGGACCTCGAGCGTCCGCGCGGTCATCTACGACCGGTTCGGCGTCGCCGTCGCCATGGCGCAGCGCCCCGTGAAGCTCTCCTATCCGCGCCCCGGCTGGGTGCAGCAAGACCCCATCGAGCTCCTCAGCAGATCCGTGTCGTGCATGGTCGAGGTGCAGATCACGAGTGGCATCCACTCCGACTCGATCCGCGCCATGGGCATCGCCAACCAGCGCGAGACCGTGGTCGTCTGGGACGCCAAGACGGGTCAGCCCATCCACGACGCCATAGTCTGGCAGTGCCGGCGGACCTGGCCTCGGGTGAAGGCCATCCTCGACGAGGGCCTGGGCGACCTCGTGCGCGAGCGGACCGGCCTCGTGCCCGACCCCTACTTCTCGGCCACCAAGATCGCCTGGATCCTGGACGAGGTCGAGGGCGCGCGGGAGAGGGCCGAGCGCGGCCAGCTCCTCGCCGGCACCGTGGACTCCTGGATCATCTACAACCTCACCCGCGGCAAGGTGCACGCCACCGACTACACCAACGCCTGCCGCACCATGCTCTTCGACATCCGCAAGCTCGATTGGGATGACGAGCTCTGCGAGATCTTCGGGGTGCCCCGGGCGATGCTTCCCCAGGCCCTGCCCTCGGCGGCGACCTTCGGCACGGTGAGTTCGGACATCTTCTCGGCCCGCCCCTCCATCGCCGGCGTGGCGGGCGACCAGCAGGCCTCCCTCTTCGGGCATTGCTGCTTCGAGCCGGGCATGGCCAAGAACACCTACGGCACCGGCTGCTTCATGCTCATGAACGTGGGGCCGGAGCCGCTGGAGTCCACGCATGGGCTCCTCTGCACCATCGGCATCGCCCTCGACGACTACGTGGCCTACGCCCTCGAGGGCTCGGTCTTCCAGGCCGGGAGCGTCGTGCAGTGGATGCGCGACGAGCTGGGGCTCGTGGAGCGGGCCAAGGAGACCTCCGAGCTGGCCTTCTCCGTGAACGACAACGGCGGCTGCTACCTCGTGCCCGCCTTCACGGGGCTCGGCGCGCCCTGGTGGTCGAGCGATTCGCGCGGCGTGCTCTGCGGCCTCACCCGTGCGACGAGGCGCGCCCATGTGGTGCGGGCCGGGCTCGAGTCCATGGCCTACCAGTCCTTCGACGTCCTTGAGGCCATGGAGGCCGATGCCGGCCTGCGCGTGTCGGAGCTCAGGGCCGACGGCGGTGCCGCCGCCAACGACTTCCTCATGAGCTTCCAGGCGGGCATCCTCGGCCGCCCGGTCATCTGCCCCGGCGTGGGCGAGCTCACGGCCCTTGGCGCCGCCTACCTCGCGGGCCTCTCCACAGGCTACTGGAAGAGCTTCGCCGACCTCGCGGCCAACCATGCGGAGGCCCGCCGCTACGAGCCCGAGATGGAGGCCGCGGAGCGCGAGGACCTGCTGGCCGGATGGCACGAGGCGGTGCGCCGCACGTTGGCCTAGCTTCGGCCTTCCAGGGCGTTCCACCTTCGCGCGACCGCGCGGGGCTCGCGCACCGGGTGGGACGGGAGCGTCAGACGCCGTCGTCCCATTTGCCCTAAGCTCATGGCATGGGACGGAATCGCTGACGAAGGAGCATCCATGAAGGTCGCCATCGCCGCGGATCACGGCGGCTACGAGCAGAAGGCCCATCTCGTCGAGCGCCTCGCCGGCGCCGGCCATGAGGTCATGGACTTCGGGCCCATGGGCGCCGACGCCGTCGATTACCCCGATTACGCCCTCAAGGTGGCCCGCGCCGTCTCGTCCGGCGAGGCGGCGCGGGGCATCCTCATCTGCGGCACCGGCCTCGGCATGGCCATGGCGGCCGACAAGTTCCCCGGCGTCCGCGCCGCCGCCGTGCAGACGCCCGAGTTCGCGACGCTCTGCCGCCAGCACAACGACGCCAACGTCCTCTGCCTCTCAGGCCGCTTCGTGGAGCCGACGGTGAACGAGGAGCTCTGCCGGATCTTCCTCGAAACCCCCTTCGAGGGAGGGCGCCACGCGAAGCGGGTGGCCAAGATGATGGCCTGCGGCCAAGCGATGGCGATGGATCGGCTCATGGTGATGGACCACCCGCTCGTGGCCCACAAGCTCTCCATCCTTCGCGACGAGGCCACGCCGACCAAGCTCTTCCGCGAGCTCGTGCAGGAGCTCGCCCTCTTCGTGGGCTACGAGGCCACGCGGGACTTCCCGCTCGAGGACGTGGAGGTCACGACCCCGCTCGAGACCTTCACCGCCAAGCGGGTGGCCGGCAAGAAGGTGGCCATCGTGCCGATACTGCGCGCAGGGCTCGGCATGGTGGACGGGCTCCTCGCGCTCGTCCCCTCGGCCAAGGTGGGCCATATCGGGATGTATCGCGACCACGAGACCCACGAGCCGAGGGAGTACTACGCCAAGCTCCCGGCCGACGTGGACCAGCGCACCTGCCTCGTGGTGGATCCGATGCTCGCCACCGGCGGCTCGGCGTCGATGGCCATCGGCTACCTCCGCAAGGCCGGCGTCGACGACGTCAGGCTCCTCTGCCTCGTGGCCGCGCCCGAGGGCGTGGAGCGCGTGCTCTCGGAGGATCCCGACGTGCGCATCTACGCCTGCGCCCTCGACCGCGAGCTGAACGACGACGCCTACATCCTGCCCGGGCTGGGCGATGCCGGCGACCGCATCTTCGGCACCCTCTAGCCCTGGCCACGGCCTCGTCCGCTTCCTGCGATCCGGGCGGCTGTCCCCTTCGCCCGGCATCGCCCGCGCTCGCGCCCGTGCCACAGTCGAAGCCCCATGGTCTAGAATCGTGAGACCGTGAGAGAGGTGGAGAGAGGCGGTCTTGGCGCGTGATGGCCATCTTCGCAGGGTTGAGCGGTTTCGCAGCCGGTCTGGCCGGCGCCGTGCCCGGGCTCGCGCTCGCGCGTCGCGCACGCAAGGGCGGCCACCCCTCCGTCGCAGCCGGCCTTGCGACGATCCTCGGATCGCTTGGGGCCCTCACGCTCCTCATCGGTGTCGCCTACCGGGCCCTGGGCGGCGCCTGGACGGTCTTCGCGGCAGCGGCCATAGCAATCTACCTCGTCCTCTGGTGGATCGAGGCCTTTCTCGCCTGGCGCTGGATGCGCCCGCTTGGGCAAAGGAGGTGAGCGGGCGTGGAGGAATTCGACAGGTTGCCCGGTGAGGTCAACGACCTCGTTGACGGCTTCATGGCCCAGCCGGTCGTCGGCGACGTCTACTTCGGGGTCACCCAGTACACCTTCTGGCTCGCCATCGCGGTGCTCGTGCTCGTCGTCGTGCTCTTCGCCTTCAAGCGTCGCCAGGCGGCGACGCTCGTGCCGGAGGGGCGCTTCGTCAACGCCGTCGAGTACCTCATCGAGTTCGCCCGCAAGGACCTCGTCATCGACCTTCTGGGCAACACGTGGCGCCAGCACTTCCCGTTCATCGCCACCGTCTTCTTCTTCATCCTCATCAACAACCTCATCGGCCTCGTGCCCGGGGCGCATCCCGGCACGGGTACCATCGGCGTCACGCTGGCGCTCGCGCTCATCACCTTCGTCTACTTCATCGTCGTGGGCGTCAAGAAGGAGGGCGGTTGGGGCTACGTCATGAGCCTCAAGCCCAAGGGCGTGCCCTTCCCCATGGACTGGCTCGTCTGGGTCATCGAGCTCTTCTCGACGTTCCTGCGGCTCATCACGCTCGCCGTGCGACTCTTCTGCAACATGTTCGCCGGCCACGTGGTCATGGGCACCTTCGCCATCCTCGCGTCGCTCTTCCTCGAGCGCCTGGCCCAGGGCATCTCCCTCGAGGCCGTGGCGGGAGCCGGCGTGAGCCTCATGTGGATCGTCATTCTCATCGTCATCTACCTGGTGGAGATGCTCGTAGCCGCCATCCAGGCCTACGTCTTCGCCATGTTGGCGGCTGTCTACGTGCAGCTCGCCGAGGAAGAGGAATAAGGAGGAACCGTGGGAGTCATCGGATATGGCATCGGCGTCATCGGAGCCGGCATCGGCATCGGCCTTGCGGCCTACGGCGCCACGACGTCCATGGCGCGCCAGCCAGAGGTCCAGGGGCGCCTGTTCACCGTCTTCATCCTGGGCTCGGCCTTCGTCGAGGCGCTCGCGCTCATCGGCTTCGTAGTCGCGCTCGTCGTCCAAGGCTAGTCGGCCCCGGAGGTCACCACCATGCATCTCATCCGCAAAGGTGCAGTCATCGCCGCGGTGCTGGGCGTCCTCGCCGTGCCCACGCCGGCGTTCGCGGCCACGGCCTTCGACATCCTCATCCCCAAGCCGGCGGAGTTCTTCCCGGCGCTCATCGCGTTCCTGGTCATCTGGGCCGTGCTCGCCAAGCTCGTGTGGCCGAGCGTCCTGAAGACGCTCGACTCGCGCCAGCAGACGATCCAGGACAACATCGACGAGTCCGAGAAGGCCAAGGTGGATGCCCAGAAGGCGCTCAAGCGCTCCGAGGCCACCATCGCCGAGGCCCGCGCCCAGGCCGATTCGATCATCGCCGAGGCCAAGAAGTCGGCCGAGGCCTCCAGCAAGAAGATCATCGAGGAGGCGCGCTCCGAGGCCAAGGACATCACCGCGCGCACGC
Organism: uncultured Atopobiaceae bacterium; assembly: GCA_947631545.1. Classification (GTDB taxonomy): domain Bacteria; phylum Actinomycetota; class Coriobacteriia; order Coriobacteriales; family Atopobiaceae; genus CANRLS01. Next base: position 10,463 of record CANRLS010000009.1, read on the forward strand.
GCGACGCCCTCGCCGCCGAGCGCGAGGCCACGCTTGACGAGCTCACCGGCCAGGTGGCCGACCTCTCCGTGGACCTCGCCTCCAAGATCATCGGCGAGGCGCTCGACGAGGACGCCCAGAAGCGCGTGATCGAGCGCTATCTGGCCAAGGCCGGTGACATCGATGAGCCTTAGCTCCGAAGACCACGCGAAGGTCGAGGCCTACGCCGCGACGCTCCTCGAGGCGGCCCGCGCCGAGGGCCGCGAGCTCGAGGACCTGGCGGTGATCGACCATCTCGCCGAGAGCCTCGACGAGGTGAACGACACCATGCGCGTGATCGTCGAGCGCGGCGACGAGGGGCTCCTGCCGCTCATCGCCGAGCGCTACAGCGTGCTCTTCCGCTCGCAGACCGAGGTCACCGTCTGCGACGTGACCACCGCGATCCCCCTCGACGACGAGCTGCGGGGAGAGGTGACCGAGTTCCTCAAGGCCGAGTACGGCAGTGCGGTGCAGCTGGTGGAGCACGTGGATCCGGGCATCATCGGCGGCATCATCGTGAGCGCCCAAGGCGAGCGCAAGGACGCCTCGGTGCGCACCCAGCTCGAGAACGCCCGAAGGGCGCTCAAGCAGTCGTAGCGACTCGAGCGCCACGGGGTAAGGAAGGCCATGGCCCAAGACACCGTCACTCCCAGCACTTCCATCGCGGACCTTCTGCGGTCGCGGCTGGACGACATCAATCCCAAGATCGACACCACCGACGTCTCCACCGTCACCGAGATCGGCGACGGCGTCGCCCGCGTCTCGGGCCTCAGGAAGGCCATGGCGGGCGAGCTCCTCGACTTCACGAGCTCGCTCACCGGCAAGCACGTCTTCGGCCTCGCCCAGAACCTCGACGAGGACGAGGTGGGCGCCGTGCTCTTCGGCGACGTGGACTCCATCCGCGAGGGCGACGAGGTGCGCACCACCGGCCGCGTCATGGACATCCCGGTGGGCCCGGCCATGCTGGGCCGCGTGGTGAACCCGCTCGGCGAGCCCATCGACGGGCTCGGCCCGCTCGCCACCGTCGCGAGGCGCCCCATCGAGTTCAAGGCGCCCGGCATCATGGCCCGCAAACCCGTTTGCGAGCCCGTGCAGACGGGTCTCATGGCCATCGACGCGATGATCCCCATCGGCCGGGGTCAGCGCGAGCTCATCATCGGCGACCGCAAGACCGGCAAGACCGCCATCGCGGTTGACACGATCATCAACCAGCGCGACACCGACCTCATCTGCATCTACGTGGCCATCGGCCAGAAGGCATCCACGGTGGCCACCATCAAGGAGACCCTCGAGCGCCACCATGCCATGGACCGCACCATCATCGTCTCGGCCACGGCGGCCGAGTCGGCGCCGCTCCAGTACATCGCCCCCATGGCGGGCGCCGCCATCGGCGAGTACTTCATGTACAACGGCGAGGACGGCAGGATCGCCACGGCCGAGAACCCCGGCGGCAACGTCCTCGTGGTCTACGACGACCTCTCCAAGCAGGCCGTGGCCTATCGCCAGATGTCGCTCACGCTGCACCGCCCGCCCGGACGCGAGGCCTACCCGGGCGACATCTTCTACCTGCATTCCCGCCTCCTCGAGCGGGCCTGCAAGCTGGACGACGCCCACGGCGGCGGGTCGCTCACGGCGCTCCCCATCATCGAGACCCAGGAGGGCGACGTCTCGGCCTACATCCCCACGAACGTGATCTCCATCACCGACGGCCAGATCTACCTGCAGTCGAACCTCTTCTTCCAGGGGCAGCGCCCGGCCGTGGACGTGGGCATCTCCGTCTCGCGCGTGGGCGGCTCGGCCCAGATCCCCGCCATGAAGCAGGTGGCGGGCAACCTCCGCCTCGACCTCGCGAGCTACGCCGAGCTCCAGAGCTTCGCCCAATTCGGCACCGACCTCGACAAGGCCACCACCTACCAGCTCAATCGAGGCGCCCGCATGACGGAGCTCCTGCGTCAGGGGCGCTTCAGCGCGCTCGCGGCCTCCGACCAGGTGGCCGCCATCTACGCCGGCAACCACAACTTCCTCGACGACGTCGAGGTCTCCGACGTCATCGCGTTCCGGGACGGCCTGGTGGAGTTCCTCATCAACTCCCGCGACGCGCTTCGCCAGAAGATCTGCGAGGGCAGGCTCTCCGATGAGACGGCCGCCGAGCTCGACACCGCCATCGACGACTTCAAGAAGCAGTTCATGGCGGCGGTGGCGGCGAAGCGCCGCGCGGCGACCCTCGCCGAGCGCCAGGGTGCCGATGTCTCGGAAGAGGAGCTCCAAGAGGAGCTCGACCTGTCGGCTCCGAGCGTCCCCGATGAGGGCGCGCCGGCCCTCTAGGCCGGACGAGAGCCTGAGAGCGTTTTGCCATGGCGAGCCTGAGGGACATAAAGCGCAGGATCCGATCGGTCACTTCGACCCGGCAGATCACGCACACCATGGAGATGGTCTCCACCACCAAGATCATGAAGGCGCTCCAGACCGCCGCCGAGGCCGAGCCCTACAAAGAGGCCATGAAGACCATGCTCTCCAACCTGGCCGCCCAAGGCGCCTCCTACGGCCAGCAGATCATGGCCAGCCGCGGGGACACCTCGGTGGCGCTCGTCATCGTCGTGGCCTCCGACCGCGGGCTCGCCGGCGGCTTCAACGTGCAGGTGCAGCGCGCGGCCCAGAAGCAGATCGCCGAGCTCGTCGGCCAGGGCCTCGGCACGGAGGTCATCACCTGCGGCACCAAGCCCACCGAGTTCTTCGGCTTCCAGGGCCCCGAGCCCGTGATGAGCTTCACCGGCATCTCTGCCGAGCCCACCTACGACGAGGCCAACCGCATCGCCCACTACGCCATCGAGGGCTACGTGCGCGGGAGCCTGGGGCAGGTGGACATCTGGTACCAGCATGCCAAGAGCCGGGTCGAGCAGGAGCTCGTCCACGAGGAGATCCTGCCCCTCTACCGCGAGACGCTCATCATGCCCAACCGGCCCCGCGAGGAGGAGGCGGTCTCGCCCATCGAGCTCACCCACCACTCCACCTTCGAGTTCGATCCCTCGCCCCGGGAGGTCTTGAGGGCGATCGTCCCGGCCTACGTGCGCACCGTCATCCACCACGCCCTCATCGATTCCGCAGCCGCCGAGCACGGCGCGCGCCGCCGGGCCATGCAGGCCGCCACCGAGAACGCCGACGAGATCATCGAGACGCTGAGCCGCGAGTACAACCGCATCCGCCAGAGCTCCATCACCACGGAGCTGAACGAGATCGTGGGCGGCGCGAACGCATTGGAGGAGTCGTCATGAGCCTTCCGCACTGGGGCACCGTCGCCAAGCCGCTGGCCACATACGCGGCCTACAAGCAGGATGACGACCTCCCGGTCGGACGGGTCGTGGGCATCGTGGGCCCCGTCGTCGATGTGCACTTCGACAACCACATGCCGAGCATCTACTCGGCCCTCACCGTGGACGGGGAGACGCCCTACGGCCCCGTCCACACCGTGCTCGAGGTGGAGTCCCAGCTCCATGGCGGCATCGTGCGCACCGTGGCCATGACCTCCACCGACGGCATGATCCGCGGCATGGAGGTGGTGGACACCGGGCACCCCATGCAGATGCCCGTGGGCGCCTCGACGCTGGGGCGCGTCTGGAACGTGCTCGGCGAGGACGTGGACGGCAAGGGCATCCCCGACGACGTCGAGTTCTACCCCATCCACCATCCGGCGCCGCGCTTCGACGACCTCACCACCTCGGTGGAGGTCTTCGAAACGGGCATCAAGGCCATCGACCTTCTGGAGCCCTACATCCGCGGCGGCAAGACCGGCCTCTTCGGCGGCGCCGGCGTGGGCAAGACGGTGCTCATCCAGGAGCTCATCAACAACCTCGCCCAGGAGCACGGCGGCACGTCCGTCTTCACCGGCGTGGGCGAGCGCACCCGCGAGGGCACCGACCTCTACCTCGAGATGAGCGAATCCGGCGTCATCGAGCGCACCTGCCTCGTCTACGGGCAGATGAACGAGCCGCCGGGAGCGCGCCTGCGCGTGGCCCTCGCCGGCCTCACCGAGGCCGAGTACTTCCGCGACCAGGGCCAGGACGTGCTGCTCTTCATCGACAACATCTTCCGCTTCTCCCAGGCGGGCTCCGAGGTGTCGGCGCTCCTCGGCCGCATGCCGAGCGCCGTGGGCTACCAGCCCACCCTCGCCACCGAGATGGGCGACCTCCAGGAGCGGATCGCCTCCACCAAGGAGGGGTCGATCACCTCCGTCCAGGCCGTCTACGTGCCCGCCGATGACCTCACCGATCCGGCCCCGGCCACCACCTTCACCCACCTCGATTCCACGACCGTGCTCTCGCGCGGCATCTCCGACCTGGGGATCTATCCGGCCATCGATCCCTTGGCCTCCTCATCCGACGCCCTCGACGCCGAGGTCGTGGGCGAGGAGCACTATCGCGTGGCCATGGCCGTGCAGGAGGCGCTCCAGGCCTACTCCGACCTCCAGGACATCATCGCGATTCTCGGCATGGACGAGCTCTCCGAGGAGCAGAGGGCCACCGTGAACCGCGCGCGGAAGATCCAGCAGTTCCTCTCGCAGAGCTTCCACGTGGCCGAGCAGTTCACCGGAAACCCTGGCGTCTACATCTCGGTGGCCGACACGGTGCGCTCCTTCGCCGCGATCGTCGATGGCGAGTGCGACGACATCCCCGAGCAGTGTTTCCGCTACGCGAGCACCATCGACGACGTCCGCGAGCGCTACGCCAAGCTCCAGGAGGAGGGCAACGCCTAGCGCCCCGGCGCCCGAGGCGAGCGCGGGTCGAGATCGCCGAGCGCTCGGCGGCGCTCGCGTGCGGAAGGCCGAAGCAGGGCGGGAAGAGACGGGAGGAGGCCCGTGGACACCATCAAGTACCAGGTCGTTCGGCCCGACAAGCTCCTCCATGAGGGGGATGCGCTCTCGCTCACGCTGCTCACGCGCACGGGGGAGCTGGGCGTGCTGCCCGGCCACGCGAGCGAGATCTGCGCGCTCGGCGAGGGCGTCATGCGCGTGAGCCAGGTGCCCGACGAGCAGGGCAACACCCAGCGGCTCATCGCCATCTACGGCGGCTACGCCGAAGTCACGGCCGAGCTCGTCATCGTCCTCGCCGACCACGCCCGCGACGTGAACGACATCGACCCCGACGTGGTCCTGGATACCAAGGAGGACGCCGAGGACGCCCTGGACGAGCTGGACGACGACGATCCGGGACGCGCCTACTGGGAGTCGAAGATCCACTGGTGCGACCTCCTGCTGAAGGTTCACGAGCGCTACGGCGCCACCGCCCAGAACTAGGCGGCGCCCGCGAGGCGGCGCCCGCCTCCCGCACGCGCCGCACGCCCGGGGCGCTCGATTTGTGCAAACGATGGCGCTCGGGCGCTGGGGTTAGAATGCCCCACAGCGAAGGCATGCGGGGAAAGGGCTTCGTGGACGCGATCCGAGTTGAAGGCGGCTACCCCGTCGAGGGAAGCATCACCGTGGAGGGGGCCAAGAACTCCGCCCTCAAGCTCATGGCCGCGACGCTTCTGGCCCCCGGCGCCTCGACGCTCACCAACGTTCCCAACATCTCCGACGTCCATGTGATGGGCAAGGTGCTCAAGCGCCTCGGCGCCGCGATCGACGTCGTGGACGAGCACACCCTCGTCATCGATACCGAGCCGGTGGCCTCGTGGGTCACCCCCTACGAGCTCGTGGCCCAGATGCGGGCCTCCACGGCGGTGCTCGGGCCCCTCATCGCGCGCTTCGGCAAGGCCGTCGTGGCCATGCCGGGCGGCTGCAACATCGGCGCCCGCAAGATCGACATGCACCTCGCCGGCCTCTCGGCCCTGGGCGTCGCCTTCGACATCACCCACGGCAACATCCACGCCTCGGCCCCCGACGGACTCCACGGCGCCGAGGTGAACCTCGAGTTCGCGAGCGTCGGCGCCACGGAGAACCTCCTCATGGCGGCGGTCCTCGCCGACGGCGTCACCACCATCGAGAACGCGGCCCGCGAGCCCGAGATCTGCGACCTCGCGAACATGCTGAACGAGATGGGCGGCCAGGTGACGGGCGCGGGCACCCCCACCATCGCGGTGGAGGGCGTCGACGAGCTCCATCCGGTGGACCACGAGGTGGTGGGCGACCGCATCGAGGCCGGCACGTTCCTCGCGGCGGGCGCGCTCATGGGCGGCCCCGTTGAGGTCAAGGGCTTCGACCCCGAGCACTTGGGGCTCGTGCTCAAGAAGTACGAGGCGATGGGCATGGAGGTCGAGCGCAGGAACGGCCCCGACCGCGCCTCCCGGGGCGCCGTCATCAGCCGAGAGGGGCCGATCCGCCCGCTCGACATCCAGACGCTCCCCTTCCCGGGATTCCCCACCGACATGCAGGCCCAGACGCTCGTGCTGCTCTCGGTGGCGGACGGCGCCTGCGTGGTCACCGAGAACGTCTTCGAGAGCCGCTTCATGCTCGCGGCCGAGCTCGCTCGCATGGGGGCGAACCTCTCCATCGACGGCCACCACGCCATCGTGCGCGGGGTCGAGCGGCTCTCCGGCGCGCCGGTGACGGCGCCCGACCTTCGCGGCGGCGCGGCGCTCGTCATGGCGGGTCTCGCCGCCGACGGCTACACCGTGGTTTCGAACGTCCACCACATCGATCGAGGCTACGAGGGCTTCGTTCCCAAGCTGAAGTCCCTCGGCGCGCACATCGAACGGCTCAACGTCTAAGCTACGGGCACCAGCCCAGCCCGATAGATCCAGCCAGAAGGGGCACCATGGCCGAATCCATGACCGCACCCGACGCCGTGCCGGTGTCAGACCTCCACAGCCTCTCCAAGGCGAGCGAGGACTACCTGGAGGCCATCTGGCGCGTGATGCTCGACGAGGGCTCTTCCGATGCCGTGCGCTCGGTGGCCGTCGCCGAGCTCCTGGACGTCTCAAAGGCGAGCGTCAACAAGGCCGTGGCCACCCTGAAGGAGCACGGCTACGTGGAGCAGCATCGCTACGGGCGCATCGGCCTCACCGAGGAGGGACGCTCCTATGCCGAACTCCTCTGGAAATGCCACCGGATGCTCCGTACCTTCCTAGAGGAGGAGTTGGGAGTGGAGCCGGCCGTGGCCGACCATGAGGCCTGCTCGATGGAGCACGCGCTCTCGGCCGACACCATGCGCCGCTGGACGCTCCATATGGAGAGGCAGGGCATGGCCATCAAGGACTATGCGGATAGCAGCGTCCATGGCCGCATCGTCAGCGAATAGCCAAGGGGGCTCCGATGAAGGCAGTCATTCCGGCCGCGGGACTGGGCACGCGCTTCCTGCCCGCAACGAAGGACATCCCCAAGGAGCTTCTGCCGGTGCTCGACAAGCCGGTCATCCAGCGGGTCGTGGAGGAGGCCCTCGCCGTCGATGCCGTGGACTCCGTCGTCATCGTGAACTCCCACGAGAAGCCCTCCATCGAGGCCTACTTCTCGCCGGCGCCCAAGCTCATCGCGCACCTGCTCTCTCACGGCAAGGACGCCCTCGCCGCTGCCACCGAAGCGGCGGGAGAGCTGCCCGTGGCCTTCGTCTACCAGGATGAGCCCCTCGGCCTCGGCCATGCCGTCCTCCAGGCGGCCCCAGAGGTCGCCGACGAGCCGTTCCTCGTCCTCCTCGGCGACTACTTCATCCCCTCGCATGAAGTGAACCGCACGCTCGCGCAGGTGTCCGCCGAGCACGGCGGCTGCTCCGTGATCGCCGTGGCGCCGGTGCCCCACGACCAGGTGTCGCGCTACGGCATCGTGGCGGGCGAGCTCGCGGGGTCGGTCGACGGGACGCCCAAGGGGATCGAGGAGCCCGGTGCGGTGCTCAAGCTCTCGGGCCTCGTGGAGAAGCCTCCGGCCGACGAGGCGCCCACGAACCTCTTCATCGTGGGGCGCTACCTGCTCACGCCGAGGGTCATGGTCCTCCTGGCGGGCCAAGAGCCGGGCGCCGGCGGCGAGATCCAGCTTACGGACGCGCTCGTGCGCCTGCTGGAGGAAGAGGAGATGTACGCCGTCGTGATCGATGTCATGGAGGGCTGCGATACCGGCACGCCGGCTGCCTGGGCGGGCACCAACGCCCGGATGGCCCTCGCCGATCCCACCCAAAGGGAGGCGTTCCTCGAGGCGCTGGGCCCCGTGGCCGCAGCCGTCTGCGCAACGGCCGTCACGCTCTAGCCGGCGCCGCGAATCCACCGGAGCGCCCGACGCCCGACCACCAGGGAGCGCCCATGGCCTACATCCGCTTCACCAACGACGGCTGGTACACCCGCAAGCCCCTCGACGAGGTGCTCGACGGATCGGTGCGCGTCGCCGACGCGTGCGCTCAGGTGTGGCACCACGACCACGCGGGGAGCGTCGTCTACGTGGGCTACGACACCCGGGCCGGATCGGCCGGCATCGCCAGGGCCGTGGCGGGAACCCTCTCGGCTGCGGGCTTCGGCGTCGTCATGCCCCAAGGGCCCTGCCCCATGCCCGCCATCGATTGCGCCATCGCCGCGGACGATGAGGCCGCGGGCGGGCTCATCGTGGGCGCCGACCACCGTCCTGCGAGCTACAACGGCATCCGCGTGCGCGATGCCCATGGCCGCGCCGTGAACGAGGACGAGGCCGGCCTCCTGGAGCGTCTCATGGCGGGCGCCGTGGCCCCGGGCGACGGCCCCGTCACGGTGAGGGACCTGGTCTCGCCCTTCCTCGCCCATATCCGCCGCTCCTTCGACCTCGGCGATCCGGCTAGGCTCCCACTCTGCGTCATCGACCCGCTCTACGGCACCGCCCGGGGCGTCCTCGCCGACTTCCTCTCGGGCTGGGGGCTCCGGGTGGTCCAGATCCACGGAGACGCGCTCGGCGACTTCGGCGGCCTCCATCCCGATGCGGTGGAGCCCTGGGTGGACGAGTGCGAGCGCGCCGTGCGCTCGGCGGGCAAGGGTCGCGATGGCGGTGCCGTGGGGCCCGTCGTGGGCTTTGCCATCGACTGCCCCGCCAACCGCGTCGCCGTGATCGACGACCGGGGATGCGTCGTGCCCCCGCCCAAGGTCCATGCGCTCGTGATGGCGCACCTCGTGGAGGACAAGGGCATGGCGGGTCGCGTGGTGGTGCCGCGCACCATCAGCTCCGTCGTGCGCCGCCAGGCCGAGAGGCTCGGCCAGCCGGTGATCACCGTGAACACCGATCGCGTCTGGGCGCGGGACGAGGTTGACAAGGGCGGCGTCCTCACCACGGCCGATGTGCTCGGCGGCCTCAAGGTGCCGAGCATCGACCCGACGCGCGACGCCTTCGTGACCGTCCTCAGCGTGCTCGAGCTCATAGCCGCCAAGAAGCGCCCGCTCTCGGAGCTGGTGGCCGAGCTCGACGACACCCTCGGCGCAACATCCTACGGGGCCAGGAGCCTGAGGCTCGACGCGGCGCAGGTGGAGGTCTTGAGGAACATCCTCCCCGGACTCAACCCCGGCGAGGTGCTCGGCAAGGAGCCGGTGCGCATGAGCCACGCCCTCGGACTCGAGATGCGCTTCGACGACGATTCCTGGTTCCTCGTGCGCACGAGCGAATCGGAGCCGCTGGTGAGGATTCTCGCGGAGGCCCCCGACCGTGCCCAGCGCGATGCGCTCTTCGAGGCGGCCGAGGGCATCGTGGGGGCTGCGGTCAAGCGCTCCTAGGTCACGGCGCGGACGGGGACGGAGCGCACGGGGCGACGGCGCTCCGTGCCGACCTCGCCGCCCGTTTCCTCACCGCAGCCCCTGGACTCCCTCGCGCTTGCCGCGCGGCGCGGTGCGCCGCTGACGGGCGCGTTTTCCAGGCGCCGAAGCGGATTTCCGAAACGCGTTTGAAATTGTCGCTTGCCAAGGCCATCGGCTGTGCTATATTGCTCGGGCGCCTGAAGGCGGCCATCGATGCCCGCGAGCAAGTTATGAGCGTTCGATGGACGGAAAGAGCCTTGACGGCGGGGGAACATTGTGTGCTACAATAGACCTCCGCGCCTAAAGCACGAAAGGCCTCTTACCGGTCAGCAGGCAGGCGCGGCGAACCTTGAAAATCGGATACTGTGGTCACACTCGTGACCAAGACAGCACCAGCGATTGCTTCGGCTCCGTTCAAGATGGATGGAGACGAAAGCCTTTGACTGACGTTGATTCCAAATGGAAGAACGAATCAAAAGGCTAGGGCAGGACTTTCCTTACGAATCACATCTCACAAAAGACTGTAAGAGGGCATTGTCCTCTACTTCGAATGGAGAGTTCGATCCTGGCTCAGGATGAACGCTGGCGGCGCGCTTAACACATGCAAGTCGAACGAGAAACACCGCTTCGGTGGTGTGGACAGTGGCGAACGGCTGAGTAACACGTGGGCAACCTGCCCCTTTCATCGGGATAGCCTCGGGAAACCGTGGGTAATACCGAATATCCCGTGCCTTGCGCATGCTTGGTACGGAAAAGCTCCGGCGGAAAGGGATGGGCCCGCGGCCTGTTAGCTTGTTGGTGGGGTAACGGCCTACCAAGGCGATGATGGGTAGCCGGGTTGAGAGACTGAACGGCCAGATTGGGACTGAGACACGGCCCAGACTCCTACGGGAGGCAGCAGTGGGGAATCTTGCGCAATGGGGGCAACCCTGACGCAGCGACGCCGCGTGCGGGATGAAGGCCTTCGGGTCGTAAACCGCTTTCAGCAGGGACGAGGGCGAAAGCTGACGGTACCTGCAGAAGAAGCTCCGGCTAACTACGTGCCAGCAGCCGCGGTAACACGTAGGGGGCGAGCGTTATCCGGATTCATTGGGCGTAAAGCGCGCGTAGGCGGCCTGTTAGGTCGAGGGTCTAATCCCGGGGCTCAACCCCGGGCCGCTCTCGATACCGGCAGGCTTGAGTCTGGTAGGGGAAGGCGGAACTCCCGGTGTAGCGGTGGAATGCGCAGATATCGGGAGGAACACCGGTGGCGAAGGCGGCCTTCTGGGCCATGACTGACGCTCAGGCGCGAAAGCTAGGGGAGCAAACAGGATTAGATACCCTGGTAGTCCTAGCCGTAAACGATGAACACTAGGTGTGGGGGCATGAACCTCCGTGCCGCAGCTAACGCATTAAGTGTTCCGCCTGGGGAGTACGGCCGCAAGGCTAAAACTCAAAGGAATTGACGGGGGCCCGCACAAGCAGCGGAGCATGTGGCTTAATTCGATGCAACGCGAAGAACCTTACCAGGGCTTGACATATAGGTGAAGCGGTGGAAACACCGTGGCCGAAAGGAGCCTATACAGGTGGTACATGTCTGTCGTCAGCTCGTGTCGTGAGATGTTGGGTTAAGTCCCGCAACGAGCGCAACCCCTGTCGTATGTTGCCAGCGGTTCGGCCGGGCACCCATACGAGACCGCCGGCGTCAAGCCGGAGGAAGGTGGGGACGACGTCAAGCCCTCATGCCCCTTATGTCCTGGGCTGCACACGTGCTACAATGGCCGGAACAACGGGCCTGCAACCACGCGAGTGGAAGCGAATCCCCCAAATCCGGCCCCAGTTCGGATCGGAGGCTGCAACCCGCCTCCGTGAAGTCGGAGTTGCTAGTAATCGCGGATCAGCACGCCGCGGTGAATGCGTTCCCGGGCCTTGTACACACCGCCCGTCACACCACCCGAGTCGTCTGCACCCGAAGTCGCCGGCCCAACCTTCTGGAGGGAGGCGCCTAAGGTGTGGAGGGCGAGGGGGGTGAAGTCGTAACAAGGTAGCCGTACCGGAAGGTGCGGCTGGATCACCTCCTTTCTAGGGAGCACCACAGGGGTGCGTCCCGCCCATCGAGGCAATTGCTCTGCTGTCTTGGCGTTCGCCGCAGTATCCGATTTTGAGGGTTCGCCCTCGTGCACCTTGAGAGCCGCATAGCGCAATGGATTCATGAGAATCCAGACCTCATTTGAGGTCGAAGAAGATCGCATCTTGCTGACGAGCAATCGTCAGCTTTACACCACCTACCGCCTGTATCGATCCCGCAAGGGCAAGGAAGACGGTAGGGGCACACGGTGGATGCCTTGGCACAGGAGAACGATGAAGGACGTGACAAGCTGCGATAAGCCACGGGGAGGAGCACATATCCTTTGATCCGTGGATTTCCGAATGGGGAAACCCACGAGGGGTTATGCCCTCGTACCCTGCACTGAATCCATAGGTGCAGGGAGGCCACCCGGGGAACTGAAACATCTAAGTACCCGGAGGAGAAGAAATCAACCGAGACTCCCCTAGTAGTGGCGAGCGAACGGGGAAGAGGCCAAACCGGCGAGCGTGTGTACCTTGCAGGGGTTATGCCGCCGGGGTTGTGGGACGTCGCGTTGGGTAGCTGCAAATGCCCTGCGCAGTAAGAAACCGACGTGTTAGCCGAATGGTCTGGGAAGGCCAGCCATAGCGGGTTAGAGCCCCGTAGGTTAAAGCGCGTCGGCTGCGGCGACTGTTCCCGAGTACCGCCGGGCACGTGAAACCCGGTGGGAAGCTGGGGGGACCACCCTCCAAGCCTAAGTACAATCCTGTGACCGATAGTGAACCAGTACCGTGAGGGAAAGGTGAAAAGTACCCCGGGAGGGGAGTGAAACAGTACCTGAAACCGTGTGCCTACGAGCAGTCGGAGCAGCTTTATGCTGTGACGGCGTGCCTTTTGTAGAATGAGCCAGCGAGTCACGGCGTGCGGCGAGGTTTAGTCTTCAAACGAGCCGTAGCGACAGCGAGTCTTAATAGGGCGCTTAGTCGTACGTTGTGGACGCGAAGCCGGGTGAGCTATCCATGGGCAGGCTGAAGCGGGGGTAAGACCCCGTGGAGGGCCGAACCCACTTAGGTTAAAAACTGAGGGGATGACCTGTGGATAGGGGTGAAAGGCCAATCAAACCCGGAGATATCTCGTTCTCCCCGAAATAGCTTTAGGGCTAGCCTCGAGTGATAACCACGGGAGGTAGAGCACCGGATGGACACGGGGGCCTCACCGCCTACCAACTCCAACCGAACTCCGAATGCCTGATGGTCCAACAGCTCGGGAGTCAGAACGCGTGGGCTAAGCCGCGTGGTCGAAAGGGAAACAGCCCAGATCACCTGCTAAGGTCCCAAAGTCCGTGCTAAGTGGCAAAGGATGTGTGCCCGCCCAGACAGCCAGGATGTTGGCTTAGAAGCAGCCATTCATTTAAAGAGTGCGTAATAGCTCACTGGTCGAGTAGGTGTGCGCCGACAATACACGGGGCTAAGCACGGCACCGAAGCAGTGAATTCGGATCTTAGATCCGTCTGGTAGGGGAGCGTTCCGGCAGCGGTGAAGCGGGCGGATAACCGTCCGTGGAGCGGTCGGAAGTGAGAATGCTGGCATGAGTAGCGAGAGCGACGTGGGAAACGTCGCCGCCGTAAACCCAAGGTTTCCTGGGCAAGGCTAATCCTCCCAGGGTCAGCCGGGAGCTAAGGCGAGGCCGGAAGGCGTAGCCGATGCAGAGCAGGTAGATATTCCTGCGCTCCTTACGACGCGTTTTACTTATGGGGTGACGGAGAAGGGTAGCTCGGCGGGGTTCTGGACGCCCCCGTGATGCTACGTAGGTTGGCGGGTAGTCAAATGCGCCCGCCTTTAACTGAGGTAGCGGACGAAGCGATTGAGCGAAGCGAGTAAGCCCATGCTTCCTAGAAAAACCTCTCTAGGAGTTTCGTAAGGACCCGTACCGCAAACCGACACAGGTGGGTGGGTAGAGCATACCAAGGCGATCGGGAGAACCATGGTCAAGGAACTCGGCAAAATGGTCCCGTAACTTCGGGAGAAGGGACGCCCCCTCGCGTGCCAAGACTTGCTCTTGAAGCGCTGGGGGGCCGCAGTGAAACGGCCCAAACGACTGTTTACCAAAAACACAGGACTCTGCAGAAGCCTAACGGCGACGTATAGGGTCTGACGCCTGCCCGGTGCCGGAAGGTCACGGGGAGTTGTCAGCACTTCGGTGCGAAGCAGCGAACCTAAGCCCCGGTAAACGGCGGCCGTAACTATAACGGTCCTAAGGTAGCGAAATTCCTTGTCGGGTAAGTTCCGACCTGCACGAAAGGCGTAACGATTTGGGCGCTGTCTCGACCATGGACCCGGCGAAATTGCACTAGTCGTGAAGATGCGACTTACTCGCGGATGGACGGAGAGACCCCGTGAACCTTTACTGCAACTAGACATTGGCTGCCGGTGTGGCGCGTAGAGGATAGGTGGGAGGCTATGAAGCGTGGGCGCCAGCCTGCGTGGAGCCACCCTTGGAATACCACCCTCGTCACACTGGCATCCTAACCTGCGACCGTTATCCGGCGTGGGGACCGTGTCTGGCGGGCAGTTTGACTGGGGCGGTCGCCTCCTAAAAGGTAACGGAGGCGCACGAAGGTCTGCTCGGGACGGTCGGCAACCGTCCTTTTGAGTGCAAGAGCAAAAGCAGGCTTGACTGCGAGACCTACAAGTCGAGCAGATGGGAAACCAGGTTCTAGTGATCCGGCGGCTCTGTGTGGAAAGGCCGTCGCTCAACGGATAAAAGGTACTCCGGGGATAACAGGCTGATCTTGCCCAAGAGTCCACATCGACGGCAAGGTTTGGCACCTCGATGTCGGCTCATCGCATCCTGGGGCTGGAGCAGGTCCCAAGGGTATGGCTGTTCGCCATTTAAAGCGGTACGCGAGCTGGGTTCAGAACGTCGTGAGACAGTTCGGTCCCTATCCTCCGCGAGCGTAGGAGAATTGAGGGAGGCCACCCCTAGTACGAGAGGACCGGGGCGGACGGACCTCCGGTGTACGGGTTGTTGACCAATAGCATTGCCCGGTAGCCGAGTCCGGCTCCGATAACCGCTGAAAGCATCTAAGCGGGAAGCGGGTCCCAAGATGAGTTCTCCTTTCGGTAAGGCCCCTCGTAGACCACGAGGTTGATAGGCTGCAGGTGGACACGTGGCAACACGCTTAGCCGAGCAGTACTAATAGGCCGAGCTCTTACCTTTTCCTCTGGGATGGGAAGCGGTAGATGAGCGATCACGCTTTTGAACGCGAAGAATCCGGCGCGCTGTGCAGCCCTCAGGGTACATGAGCGAGCTTTGAGCCCACTGAGTGTCTCGGGCGAACCGGCGATTATGGCAGGGGGGACACACCCGGTCCCATGCCGAACCCGGAAGTTAAGCCCCCGAGCGCCGATGGTACTGCGGCGTCAGGCCGTGGGAGAGTAGGACGTCGCCGGTTCGTCGGGGACGCTTGCGGCGCGAAGAGACCATGAAAGCCGGCACGTGTGGCCGGCTTTTTTCATGCCATGCCGTCGCAGCCGTACGCGCGGGACGACGCGCAGGCGAACGATCAGGGGCAACGTGTTCCCCTAGAGGGGTGCCATGAGCGTCGCAGCGTTCTTCGATATCGACGGCACCCTCGTCTACCACCCGGACAAGAAGGGCATCAAGGCGGGAGATGCCGCCGACAGGCTCCCGACGCCGCGCGTGCAGGACGCCATACGGCGCTTCGTGGCAAACGGGCACCGGGCGTTCCTCTCCACGGGGCGAGGCATGCACTCGGTGGAGCCTGACATCATCAACCTCGGCTTCACAGGCGCCATCTCCATGAACGGCGCCAGGGCCGAGCTCGACGGGCGGATGCTCCGGAGCCTGCAGCTCTCGCCCGAGCAGGTGGAGGCCATGGCCCGCGAGGCCGAGCGGGTGGAGCTCTCCATCGTCTTCGAGGGTCCCAACGAGACCTGCATCCTCGAGCGCGAGGGATTCGACCCCTTCTATCCGAGTCCCAAGGCCACCGACTTCGAGGGCGTGCGCCGTGCCGTGCCGAGCCTGGAGTTCACGAAGATCATCTTCGACGCGAGTCAGCTCGATCGCTACCGCCAGAGCCGCTACCTCGTGGAGAACTACGACCACTTCGATTGCGGCACCGCCTTCCATGAGCTGGTGCTTCCGGGCGTTGACAAGGGCGTCGCCGTGGCCGACATCATCGATGCGCTGCCCGAGCGCCCCGAGCGGGTCTTGGGCTTCGGCGATTCCGAAAACGATCTGGGGATGCTCCTCGCCGTCGATGTGGGCATCGCCATGGCCACATCGCCACCGAAGGTGCTGGAGGCGGCGGATATCGTCTGCGAGGGCGCGGCCGAGGACGGCGTTGCCCTCGAGCTCGAGCGACTCGGACTCATCTGAGGGGGTTCGCAGGGCGTCCGGCGCCCCGGATCCTCGATCGACCCCTGTCTCGCAATGCGCGCGGATCGATCGCCTTTCGCGGGCTCACGGCTTCCATGGCCACCTGGTCGAGTCCGAGAGCGACGCCCTTGGGCCCCGCCCCGGGCGCTCTCCCATCTGCGACCTCTGGTTCGCCCGGAGCCAGAGAACAGGACGTCTCCTGTGGCTAACCGCCGAGGACGGAGCCGTCGGCGAGGGTGAGGGTATGGCCGTCGAAGACGACGGTGCCATGGTTCTCGAGCGAGGTGACCTTGGAATCGGCGGTGAGGCGCCAGGTGGAGCCCTCCTCGACGACGACATCGAGCGAGCCCGGACCATCGGCGCCGGCATCGCTGGAGAGCGCTCCGATGAGCGTGGAGCCCTCCGTGAGGCGCACGGAGAGCGTCGAGGTCATTCCGGCGAACATGTTCCCTCTGAGCTCTTGGCCCACGCAGGTGAGGGTGGCGGCCCCGCCGTTCTCGCCGGCTTCGCCCCAGCCGAGGGAGCCGTCGTTGCCGTCCACCCTGACGAGCATCGACGAGGCGTCGGCGTTCTGGATATCGACCCTCTCGAGCGTGAGGTCGGCCGAGGCGTTCGTGACGTAGAAGAGGTCGCCCGCGTTGTTGGTGAGCGATCCACCGGCGAGGCTCACCGACGCGGTGTCCGTTGTGCGCGTGCCCTCCTGATAGATGAGCACGCCTTGGACGTTCACGCCGGCATGGGCGCCTCGCGTCCCGTCCATTGCGCCCGCCATCGAGCAGTTCTCGAAGGAGGCCGTGGCACCACCGGAGAGGACGAGGGCCTCGGAGTGGGCGGCCGTGAGCTTCGTCCCGTTGGCGCTCACCTCGGACTGGGCCTCGATGCCCGGCGAATCGAAGCCGCTCGTCACGAGCTCGCCGCCGATGAGGTCCACCGTGCCGTCGGCGGAGCAGCGCACCGCAGGTGATCCCGTGCCCGAAGTTGCGACCTCGGCCCCATGGGCGGAGATGCCGCCCTCGGAGGTGGCCACCAGCGCGCCGCTATCGTTCTTGGTGGTGGTGACTTGGGTCTTGTTGAGCATGGCGCTGGCGCCGTAGGCGAAGATGCCTGCGGATCCATTCCCGCTCGAGCTGATGGATCCGCCATCGAAGGTCGCCGTCGCGCCCGTGCGGATGAGCACGGCGGAGTTCAGCCCGAAGAGCCGTGCCTTGGAGACATCGGAGGCATCGCCGCTCTTGTCCACGGTGCAGTCCACGAGGGTCGTGCTCCCCGCCTCGACGCGGAGCGCCGACACGTCGGCGCGATTGGAGCGGAAGGTCTCATCGACGCGGTTCCCATCCTGGGAGAGGATCGTCGTGGCATTGCCCTGCTCGGCGGCCACCGCCTCGTCGGAGCGCGATACGACCACCTGTGTGATGCCCGACGGGCCCATGGAGACCCGCACGACCTCTCCGTTCGCGAGCTCGTCCCGGCCCAAGCGCTCGCCGGCGTCCGAGACCACCGACGCGTCCTTGATGGAGACGGTGGCCGTGGTGCCGTCGGGCTGGAAGCCGTCTTCGCTCATGGAGCCCACGAGTAGCGACAGGTCGTCGCCGTTCACGGCAGAGATCTGCCCCCACGTCTCCTGGCCCGGCTCGAGGGTGATGCCGGCGCCGCAGGCGCCAAGTGCGAGCGCCAGCGCGAGGGCTGCGAAGAGCATCTTCAGGGCGCATGCGGCCTTCGTCTTGGGCACGGTGCCTCCGAGAGCGGGTCGGGATGGCGGATGCCGTCCAGTATGAGCCAGAGGTGCGGGGATGCGCCCCTTCGTTCCCAACGAAACTATGAATATCGATGCGTCCATTCGTCGATGGGAGAAGCGCCGGTTTGATTCGGAGTTTGATGCGACTTCGGGGCCTAGCGAAGCTGTCCAAGAATGTTCTTGCTGCTAGACGAAGCGCCTCCCTACGGCAGTGCGGATGGAAGGGCCCGTGTTGGAGTTCGTGCTCCCCTGCCGCTTGCCTAACCTTCGGTCTAAGGAACGCATCCTGCCGTTAGGGTCACCATCCCGGGCCCGACGCACCCGTGACAGACATCGGCATGCGACGGACCTGCCCGAAAGGGCGGAGGAGGGGGGCTCCCATGATGGGGACGCTCGCATCCAAACGGGAACTTCGTGCGAAGCTGGCAACGGCCATGCTGCTCCTGGGCCATGGCACCATCGCGGACATTCGCGCCTTGGGCATCGCCTGCGATCCACCGGACATCATCTCGGTGACGACGACCATGCCCCAACTCGGCATCGTCTACAGGATCTCCGGGTTCTCGGGCCCGCTCTCCGAGCAATCGCTCGGTGACCTCGCCCGCCCGGCCCTCAAGCGCTGGCCGGGCCTGATCGAGCGGATCGCCGCAGCGCTCTGCGATCGCGGCGAGTACGGGCGCGCCGGCCGGATCCTCGCGGAGATCGCGGGCGAGGCCGATGTGGCCCGTCTCGCGTTTCGCCATGCCTTCGATCTCATGAACGCCGGACATTGGGAGCTCGTGGAGAGCCTCGTCTTCGACCAGGCCTACGAGCCGCCGGCTTTCCTCGGACCGCTCGTATCGGCGACGGAGGGGCTTCTCTGGGCATCTCCGAGGGATGTCGCGAGGGAGTACGAAGGAGCTCGCGCGGCCGTCTCGGACGCCAGGGCGGGTGAGCCGTCGGAGGGGGAGTCGCCCGAGATGCGCCAGCTACTCATCGACCAGGCGGAGGCTCTGGTCGAGCTCATGGGATCTTGGCTCGGAATCGGGGGGAGGGCCGGCGACGAGGGCGGCGCGCCCGCTGGAGACGAGCCCCGGCCCGCCACGGTGGATCCGCTCTGCCAGTGCCTCCACCGTCTCGTCGATATCCGTGAGGCGCTCATCGGAGGCGGGCTCCTGAAGGCCTCGAAGCTCCTCGAGGGCTGCAAGGGTCTCGTGGAGGACGAGACCATCGCGGGCACCATGCTCCTGGAGTGCGAATCCGCGTGCTCGCGCCTCATGGGGGCGGTGCCCGAGGCGGCCCAGCTGCGCCGCCTCGACGACCTCATCGAGGCCATCCACGGCGATGGGCTCGATCTTTTGGCCCAGAGCCTCGAGGGGTCGATCTGCGCCGTCAGGGGCTTTTTGGGCGACGAGGGGATCTCCCAGCGGCTGAGGAGACTGTCCGAGCGCCTGGCGAGGCACCCCGACCCGTACCTGCGAGGGGCGGTGGCCGTCGCCTGCGCCTCCGAGCTCTACCGAGAGCACTCCTTTTACGCAGCGCTCACGCTGGTTCGGGGCCTTTCGCTGGAGCTCGCGTCCACGGGATCGGCGGATCTCGTCTGCAGCGCCTACACGCTGGAGGCGCTCTGCCAGGGGGCGCTCGGAGAGGAGCCGCAGCCGCTCCCGGCCACGGTCTGGGACTTCCCCGCCGGGCTCGGGATCCGGCCACTCGCCCGATGCGCCTATGTGGTGGCGGTGGATGTCTTCCGAGTCGTTGAGGAGATAGATCCCCAGACGCTGGGCACGCTCTTCGATGCGGAGCCGCCCACCTACGCGGCCCTCGCCCTCACGGCCCTCGCCCTCAAGGGGTCCTGGCCCCAGGCGCTCGCATTGAAGCGCCTGCTGCCGGTGTCCTGGCGCGAGGCGGCCCTGGCGCTCGCGGGCGAGGACGATGGCGAGGGCCAGCAGGCCCCTGGCGAATCGCCCACGGCGATCGCCGACGGGGAGGGCGCGCCGGAAGCCGACGCGCGCGGCATGGACGGGCGCGGGAGCGCATCCGGGCACGAGGGAGCGGCCGGGCGCGAGGGAGCGGCTGCCCCGGGAGACGGCGGGCGCATCACCGACGCCTCCCGGCTCCTGGAATCTCCCCCGCTGGCGAAGCCCCTCGCCGAGCGGGACGGGGCCCACGGCCGACAACCCGCAGCTCGGCGGCGCGTGAGTCCGATCGATGCTCCCAAGCTCGAGGTGCGCATGCTCGGCGCGTTCGAGGTGAGGCTCGGAGGCAGGCCGATCCCCGACGCGAGCTGGCGCAGGAAGGCCTCCAAGCTGGTGCTGGCGGCGCTCGCCATCGCCCCGTCCCACTCCCTCACCCGGGCGAGCATCTGCGAGGCGCTCTGGCCCGACGGCGACTACGCGCGGAGCCGGAACAGCCTCTACAGCGTGCTCAGCTCGCTTCGCGACACCTTGGGCTGCGTGGATCAGAGGCCGCCCTACATCGTCTGCGAGCAGGGACGGGTGCGTCTCAACCCCAAGCTCGTCGAGTGCGACGTGGACATCTTCGAGAGCCGCTGCCACGAGGTGCTCTGCCACACGGGGGACAGGGCCTGGCGCCTCTCGCTCTGCCGGCATCTGGGCAGGCTCTACGGCAACGGCCTCTTCATCCCCATCCAGGACGTGCGCGGCGAGTACCAGGCGAAGCGCCAGGCGCTGGAGACCCTCTACGTGGACCTTCTGGTGGAGGCCTCCGAGCTCTCCCTCAAGTGCGGGCTCGCCAAGGAGGCGATCTGGTTCGCCGGCGACGCCTGCCTCCGTGGCTCCCTCAGGGAGGACGCCGTCTCGTGCCGGCTTCGGGCCTTCGCCGCCGAAGGGCGCGTCCGCGAGCTCGATGGCGCCTACCGCGACTACTGCACATCGCTCTCGGAGGGCTTCGGCATGGCGCCCTCCCATCGCGTTCGGGAGCTCTACCGCAAGCTCAAGCGCCTCATGCGCGACGAGCTCCCCAAGGGACCCGACGCGAGCCGGCAGGAGCCCGGAGGCTTCAAGGCCATCGCGTAGGCGCGCCGGCGGCGCCCAATAGTGGCGCATCTGTGGCGGATCCGGCTCGAAAGCGGCCCTATCCCGCGCACCCATATAATGGCGGTGACGCCCGGCGCTTCGGAGCCGGGCGACGTCGTGAACGCAAGAAGGGAAGCCATGCCCGGCCTATTCACCAAGATCCTCTCCATCGGCTCCGACAAGGAGCTCAAGGCCTTCGAGAAGGTGGCCGAGCGCGTGAACGAGCTCGGACCGCGCTACGCCAAGATGACCGACGCCGAGATCGCCGCGGAGACGCCGCGCTTCAAGGAGCGGCTCGAGGCGGGCGAGGACCTCGACAAGATCATGCCCGAGGCCTTCGCCGCAGTGCGCGAGATGAGCGACCGCGTGCTGGGCATGCGCCACTTCGACGTGCAGGTGGTGGGCGCGGTGGCCCTCCACGAGGGCATGATCGCCGAGATGAAGACCGGCGAAGGCAAGACGCTCGTCTCCACCCTCGCCGGCTACCTGAACGCCCTCAAGGGCAAGGGCGTCCACATCGTCACCGTGAACGACTACCTCGCCAAGCGCGACTCCGAATGGATGGGCGCGCTCTACCGGGCCATGGGGCTCAAAGTGGGCCTCCTTCAGAACGGCATGCCGCTTAACGCCAAGAAGCCGGCCTACGAGGCCGACGTCACCTACGGCACCAACTCGGAGTTCGGCTTCGACTACCTGCGCGACAATATGGTCGTGCGCCCGCAGCAGCGGGTGCAGCGCGGCCACCACTACGCCATCGTCGACGAGGTGGACTCGATCCTCATCGACGAGGCGAGGACGCCGCTCATCATAAGCGGCGCCGGCACCAAGTCGGCGGCCACCTACCGCGACTTCGCACGGGCGGTCCGCGGGCTCGTCCTCGACGTGGACTTCGAGATGGACGAGGCCAAGCACACCATCAACACCACCGACCGGGGCCTGAAGCGCGTCGAGAGGGCCCTGGGCATCGACAACATCTACGGCGATATGGCGGGCCAGCTGGTGAACCACCTCCAGCAGGCGCTCAAGGCCGAGTACCTCTTCCATCGCGACCAGCAGTACGTGGTCATCGACGGCGAGGTGAAGATCGTCGACGAGTTCACCGGTCGCATCATGGAGGGCAGGCGCTACTCCGAGGGCCTCCACCAGGCCATCGAGGCCAAGGAAGGCGTGAGCGTCCGCGAGGAGAACCAGACGCTCGCCACCATCACGCTGCAGAACTACTTCCGCCTCTACGAGAAGCTCGCCGGCATGACGGGCACCGCCATGACCGAAGACGCCGAGTTCCGCCAGATCTACCACCTGCCGGTGCAGGAGGTGCCGCCCAACAGGCCGGTCATCCGCATCGACCACGACGACCAGATCTACCGCGACGTGGACCACAAGTTCGCCGCCGTGGCCGACGACGTGGAGCGGCGCCACAGGGCCGGCCAGCCGGTGCTCGTGGGCACCGTCTCCATCGAGAGCTCGGAGCGCCTCTCGCGCACGCTCGCGCGCCGGGGCATCCCCCACGACGTGCTGAACGCCAAGCAGCACGCCCGCGAGGCCCAGATCGTGGCCCAGGCCGGTCGCGAGGGCGCCGTGACCATCGCCACCAACATGGCCGGCCGCGGCACCGACATCCTCCTCGGCGGCAACCCCGACCAGCTGGCGCAGGACATCCTCAAGGCCGAGGGCATCGACCCCGAGGAAGCCACCGACGCGCAGAGGGCGGCGGCCCTGGACGAGGCCCGCTCCATCTGCGCCACCGAGCGCGAGCACGTGATCGCCGCCGGGGGCCTCTGCGTCATCGGCACGGAGCGCCATGAGGCCCGCCGCATCGACAACCAGCTCCGCGGACGCTCCGGCCGCCAGGGCGACCCCGGCGAGACGCAGTTCTACCTCTCGCTCGAGGACGACCTCATGCGCCTCTTCGGCGCCGACAAGATGGATCGCATCGCCTCGCTCATGGAGCGCATGGACATGCCGCCAGACATGCCCATCCAGGCCAAGATGGTCTCGAAGGCCGTGGAGAGCGCCCAGCGCAAGGTGGAGGAGATCAACTTCTCCATGCGCAAGAACGTGCTCGACTACGACGACGTGATGAACCAGCAGCGTCAGGTGATCTACGAGGAGAGGAACCGCGTCCTCGACGGCAAGGACCTGGTGGGCCACGTGGAGGAGGTGCTGGAGCAGACCGTCCACGAGGCCGTGGCCGAGCGCTGCCCCGCCGGGAGCTCCCCCGAGGAATGGGACCTCGAGGACCTGACCCTCTGGCTCCGCAACCTCACCGGCGCCCAGGAGATGCCGGACCTCTCGGATGTCAAGGGCGAGGACGAGCTGGAGGAGCGCCTTCGCGACTTCGTCCGGGGCCGCTACGACGCCAAGGCCGAGGCGCTCGGCACCGAGGTCATGGACGTGCTCGCCCAGCAGGTGATGCTGCGCGTCATCGATAGCCGCTGGATGACCTACCTCCAGGAGATGGACTACCTCAAGGCCGGCATCGGGCTCCGCGGCTTCGGCCAGCGCGACCCGCTGGTGGAGTACAAGACCGAGGCCTTCCGAGCCTTCCAGATGCTCGTCTCGGCCATGTACGAGGACTTCCTCCGGACGATCCTGCGCATCGAGGTGGCCGTGAAGACGCCCGAGCAGCAGGCGGCCGAGGAGGCCGAGGCCCAGGCGCCCCTGCGCGGCGCCACCTACTCGGGTCCGGCGGAGGTCGATGGCGATCGGGGCCCCACGAGGGGCATGCCGGCGCCCGCTCCCGCCCAGATGCGCCAGCCCGTGGGCGTCGCCGCCGGCGGAGCCGCCCAGCGCCAGCCCGCCGCGGCCAAGCCGCGCACCTATCGCAAGGACGAGTCGGGCGACCCCTACGCCAACGTCGGCCGCAACGATCCCTGCCCCTGCGGAAGCGGCAAGAAGTTCAAGAACTGCCACGGGCGGAGGGGCTAGTGGCCGA
This sequence comes from uncultured Atopobiaceae bacterium, assembly GCA_947631545.1. Classification (GTDB taxonomy): domain Bacteria; phylum Actinomycetota; class Coriobacteriia; order Coriobacteriales; family Atopobiaceae; genus CANRLS01. Next base: position 34,276 of record CANRLS010000009.1, read on the forward strand.
GGCGCAACCGCAGACGGCGGATCTGGCCGCGCTCGAGGAGCGCCTCGCCCAGATGGAGGGCTACCTCCACGTGGACGAGGCGCGAGCGCGCGTGGCCGAACTCGAGGAGAGGTGCGCCGCGCCCGGCTTCTGGGACGACGCCGAGGCCGCGCGGCAGGCGATGACGCTCCTCGCCCGGGCCAGGGACGACGTGGCGGGCATCGAGAGCGCCCAAGCGACGCTGGAGGACGCCAAGGCGGCCGACGACCTCGCGCGCGAGACCGGCGATGCCGACCTCATGGCCGAGGCGGTAGAGCTCGCCCGCCAGCTGGAGCGCGACCTCGGCGAGCTGGAGCTCGCCAGCTGGTTCACCGACGACCTGGATCTGGGCGACGCGATCGTCACCGTGAAACCCGGCCAGGGGGGCCTCGAGGCGCAGGACTGGACCTCGATGCTCTTCAAGATGTACCTGCGCTACGCCGAGCGTCGCGGCTGGAAGGTCGAGGTGAACGATGCGCCCGAGGGCGAGGTCATCGGCCTCGACCGGGCGACCTTCACCGTGAGGGGAAAGAACGCCTACGGCATGCTCAAGGCCGAGCAGGGCGTCCACCGCCTCGTGCGCATCAGCCCCACCGACGCCAACAAGCGCCGCCAGACCACCTTCGCCGGCGTGGAGGTGCTGCCCGACCTCCCCGACGAGGTGGAGGTGGAGATCGACCCCCAGGATCTTCGCATCGACGTGTACCACGCGTCGGGGCCGGGCGGCCAGGGCGTGAACACCACCGACTCGGCGGTTCGCATCACCCACCTGCCGACGGGCATCGTCGTCACCTGCCAGAACGAGCGCTCCCAGATCCAGAACCGCGCGAGCGCGATGCGCATCCTCAAGGCACGCCTCCTCGAGCTTGAGCGCGAGAAGCGCGACGCCGAGCTCGCCGAGCTCAAGGGCCCTCGAACCGACATCTCCTTCGGCAACCAGGCGCGCAACTACGTGCTCTTCCCCTACCAGCTCGTCAAGGACACGCGCACCGGCCACGAGACCGGAAACGTCGACCGCGTGCTCGAGGACGGCGACCTGGACGACTTCATCACCGAGTACCTGCGGTGGTCGACGGGGGAGCGCGGCAGGGTCGAATAGATCGGTTGTGGCGCGTCGCCCTTTGCTCGCGGGTCGTGCATGGCCGGTGGATGAGCGGCGGACGGCGGGCACGCCTTCGCGGAAGCCACTAGAATGGGCATCGGCCCTTTTCGAACCGTCATCGCCGTCGGGGCCGACAGCGGAACGTGCCTGCGAAGGAACCCCGGAGGCCCCTTGCTCCTCTCCGATCTCATCGCGCCCGACTTCGTCCTCCTGGACGTCGAGGCAAAGGACTGGAGGGATGCCGTCCGCAAGGCGGCGGTCCCGCTCGTGGCGCGGGGCAAGATCACCGAGTCCTACGTGGACGACATCATCGCCGCAGCGCAGGAGCTGGGGCCGTACTTCGTCATCACAAAGGGCGTGGCGCTTCCCCATGGCATGCCCGAGACCGGCGTCATCGAGGCCGTCATGGGCCTCTGCCGGCTCGCCGAGCCCGTCGACTTCGGCTCTGCGGCCAACGACCCCGTTCGCTACGTGCTCGTGTTCGGCGCGCGCGACGCCACGGCCCATCTGGAGGCGCTCACCGCGCTCACCGCTCTCATCGGGGATGCGGACTTCTTCGCCGTCGTCGATGGCGCCGAGGATGCCGATCCCATCATCGACTACATTCAGGGGCATGAGGCCCCGTGAAGGGAGGAGCCATGTACCACGCTCTCGTTTGCTGCCGGGCCGGCATGGGGTCGTCCATGATGCTCAAGATCAAGGCCGACCAGGTGATCAAGGAGAACAAGTTCCCCATCAAGACGCGCCCGGGGAACCTGAAGGCCCTGAAGGCGTTCACCGGCGATCTGGTGATCACCATGAACGATCTGGTTGACGAGGTGGAGGCCCAGGGCACCTACGCCGTGGGCGTGGACGACATCCTCGACACCCATCAGATCAAGATCGGGCTTCAGGAGTTCCTGGAGTCCCGTGAGGCGGGCGCGCCGAGCGAGTAGGCAGGGCACTCGGGCCGCGCTTCGAGACGCGGCCGTCATAGGCCACCACGTAGAGGAGAAGGGACGGCTTGGCATGAAGTTCTTCATCGATACCGCGGACTTGGACGAGATAAAGACAGCGCTCGATTGGGGCTGCCTCGCCGGCGTGACCACCAACCCGAGCCTCTACTCGAGGATCGGCGGCAAGCTCGAGGACTTCGAGGATCATATGACCAAGATCGCGAACCTCTGCGAGGGCCTGCCGGTCTCGGCCGAGAGCACCGCCACCACCGCCGAGGGCATGATCGAGGAGGGCAGGCACCTGGCCTCGCTCGCCCCGAACATCGTGGTGAAGCTCCCCATCGGCGCCGCCGGCCTCGAGGCCACCCATGCGCTCAAGGCCGATGGCGTGAACGTCAACATGACGCTCATCTTCAGCGCGCCCCAGGCGCTTCTGGCCGCCGCCGCCGGCGCCCGCTACGTGAGCCCCTTCGTGGGCCGCTTCGATGACATCGGCGACAACGGCATCGACCAGCTCGCCACCATCGTGCAGTGCGTGAAGAACTACTACACGCCCGACCAGTGCGAGATCATCACGGCTTCCGTGCGCACGCCGCAGCACGTGACCGAGGCGGCGCTTTTGGGCGCCGACATCGCCACCGTGCCCCTGGGCGCCCTCGAGAAGTGCCTGAAGCACCCCCTCACCGACCAGGGCCTCGCCCAGTTCGAGGCCGACTGGAAGAAGGTCACCGGCCAGGCGTAGGCCATCCCCTCGCCGGTGCCGAACGAACCTCGACCGCTGAAAGCGAGTGCCATGACCGCGATACTCCCCAGCCATGAGGGCCCGAGCATCCACGAGCTGGAGCTCAGGGCCAACGAGATGCGTCACGACATCATCACGATGCTCGAGGCCGCGGGATCGGGCCATCCCGGCGGATCCCTCTCCGCCACGGATATCCTGGCGGCGCTCTTCTTCGCCAACGTGATGGCCTACGATCCGGCCGATCCCCGCTGGGAGGGCCGCGACAGGCTGATCCTCTCCAAGGGTCATGCGGCCCCCGCCCTCTACGCCGCCTTCAAGCAGGTGGGATGGGTGAGGGAGGAGGAGCTTCCGACCCTCAGGCATCTGGGCTCGCGCCTGAGGGGCCATCCCGATTCGAATGTGCTCGAGGGCGTGGAGGTGTGCTCGGGCTCGCTCGGCCAGGGTCTCGCCATCAGCTGCGGCATCGCGCTCGGCCTCGCCCTCGACGCCAAGAGGCGCGGCGACACCGAGAGGCGCGACCTTCCCCATGTGTGGTGCATCGTCGGCGACGGCGAGATGCAGGAGGGCTCCAACTGGGAGAGCCTCATGTTCGGCGCCCATCGCAACCTCTCCAACGTGACCGTCATCGTCGACCTCAACAACCTTCAGATCGACGGCCATGTGACCGACGTGAACTCGCTCGGCGACATCGATGCCAAGCTCGAGGCCTTCGGCTGGCGCACCTGGCGCGTGAACGGCCACGACCTGCGGCGGCTCACGGACACGCTGCTGGCGGCCCGCGAGGAGACCGAGCGCCCCACCGCGGTGGTCTGCGAGACGGTGAAGGGCAAGGGCGTCTCGTTCATGGAGGACGCCATGGAATGGCACGGAGTGGCCCCCAACGCCGAGCAGGCGAAGGCAGCCCTGAAGGAGCTCGACGAAGCCCGCGCGAACCTCATGAAGGAGGCCTAGCCATGGGAAACGAAGCCACCCGGGCCGCCTTCGGCCCCACCCTCATCGAGCTCGTGAACGAGGGCTACGACATCATGGCCGTCGATGCCGACCTCGCCGGCTCCACCACCACCGCCAAGCTCGGCGCCTTCGACCCCGATCGCCTCGTGGACGTGGGCATCGCCGAGCAGAACATGGTGGGAGTGGCCGCCGGCCTCGCCCTCACCGGGCGCATCGTGTTCACCGGCTCCTTCGCCGCCTTCGGCACGGGCCGCTGCCTGGACCAGATCCGAAACACCGTCTGCGACTCGAGGCTCAACGTCAAGATCTGCCCCACCCACTCCGGCGTGACGGTGGGCGAGGACGGCGCCACCCACCAGGCGCTGGAGGACATCGCCCTCATGCGCACGATGCCCCAGATGCGGGTGCTCGTGCCGGCCGACCACTTCGCCACCGCCGCTGCGGTGAGGATCGCCGCCGAGAACGACGGCCCCTTCTACATCCGAATGGGCCGCTTCCCGGTGCCCGAGGTCTACGATGAGGGCTTCAAGGGCGGCCTGCCCTTCGCGAACGTCGTGCGCGAGGGCGCCGACCTCACGATCTGCGCCTGCGGCGTCGAGGTCTCGATGGCGCTCAAGGCCGCCGAGGAGCTGGCCAAGCGCGGCATCTCCGCCGAGGTCATCGACGTCTTCAGCGTGAAGCCCCTGGCCGAGGACGTCATCTGTCGGAGCGCGGCCAAGACGGGGCTCGTCCTCGCCTGCGAGGAGCACTCGGTGCTCGGCGGCATGGGCTCGGCCGTGGCGGAGCTCCTCTCCGAGAGGCAGCCGACCAGGATGGGCTTCGTGGGGATGCGCGGTTTCGGCACCTCGGCCCCGGGCGATGTGCTGCTGAAGCACTTCGGGCTCGACGAGGCCGGCGTGCTCGAGGCGGCGCTGGCACTCGTCGACGCCCGCTAGAGGCCAGCGGGCAACCGCTTTCAGTGACAGGCGCCGGGGCCTTCGGGCTTCGGCGCCTCCCTCTTCGCTCCCTAGGCCCGGGCGACGCCGTCCTCGTGGGCGGCACGCTCCACGGCTTCGCTCACCGCATCGCGAACCCTCGGGTCGAAGGGCTCGGGGATGATGTAATCGGCCCTGAGCTCGTCGTCAGAGACGAGGCCGGCCAGCGCATGGGCGGCGGCGCGCTTCATGCCATCGGTCACGCGGCTCGCCCTGGCATCGAGGGCGCCGCGGAAGAGCCCGGGGAAGACGAGCACGTTGTTCACCTGGTTGGGAAGGTCGCTTCGGCCCGTGCTCACCACGGCCGCGCCGGCCGCCTTGGCGAGCTCCGGATCGATCTCGGGATCGGGATTCGCGCAGGCGAAGATGATCGGATCTTTCGCCATGGAGCGCACCATGGCCTCCGTGAGGACGCCCGGAGCGCTCGTGCCGATGAACACATCGGCGCCCTCGACCGCCTCTGCGAGGCCTCCGGAGAGCTTCCTCGGGTTCGTGATCCTGGCCAGCTCCTCCTTGTAGCCGGGAAGCCCCGCCTCGCGCCCCTTCACGAGGATGCCCGAGCGATCCACAGCGACGATGTCCGTCACCCCGAGGCCGAGGAGCATCTTGATGATGGCGGTTCCCGCGGCGCCCGGGCCGTTCTGGACGACGCGGACGTCCTCGATCGTCTTGCCCGTGAGCCGGAGCGCGTTCAGGAGCCCCGCCGTGACCACGATGGCCGTGCCGTGCTGGTCGTCATGGAAGATGGGGATGTCCACGGCCTCTTGGATCCGGCGCTCGACCTCGAAGCAGCGCGGCGCCGAGATGTCCTCGAGGTTCACGCCGCCGAAGCTCGGGGCCAGCAGGGTCGCGGCATGCACGAGCTCGTCCACGTCCTGGGTCGCGAGCGCGAGCGGCCAGGCATCGACGCCGCCGAAGTTCTTGAAGAGCACGCACTTGCCCTCCATGACGGGCATGGCGGCCTCGGGGCCGATGTTGCCGAGCCCGAGCACGGCGGAGCCGTCGGTGAGCACGCAGACGGTGTTCCAGCGGCGCGTGAGCTCGAAGGACTTCTCGGGGTGCGCCTGGATCTCGAGGCAGGGGGCGGCGACGCCCGGCGTGTAGGCGAGTGAGAGGTCGGTCGTGGAATCCGTTGGGACGCGGGGCTCGACCTCGACCTTGCCGCGCCATTCGCCGTGCAGGCGCAGGGACTCCTTCGCGTAATCCATGCCATACCCCTTTCATCGGCGGAACGCGCCGCGTGGGCGTCCCGTGGGTTTTCGTGCGCTCACGAGAGCGTCTGCTAGACTTGCCACGTCTGTCCGCAAACGCAACTCAAGAGGAGCATACCGTGGCAGAGCACTTCCGCGAGAGCGACGGCGTCGTTCCCGCCGATTCCCCGATGGCTGGAGGATCCGTCCAGCCGGAGGCGGAGGCGCCCGCAACGCCGAATCCGTCTCTCGCAGAAGGATCGGATGTACGCGAAGTCCTGTACCAGAGCTACGAATCTCTGGATCTGAATCCGCTGGGCGAGCCTATCGCCGATGCGCCGCAACCCCAGGTCGCGCCGCAGATCCCGATGCCGGCGCCGCCCGCTCCCCAAACGCAGCCCGCGGCGCCCGCGCAGCCGGCGTCCGCCGCGCCGAACCCGCTCGGCTACGAGCCCCACGGGCTCTACGCATCGCTCGGCCAGGAGGCCAGCCAGCCGCAGGTGAATCGCAACCTCGAGCCGACCATCTCCATGCGCCACGTGACGAAGATCTACCCCGCGCAGCCCAACAAGCCGGCGCTCCAGGACGTCTCCCTCGACATCTATCCCGGCGAGTTCGTCTTCATCGTGGGGCACTCGGGGTCTGGCAAGTCGACGTTCCTGCGCCTGCTCACCCGCGAGCTCCAGGTGACGAGCGGCGAGATCATGGTCGCCGGCCAGAGCCTCTCGAAGATGCGCAACTGGAAGGTGCCGTTCCTGCGTCGCCAGATCGGCTGCGTCTTCCAGGACTTCAAGCTCCTTCAGGATCGCACCACCTACGAGAACGTGGCCTTCACCCTCGAGTGCATCGGCAAGCCCAAGAGCGTCATCAAGGTGCAGGTGCCCGAGGTGCTCCGCCTCGTGGGCCTCGCGGACAAGATGGACATGTTCCCCGACCAGCTCTCGGGCGGCGAGCAGCAGCGCGTGAGCGTCGCACGGGCCATGGTCAACCGGCCCCCGCTCCTCATCTGCGACGAGCCCACGGGCAACCTCGATCCCGCCATCAGCCTCGGCATCATGAAGCTCCTCGAGGCCATCAACAAGAACGGGACGACCGTGATCATGGCCACCCACGACCGCGAGATGGTGGATTCCATGCGCAAGCGCGTCGTGGCGCTCGAGAACGGCCACCTCGTGCGCGACCAGGAGAGGGGAGGCTACGGCTTCTATGGCACCCTCTAACATCGGGTACGCGTTCCGCGAGGCGGGCCATCACATCCTTCGCGGCTGGTCCACGGCCCTCGGCGCGATCGTCACGATCTTCCTCAGCCTCTTCATCATCGGCCTCTTCATCATGGGCTCGGTGCTCATCACCAACATGGTGGGCTCGGTGGAGGATCAGGTGACCATCCAGGCGTTCCTCTCCGACGACGCCGATCCCACGGCCGTCGCGAACCTCCAGAGCTCCATCGAGGGCTGGGAGTACGTGAGCGACGTCACCTACAAGTCCAAGGAAGAGGCCCTGGAGGAGTACCGCAGCACCATGAGCAACCGCAACGCCGCGGCCGCCGTCGACGCCCTCGACGGCGAGAACCCGGTGCCCGCGTCGCTCGTGATCGAACTCAGCGATCCGCAGGAGGTCACCGCCGTCGCCGATGAGCTGGCGTCCGACCCCACGTTCGCCGAGGTGTGCGACGATCCCGAGGACGTGGGCCTCTCCATCCAGTACGGCCAGCAGACGGTCGAGCGGCTCTTCAGCGTGGCCAACTACGTGCGCATCATCGCGCTCGTGCTCGTGGTGCTCCTCACGTTCGTGGCCTTCGTGTTCATCAACAACACGATCCGCCTCGCCATCTCGGCCCGTCGCCGCGAGATCGCGATCATGCGGCTCGTGGGCGCCTCCAACGGCTTCATACGCGGCCCCTTCCTCATGGAGGGCGTCATCGAGGCCATCATCGGCGCCATCTTGGCGATCGTCGCGCTCCAGGTGGGGCTCGCCGTGCTCCTGCCCAAGCTCACGAGCAGCCTCCAGTTCCTCACGATCGAGATCCAGCCCGGCGTCATCGTGGGCACGTACTTCATCCTCCTCGGCATCGGCGTGGTCATCGGCCTCTTCGGCTCGGCCATCGCCATGCGCCGCTTCCTCAAGGTCTAGGGCCGAGAGGTTCGTGAGAAGACGATGCGGCTCGATACGCTGACCGCCGACCTCCTCGACGCCGAGGCGCTCCTCGCCCAGGGCGACGAGCAGAGCGTCGTGGGGGCCGCGCAGTTCCTGGGCCGGCTCGCCCACGAGGCGGAGCACTACGTGGCCGACCACTGCCCCACCACCGAGACGGTGCAGTGGTTCAGCTTCCCCACGTTCTTCGAGCGTCTGGCCTACCGCCGCGTCGAGGCCGACCCGCGCGAGCTCCGCGACGTGGGGGCGCCGCTCAGCCGTCTCTACACCGACCTCGCCTTCGCCCTCGTGCAGACGGGGGAGATGGAGATGGCGAGGGACGCGCTCACCCAGGCGGTGCGTTGGAACCCCATGGACTGCGGCGTGCGCCTCGACCTCGCCGAGATCAACCTCATGCTGGGCGACGAGCGCCAGTGGCTGGCCCTCTCGTTCAGCGTCTTCGAGCGGGCGAGCGAGGCCGAGCATCTGGTGCAGGCCTACAAGAACTTCGCCCGCTACTTCCACGACGCCTCGAACCCACGTGCCGTGGCCGCATGCCTGGTCGCCGCCGAGCGCTTCGGACTCGAGGACGAGGAGCTCGCCGCCATGGCCGAGGCGATGGAGGGGACGCCGGAGGATCCCTCGACCATCACGCCCGAGGAGGTCAGCGAGGTGCTCGCCCAGGAGGGGCTTCCCGAGGGCGCCAACGCCGAGATCGCCCTCACGCTCATCATGTGCGCCACCGACGCCCAGGCCCTCGGCGACGCGAACTCCGCCATGGAGCTCCTCATGCGGGCGCGCGGGCTCGTGGGCGACGAGGCGTGCCTCGCGCTCGTCGACCTCATCCACGAGGCCGATGAGGAGATCGCCGCCAACGCCGTCTCCGATGCGGAAAGCGGCGAGCCCCGTGGGTAAGGAGAGGGACATCCGCGTCATCGCACGCAACCGCCAGGCCCGTCACGAGTACGACATCGAGGAGACCTACGAAGCCGGAATCGTGCTCGCGGGCACCGAAGTGCGGAGCCTTCGCGAACGCGCTCCGTCGCTCGCCGAATCGTTCTGCCTCATCCGTGGCGGCGAAGCTTGGATCATCGGGCTCCACATCCCACCCTTCTCCCATGGCAACATCGCCAATCGCGATCCCGATCGGCGGCGGAAGCTCCTGCTCCACCGTCGCCAGATAGACCATCTCGACGCGCGACTGCGCGACAAGGGCATGGCCCTCATCGCGCTCCAGCTGTACTTCGACGAGGCCAACCGCGTGAAGCTCACCATCGCGCTCGCCCGCGGCAAGAAGCTCTATGACAAGCGCCAGGATCTGGCACGCAGGGATGCGGAACGCAACATCCAGCGGGCGCTGAAGGAGCGGAACA